>NZ_CP084930.1:300000-600000 GCF_023822065.1 Sphingomonas morindae
GGCAGCCACACCTTCTCCTTCTGGAACGATGCGGGCGAGCGCTACTGGTGCAAGTTCCACTTCAAGACCCAGCAGGGCCACAAGCATTACAGCAATGCCGAAGCCTCGGAGGTGATCGGGCGGACCCGCGAAAGCTATCAGGAGGAATTGTTCGGCGCGATCCATGAAGGCCGTTTCCCCAAATGGACCTTCTTCGTGCAGGTGATGACGCAGGCGCAGGCCGAACAGGTGGATTTCAATCCGTTCGACCTCACCAAGGTGTGGCCGCACAAGGATTTCCCGCTGATAGAAGTCGGCGAGATCGACCTCAACCGCAATCCCGAGAATTATTTCGCCGAGATCGAGCAGGCGGCCTTCTCGCCGTCCAACATCGTCAAGGGCATCAGCTTCTCGCCGGACAAGATGCTCCAGGCGCGGATCTGGTCCTATGCCGATGCGCATCGCCACCGGCTCGGCGCGCATTATGAGGCGCTGCCCGTCAACCGGCCCAAGGCGCCGGTCCATACCTATCACAAGGACGGGCTGAACCGCTTCTTCTCCGACAATGACAATCCCGACGCCTATTACGAGCCCAACAGCTTCAACGGCCCGGTGGAGGATCCCTCCTATCTCGAGCCGCCGCTCAAGGTGGAAGGCGTCGCGCGGCGCTACGATCACCGCGAGGGCAACGAGGATTTCAAGCAGCCCCGCGCCCTGTGGCAGCTGTTCAGCGATGCCGAGAAGGCGCGGCTGTACACCAATCTCGCCCAGGCGATGCATGGCGTGCCGGACTTCATCATCGCGCGGCAGCTCGGCCATTTCGAGAAGATCGATCCGGCCTATGCCCAAGGCGTGCGCGACGCGCTGGCGCGGACCGCCAAGTCCGACGAGACGATGGAGACGCAGAAGGACGTGGATCGCATGGCGCTGCACCCGAGCGCCTAGGCGCCGGATGGCCGTGCGCGGGCGGCGGGCGGAACCCGTCGCTCGCTGCCGCTTTGATGTGCTCCGGTAGCATGGGAGCGGTTCGATGGCGGCGCGCGCCTATTGGCAAGGACAGATCCGGCTGGCGCTTGTCTCGATCCCGGTCGAGATCTATTCGGCCACGCGCAGCGGCGCCACCATCGCCTTCCGCCAAATCCACGAGCCCTCGGGCAAGCGCATCCATTACGAGAAGGTGGTCGACGGCATCGGCCCGGTCGATCCGGCCGAGATCGTCAAGGGCTTCGAATATGAGAAGGGCCACTATGTCCTTCTCGAGGAAGAGGAAATCGAGGGCGTCAAGCTGGAGAGCAAGAAGACGCTCGAGCTGACCCAATTTGTCGACGCGCATGAGGTCGACGCCATCTATTACGACAAGCCCTATTATGTCGTGCCCGCCGACGATCTCGCCGAGGAGGCCTTTGTCGTCCTGCGCGAGGCGCTGCGCCGCACGCGCAAGGTGGGCCTCGGCCAGCTCGCGCTGCGCGGGCGCGAATATGTCGTCAGCCTCAAGCCGTGCGGCCGCGGGCTGGTGATGGAGACGCTGCGCTACGCCGACGAGGTGAACAAGGCGCAGAGCTATTTCCGCGAGATCGCTGACATCACCCCCGACGAGGATCTGCTCGATCTCGCGACATCGCTGATCGAGAAGAAGAGCGGCCGGTTCGACGCCGCCGAATTCCATGATCGCTATGTCGATGCGCTGCGCGATCTGATCGCGCGCAAGCGCCGCTCCAAGACGGGCAAGGTGGAGGTGGCCGAGGAAGAGGCGCCCGCGCGCGGCGGCTCCAACGTCATCGATCTCATGGCGGCGCTGCGCAAATCGCTCGACAAGCCGGGCGCCGAGCCAAAGGACGCCGCCGGCGCATCCCCGCGCGCGACCAAGAGCCGCGCCGCCGGCGCCAAGCCGCCGGCCAAGGCCACCGCCAAAGCCCCGGCCAAGGCCGCCCCCGCCAAGCCGGCCGCGCGCCGTCCGGCCAAGAAGAGCGCCTGATGGCCAAGGCCGATCCGCTCGCCTCCTACAATGCGAAGCGGGATTTCGGCCGCACCCGCGAGCCGCGCGGTGAAGCCGCCGCGGGCGGCGGCCATCAGTTCCTCGTCCAGAAACACGATGCCACGCGCCTTCACTGGGATTTCCGGCTGGAGATGGATGGCGTGCTGAAGAGCTGGGCGGTGACGCGCGGCCCCAGCCCCGATCCCGCCGACAAAAGGCTGGCGGTCCGCACCGAGGATCATCCGCTCGCCTATGCCACGTTCGAGGGCAGCATCCCCAAGGGCGAATATGGCGGCGGCACCGTCATGCTCTGGGATCGCGGCCGCTGGGAGCCGGTGGGCGGCAAGGATCCGGCCAAGACGCTCGAACAGGGCCATGTCCATGTCCGGCTGCATGGCGAGCGCATGCAGGGCGAATGGCTGCTCGTGCGGCTCAAGCCGCGCCCGGGCGAAAAGCGCGAGAATTGGCTCCTCCGCAAGGTGCAGGACGAAGCCGCGCAAAGCGGCGACATGCTCGTCGAGACGGGGCTGACCAGCGTCGCCACCGGCCGCACCATGGCCGAGATCGCGCGCGACGCCGATGCCGTGTGGCAAAACGGCGCCGAGACGCACGGCGCCAGGCCAGAGCGCAAGGCGCGGTCGCCAGCGGCCAAGGCCGCCCGGACGCCGAAGCGGCGCGCCGCCGCCGCCCGGGCGCATCCGCCCGCCTTTCGGCCCGTCCAGCTCGCGACGCTGGTGGATGCGGTGCCGTCCGGCAGTGGGTGGATCCACGAAGTCAAATTCGATGGCTATCGCGCGCTGCTGGCGATCGGCGGCGGCGCGGCGCGCGCCTATACGCGCCACGGTCTGGACTGGAGCGACCGGTTCGCGCCGATCGTCGCGGCGGCGCGCGGCCTCGCGCCCGGCGGCGCGCTGATCGACGGCGAGGTGGTGGCGCTCGATCGCAACGGCCGGCCCAGCTTCTCGGCGCTGCAGGCGGCGCTCACCGAAGGCGGCCCGCTCCATTATTTCGCCTTCGATCTTCTCGAGGAGGGCGGCGAGGATCTGACCAGCCTCTCGACGCTGGACCGCAAGGCGCGGCTTTCGCATCTGCTCGAAGGCGTGTCCCCGCCGATCCACTATACCGAGCATGTCGAGAGCGGCGGCGAGGCGCTGTTCCGCCAGCTCTGCGCGGATGGCTATGAGGGGATCGTCGCAAAGGCCGCGCACGCCCCCTATCGCGGCGCGCGCAGCCGCGCCTGGCTGAAGGTGAAGTGCATCCAGCGCCAGGAATTCATCCTGATCGGCTATACCGAGAGCGACAAGGCGGGTCGCGATCTCCGCTCGCTGCTGGTGGGCGTGCGCGAGAGCGATGCGCTGCGCTATGCCGGGCGCGTCGGCACCGGCTTCACCGCCGCCACCCGCGCCGATCTGATCCAGCGGCTCGCCCCGCTCCGCCGCGCCACGCCCGCCGCGCCGGTGCCGCGCGCCGCCGCGCGCGGCGTAATCTGGGTGGAGCCCGCGCTGGTGGCGGAGATCGCCTTCGCCGAATTCACCGCCGAGGCGGTGGTGCGCCACGCCAGCTTCATCGGCCTGCGCGAGGACAAGCGCGCCGAGGAGGTGGTCGCCGAGCGCCCCGCCGCCGCGCCAGGCGGCGCGAACGGCCGTTTCGGGGTCGAGATCAGCCATCCCGAGCGGGTGATCTTCGCCGGCAGCGGCACCACCAAGGGCGCGCTGGCCGCCTATTACGCCGCGCTCGCCGAGCCGATGCTGCGCTGGGTCGGCAACCGCCCGGTCAGCCTTGTCCGCTGCCCGCAGGGCCGCGCCAAGCACTGCTTCTTCCAGAAGCATGACGCCGGCAGCTTCGGCGACGCCGTCGGCCATGTCGCCATTCGCGAGAAGAAGGGCGGCGAGGAGCAATATCTCGTCATCCCGGATGGCCGCGGCCTGCTCACCTGTGTGCAGATGGGGACGATCGAATTCCACGGCTGGGGCGCGCCGGCCGACGATGTCGAACATCCCGATCGGCTCGTCTTCGATCTCGATCCCGACGAGGGGCTCGGCTTTTCCGAGGTGGCGTCGGCGGCGCACCAGCTGCACGATCTGCTCGGCGAAATGGGACTGCGCAGCTTCCCCCTCGTCTCCGGCGGCAAGGGCGTGCATGTCGTCGTTCCGCTCGATCGCGGGCGCGACTGGCCGGCGGTGAAGGATTTCGCCAGCCGCTTCGCCCGGGCCGTGGCGGAGGCGCATCCGCGCCGCTTCACCGCCAATATGCGCAAGATCGAGCGGCGCGGCCGCATCTTCGTGGATTGGCTGCGCAACGAACGCGGCGCCACCGCCGTGCTGCCCTATTCCGCGCGCTCGCGCGATCGCGCGACCGTCGCGGCGCCGGTGAGCTGGCGGGAGCTGGCGACCTTGCCCGACGCCCAGCCCTTCACCGTCGAGGATGCCGAGACCCTGCTCGCCCGCGCCGCCGGCGCCGAGCTGCGCGGCTGGGGAGAGGCCGACCAGACGCTGCCCGATCTTTGAATCCGGGATGAAATAGGCGAGAGGCGGCAGGCCGGCGCAACTCTCTTCCGCGCGGCCTGTTAAGATACGTTAGTTTCGCTCGGAGGGTTCCTTGATCACGCCTGTCATTCTGTCCGGTGGCTCGGGCACGCGGCTCTGGCCGCTGTCCCGCTCGGGCAGGCCCAAGCAATTGCTGCCGCTCACCGCCGACCAGACCATGTTGCAGCTCACCGTCGCGCGCGCGACGGGCGACGGCTTCGGCGCGCCGATCATCGTCGCCAATGCCGCCCATGCCGAGGAGATCGAGCAGCAGCTCGCCGCCGCGGACCAGCCGGACGGGCTGATCATCCTCGAACCGTCCGCGCGCAACACCGCGCCGGCGATCGCGCTCGCCGCCTTCGCCGCCGCGCCGGACGCGACGCTGCTGGTTATGCCGAGCGACCATGTCATCAGCGATGTCGCCGCCTTCCATGCCGCGATCCGCCGCGCCCGCCCGCTGGTGGACCAGGGCTGGATGATCACGTTCGGCATCGCCGCCCACGCCCCCGAAACGGGCTATGGCTATATCTGTCGGGGCGACGAGCTGGCGCCCGGCGTGCACCGGGTGGAGCGCTTTGTCGAAAAGCCCGATCTGGCGACCGCCCAATCCTATCTCGACCAGGGCTGCTACAGCTGGAATGGCGGCATCTTCCTGTTCACCGCCGGCGCCTTCATCGAAGCGCTCGAAACCCAAGCCCCCGCCATGGCGATCGCCGCGCGCGAGGCGGTCGCCCAGGCGCGGCGGGACAATCAGCGCCTCCACCCCGATCCGGTCGCCTTTGGTCGCTCGCCCGCCGACTCGATCGACTATGCGGTGATGGAGAAGGCCGATCGGGTGGCGGTCGTGCCGGTCGAGATGGGCTGGTCCGATGTCGGCAGCTGGGACGCGCTGCACGAGCTGGCGCGCAAGGACAATGCCGGCAATGCCAGCCATGGCGACGTGATCGCGCTCGACACGCGCAACTGCCTGATCCGCTCGGAAGGCCCGGTGGTGGCGGCGGTGGGCGTGCAGAATCTCATCATCGTCGCCACCGAGGATGCCGTGCTGATCCTGCCGCGCGGCGACAGCCAGCAGGTGAAGCGCGCCATCGCCGAGCTGCAAAAGGACGGGCACGTCACGCTCCACCGGCCGCTCTAGCCGCGGCAAGGGCGTGGCGCGGAGACTAGACCCGCACCACGCCCGCCCCTTCGCCCGCCTGCCGCTCGAACAGGCGGCGGTAGAGGCCATCGGGGCGCGCCAGCAAGGCTTCGTGGCTGCCCTCCTCGCGGATGCGGCCGCCATCGAAGACGAGGATGCGGTCCAGCGTGCGCACCGTCGACAGGCGGTGCGCGATCACCAGCGCGGTGCGACCCGCCATCAGCCGGTCCATCGCCTGCGCGATCAGCATCTCCGATTCCGAGTCCAGGCTTGAGGTCGCCTCGTCAAGGATCAGGATCGGCGCATCGGCCAGGAAGGCGCGCGCGATCGCGACGCGCTGGCGCTCGCCGCCCGAAAGCTTGACCCCGCGCTCGCCGACCAGCGTGCCATAGCCGCGCGGCAGGCGGGCGATGAACTCATGCGCATTGGCGAGCCGCGCCGCCTGCTCGATCTCGGCGCGCGTCGCGTCCGGCCGCGCATAGCCGATATTCTCGGCCAGGCTGCGGTGGAACAGGATCGGCTCCTGCGGGACGATGGCGATCTGCCGGCGCAGCGACTCCTGCGTGGCGCGGCGCACATCCTGGCCGTCGATCCGCACCGCGCCGCCCGTCACGTCGTACAGGCGCTGGATGAGCTTGACGAAGCTGGTCTTGCCCGAGCCCGAGCGGCCGACCAGCCCGACCCGCTCGCCCGCCGCGATGCTGACATCGAGATCCTCGAACAGCGGCGTAATATGGCTGCCGTAGCGGAAATCGACATGATCGAAGCGGATCGCGCCGTGATCGATGCGGATCGGCCGCGCATCGGCCGCATCGGCGATGGCGAGCGGCTCGTCGAGCAGCTTCACCATCTCCTCCATCTCGTTCACCGAGCGCTGGAGCTGGTGCACATATTGTCCGATCTCGCGCAGATAGCCGTGCACCACCAGATAGGCGGTGAGAACATAGGCGATGTCGCCCGCGCTCGCCTGGCCCTGCCACCACAGCCATAGCGCGGTGCCCGTCACCGCCGCGCGCACCAGCCACAGCAGCGCGAGCTGCGCGCCGCCGCTCCAAGTGTGGCGCATCCAGGTCCGCGCCGTGCGCCGCCGCCATTTCTCCACGATCCGCGCCAGCCGCGCATCCTCGCGCGCCTCGCCGCCAAAGGCCTTGACCACGGCATTGGTGCCGATCGCATCGGCCAGCGCGCCGCCGATGCGCGTGTCCCACTGGTTGGACAGGCGCGACGCCGGCGCCACCACGCGGGTGGCGAGCATCACCGTCAGCACCACATAGGCGATCGCGCCCAGCCCCATCACCAGCCCGAGCAGCGGCCAATGCGCGGCGAGCAGCAGCATCGAGCCCGCCAGCACCACCAGGGCGGGAAGCAGCGCGAGCAGCAGCACATCGTCCAGCGTGTCCATCGCCCACATGCCGCGGGTGATCTTGCGCACCACCGAGCCGGAGAAGCTGTTGGCGTGCCAATCGGTGGAGAGCCGCTGGACGCGATGAAAGGCATCGCGCGTCATCTGGCTCATGATGGCGAGCGTGAACGGCACCACGCCCCACCAGGCGAGTTGCCGCAGCACCACCATCGCCCCGCCCAGCGCGACGATCATGGTGAAGGCGTGCAGCGCGGCGGCGCGGCCGGCGCCGTGATCGGCGAGCGCGTCGATCATCCGACCCGCATAGACGGGCACCACGATCTCGGTGACGGTCGCCAGCGTCATCGCCGCCGCGATCGCCGCCGCCAGCGGCCAGTGCCGCGCCCAGCGGCGGAAGGTGAAGGCGAAGACGAGCCGCATCGCGCCCGCATCGGCGCGCTTGGCGCCCGTCAGATCCAGATCCTCGTCGTCCATGGTCCTCTGGCGCGGACAGGGCCCGCGCACTCCCTATGAGGCAAGAAAAAGGGCGAAGCCGCGCCCGAACGGGCGGGTCGCCGGAGGGTCAGGCGCGCGGGGCGCCCCCGCCGGAGGGCAGCGGGATCGGCATATGGGTACGCATCGCGGCCTCTCCTCGTGCGGGTGGACGATGGCGCGGCTATAGCAGCCGCCCCCCGCGCTGGCCAGCCCGCCTCAGCAGCAGCGCCCGCCCCCGCCGCCATAGCGCGCGCGCTGGCGATCGCGGAAGAAGTCGCGCTCGCTCATCACCGCGCGATCCGGATGGTGCTGCGCCATGTGCGCGCGATAGGCGTCATAATCAGGCAGGCCGACCATCAGCCGCGCCATCGCGGCGAGGCGCTGCCACCAGCTCATTCGGCCGCCGCCAGCGCGGGCGGTATCTCGGTGACGGACGGCCCGGAAAGCCGCAGCGCCGCGCGGCAGCGCGCCGCCGCCAGCACCGCGATCGCCAGCACCACCAGCAGGAAGACCAGGCAGAGCGCCGCGTCGATCCGGTCGTTGAGCACGATCCTGCGCACTTCGCCCAGCGAGTGCGCGGGCGCCAGCACCTCGCCCCGCGCCGCCGCCGCCGCGAAGCGCCGCGCATGGGCGAGAAAGCCGATCTTCGGATCGGGCGAGGCGATCTTCATCAGGCTGGCGGTGACGGTGCAGAGCATCAGCCACGTCGCGGGCAGGATGGTGACCCAGGCGAAGCGCGCCCGCTTCAGCCGGAACAGCACCACCGTCGCCAGCAGCAGCGCCACGGCCGCCAGCATCTGGTTGGAGATGCCGAACAGCGGCCACAGCGTGTTCACTCCGCCGAGCGGATCGGTCACCCCCTGATAGAGGAAGAAGCCCCAGGCGCCGACGCAGACGATCGTGCCCGCCAGCGCCGGGCCGAGGCTGGTGGCGTTGCGGAAGCCGGGGAATGCGAGGCCGATCAGATCCTGCAGCATGAACCGCCCGGCCCGCGTGCCGGCATCGACCGCGGTGAGGATGAACAGCGCCTCGAACAGGATGGCGAAATGATACCAGAAGGCCATCATCGCCTTGCCCCCCAGCAGGCGGCTAAAGATCTGCGCCATGCCCACCGCCAGCGTCGGCGCGCCACCGGCGCGCGCGATGATCGACTGTTCGCCCACGTCGCGCGCGGTCGCCGCGATCTGCTCGGCGCTGACGGGAAAGCCGAGCGCCGTCACCGCCGCCGCCGCGTGCGCGGCATCGCCGCCGAGCAGCGCCGCCGGGCTGTTCATGACGAAATAGATGCCGGGATCGATGATCGAGGCCGCGATCAAGGCCATGATCGCGACAAAACTCTCCATCAGCATCGCGCCATAGCCGATCAGCCGCACATCGCCCTCGCTGGCGATCAGCTTGGGCGTGGTGCCGCTGGCGATGAGCGCGTGGAAGCCCGACACGGCGCCGCAGGCGATGGTGATGAACAGGAAGGGAAAGAGCGGCCCGGCCCAGACCGGCCCGGCGCCGCTCGCCGCGAAAGCGGTGTGCGCCGGCATCCGCAGCGGCGGCGCCAGCAGCACGATGCCGATCGCCAGCGCCAGGATCGCGCCGATCTTGAGGAAGGTGGACAGATAATCGCGCGGCGCCAGCAGCAGCCACACCGGCAGCATCGCCGCCACCGCGCCATAGCCGATCAGGATCCAGCAGAGCTGGACCGGGGTGAAGCGGAACAGCGGCGCCAGCACCGGCGAGGCGGCCACAGTGGCGCCGTAGAGGATCGCGCCGCCGAGGCCGATCAGCCCGAGCAGCGACACCTCGAAGATCCGGCCGGGCCGCAGCCAGCGCGAATAGCCGCCCATCGCCAGCGCCAGCGGAATGGTGGCGGCGACGGTGAAGAAGCCCCAGGGGCTGTCCGCCAGCGCGCGCACCACGATCAGCGCGAGCACCGCCAGGATGATGACCATGATCATGAAGGCGCCGACCAGCGCGATCACGCCCGCCGCCGCGCCCATCTCCATGCGGATCAGCTCGCCCAGCGAGCGCCCGTCGCGGCGCATGGAGATGAAGAGCACGCTCATGTCCTGCACCGCGCCGGCCAGCACCACGCCCGCCAGGATCCACAAGGTGCCCGGCAGATAGCCCATCTGCGCCGCCAGCACCGGCCCCACCAGCGGCCCCGCCCCGGCGATCGCCGCGAAATGATGGCCGAACAGCACCACCCGGTCGGTCGGCACGAAGTCCAGCCCATCGGGATGGCGCCGCGCCGGCGTCGGCCGCCGGCAGTTGAGCCGCAGCACGCGCCGCGCCAGGAAGCGCGCATAGAAGCGATAGGCGATGGCATAGACCGCGATCGCCGCCGCCAGCAGCCAGACGGCGTTGACCGCCTCGCCCCGGCCACGCGCCACCATGGCGAGCGCCACCGCCCCGATTGCGGCGACCAGCGCCCAGCCCAGCTTCGCGATCACCAACAGCCTCTTCGCATCACCGGCGGGACCATGGGCGTTTCGCCCGGCGGGAGCAAGGCCGCCGCCTCGGCGCGGCGCGGCACGAGTCCGCGCGCGGGGCGTTAGGCTTTGGGTAAGGCGATGCCGCCATTATGGCGCGGATCGAGTGAGCGACTCTATGCCCCTGAACGCCCTGGTGCGCGTCGAGCGCGCGGAACGGTATGAACTGGACGGGCCGGGCACGGTCGCCGCGCCGCTGGAACTGCCGCGCCCCGTCACCGTCGTCAATATCTCGCGCTCGGGCTGCCTGTTGCGCGGCGCTTCGGGGCTCGCGGCGGGCGCGGCGATCAGCGTCGGCATTCCCGGCATCGGCGCGCGCGCGGCGCACATCACGCGCCTCACCCCCGATGGCTATGGCTGCGCCTTCGAGGCGCTGCTCTCCGCCGCCGAGGTCGAGCTGGCGATGAACAGCGTGCTCACCGCCGGCCATGCCCGACCGGAGGTGATCCGCTCGCTCAGGCGGCTCAAGGCCGATCAGCTCGCCCGCGCCGAGGAGGACGCGCCGCCCCCCTCGCTCTGGGCGCGCCTGCGCCGCCGCTTCGGCCGCTGATCAGATCGGCGCGAGCGCGGCCGTCTTGCTGTCGGCGAAGCGGTCCATGTCGAGCAGCCCCGCGCGCCGCGCCACGATCGTCGGCACCAGCGCCTGGCCTGCCACATTGACGGCGGTACGCCCCATATCGAGGATCGGATCGATCGCGAGGAGCAGCCCGACCCCCTCGAGCGGCAGGCCCAGCGTCGACAGGGTGAGGGTGAGCATCACCGTCGCGCCGGTCAGCCCGGCGGTGGCGGCCGAGCCGACCACCGCGACGAAGACGATCAGCCCATAATCCGCCAGATGCAGCGGCACGCCGAAGAATTGCGCGACGAAGATGGCGGAGACGGCGGGATAGATGGCGGCGCAGCCATCCATCTTGGTGGTGGCGCCCAGCGGCACGGCGAAGGCCGCATAGGCGCGCGGCACGCCGAGCCGCTCGACCACCGTCTCGGTGACGGGCAGCGCCCCCACCGAGGAGCGCGATACGAAGCCGAGCTGGATGGCGGGCCAGGCGGTGGCGAAGAAGCGCAGCGGGTTGAGCCCGTTGAGCGCGAGCAGCAGCGGGTAGACACAGAGCAGCACCAGCGCGAGGCCGAGATAGATGGCGCCGGCGAAGGCGCCCAGCGCCGACAGCGCCTCCCAGCCATAGCGCACCACCGCGTCGCCGATCAGCGCGGCGGTGCCGATCGGCGTGAGCGCCAGCACCCAGCGCAGCAGCCGCCGGAAAATGGCGAGCGCGGAGGCGTTGAAGGCGAGGAAGGGCGCGCCCGGCTCGCCCACCCGCACCGCCGCCGCGCCGATCGCGATCGCCGCGACGATGATCTGGAGGACGTTGAACGAGAGCGCGGTGCTCGCCTCGCCATTGGCGAGGCTGGTCGAGGCGGTGAGGCCCAGCATGTTCGCCGGCACCAGCCCTTTGAGGAAATCGAGCCAGGCGCCGGTGGTGGAGGGAGCGTGCAGCGCCGCCGCATCCACCCCGGCATGGAGCCCGGGCTGGATGAGCAGGCCGAGCGCGATGCCGATCGAGACGGCGATGAGCGCCGTCAGCGCGAACCAGCCCAGCGTGTGCGCCACCAGCCGCGCCGCATTCTCCAGATCGCGCAGCGCCGCGATCGACGCGACGATCGCGGTAAACACCAGCGGCGGCACCAGCGCCTTGAGCAGCTGGACGAAGATCTGGCCGATCAGATGCAGCCATTCGCCCGACGCGCCGCTCAGCCGCACCGCCAGACCCAGCGCGAGCCCGGCCGCCATGCCGAGCAGCACCTGCGTTCCGAACCCGATCCGCGGCGCGCGCGCCCGCGTCCGAAGCTCCGTCCCTGTCCCGTTCGCCGCCATGCGTTCCGCCATCCCTGGTCCAGCACATCAAGATAGCGAGCCGGGTCCGGCCGAAAACAGAGAAAAGCTTGGGCTGCCCCAGCCCGGGCTTGGCACGCTTCGGGACAGAGGCGGTTCAGAACGCCTCTTCTCCCTCCGCAAACGCCGATGCTTCAAGCGGCCCGCACTCTCGGGCATCAGCATGCTGTGAACACGAATCGGACCGACCGGCTGACCGAACGCCAGAAGCAGTGCCTCCGGCTGCTCTACGCCCATTACAAGCCGGGCGAGATCGCCACGCGGCTCGGCATCTCCACCGATCGCGTCAACCAGCTGCTCAAGGCGGCACGCGAGCGGCTGGAGGTGAGCCGCAGCATCGACGCCGCGCGCATCCTCCACGAGGCGGAAGCGGACCCCTCCCACATTATGGGGGCCCAGCCTGTGGGAGTGGCGGCCCCGCCCCGCCGGGACGAGGACAGCACCGTCTTCGCCGAGCCGGCGGGGCGACAGGCGGACATCGCCCTGCGCGAGGAGCATGCGCCCTATCAGGCGCTGTCCGCGCCGCGATCGTCCGAGCTGCCGCTGCCCGTGCCGACCCGGCGGAGGCCGTTCAACGAGCTGATCTGGTATCAGCGCGCCGCCTGGGGCCTGGCCATCGCGCTGGGTGCCACCGTGCTCGCCGGGGCGATGGTCAGCCTCCAGAACGCCATCCACTAACACGCCGCCCCGGTCGCCGGAGGCGGTCGGGAGGCACTATGTCGGACCTTGAACAGATCGCTTTTGTCGTCGGCGCGGATCTCGGCGCGATCGAGCATGCCCATCTTTCGCAGGTGGAAGAGAGCGTCGCGCTCATCTCCAACATCCTCGCCGCCGGCAAGTCGCTCAAGGTGCCGTTCGCGACCCAGCAGAAGATCCTCTCGCCCGCGCTCGCGGCGATCGCCAAATTGTCCGAGGTGGGCCATGGCTATGCCGAGACGCATCAGCATCTCTCGGCCTTTGTCCGCCGCCACGGCCTCGATCCGCGCGCCTTCGGCGAGAGCGATTCCGGCCCGCGCGCCGAGCATGGCGCCGCGCCCCTCCCCGTCGCCACCCGCGCCCGGAGCCAGGCACAGGCGGCTTGATCGGAGGAACCGCCCGTGCTTTCGGTCGCGCATGCCGCTTCCGCACCAGATCCTCTATGTCGCAACGGTGATCGCGGTATGTGGATACACGCTCTGGGCCGGCGGCTGGCCGGAACGCGCCGGTCTGGCGATCGTCGTGGCGGCGTCGCTGGCGAGCTTCGTGGCGGCGGAGTTCCGCGCGACGGCCTGGTATTCGGTGATGCCGATCACCTTCCTGATCGATCTGGCGACCTGCGCGACCTTCTTCGTGCTGATGGTGCGCAGCGACAGGTTCTGGCCGATCTGGAGCTTCGGCTTCTGCGTGGCGATGGTGATGGCGCACCTCACCCGGATGCTGCGCACCGTGCTTCCGGCCTGGAGCTATTACCACACGACGGGCCTCTGGGCCTATCCGGTGATGGCGTCGATCCTCTTGGGGGCGCTGAGCCGCCAGCGCCGGCGGCGCTCGACCAGGCGCATCTGACGCAGCTGCTCGGCACGGCCGGGCTCGACCGGCCGGCCGAGCGGGCCGCCGCCCTGCTCGCCGAGCTGGGCGGCCTCTCCGCCGTCGTCGCCAGTTCGGAGGAGCGGCTCGACACGATCGGCGGCCGCGGCGTCGGGCGCGCGCTGCGCGCGGCCTTCGCGCTGGTGCGGCGGCTCGCCGCGATCGAGCTGGACCGCCGGCCGATCATCGGAACCAGCGAGGCGCTGCTCGCCTATCTGCGCGTCGCGATCGGCCATGCGCAGCGCGAGGAGATGCGCGTCCTCTATCTCGACGCCGCCCACCGGCTGATCCGCGACGAGCCGACCAGCCGCGGCACGGTCGCCCGGCTCGCCATCTATCCGCGCGAGATCGTGCGGCGGGCGCTGGAACTCTCCGCCTCGGGGCTGATCCTGGCGCACAACCATCCCAGCGGCGATCCCACGCCGAGCGCGGCGGACGTCGCCGCTACGCGCGAGATCGTCCAGCTCGCCCGCAGCTTCGATATCGACGTGCACGATCATCTCGTCGTGGCCCGCACCGGCCATGCGAGCATGCGCGCGCTCAAGCTGATCTGAGCGCGATGGAGGCCCATGCCATCGCCGAAACGCTGCTGCGCGCCCGCCGCGGCCTCGCCCGGCTGCTGACGGTATCGCTCGCGGCCGATCCCGCGCTGTCGATCCTGCTCGATCTGCTGGTCGCCGAGCGGCAACGGCGCGATGTCAGCGTAAGCAGCGCCTGCATCATCTCGGGCGTGCCGCCCACCACCGCGATGCGGCTGATCCAGAGGCTGGTGCAGACCGGCGCGGTGGCGCGCGTGCCGCATCCGCATGACGGGCGCAGCACGCTGTTGCTGCTCACGCCCTCGGCGCGGACCCAACTGGTGGAGTGGCTGGAACGGCTCGACACCGCCCTCGCCAGCGCGCCCGCCCCGCCACGCCTCCCCGCACCCGCGCCGATCGCGACGAACCGGGTGCGCGCCTAATCGGCCCCGGGGAGCGGCGGGGACGGATAGGCGGGATCAGAAAATGGCGGAGAGGGTGGGATTCGAACCCACGGTGAGCTTGCACCCACAACGGTTTTCGAGACCGTCCCAATCGACCACTCTGGCACCTCTCCGCTCGAGAAACGCTGGCGGGGCGAAGCCCTGCCATGGCCGTGAGGCGGCGCTCCTAGCGTCCTCGCGCGGCTTTGCCAAGCGGGTCGTGCTTGCCAGCCGCATAAATGCACCTAGATTGTCGCCATGGACAAGTTCGCCGCCACCGGCACCGCCCGGCCCGATCAGCCGCCCGTCTTCCTGACCGCGCCGGAGGTGGTGCATGCGCGCTTCTCGGTGGGCGATGTGGTGCGGCATCGCCTGCTCGATTTCCGCGGCGTCATCTTCGACATCGATCCCGTCTTCGCCAACACCGAGGAATGGTATCAGGCGATCCCCGAGGAGATCCGCCCCGCCAAGGAACAGCCCTTCTACCATCTGCTCGCCGAGAATGCGGAGAGCAGCTATGTCGCCTATGTCAGCCAGCAGAATCTGGAATCCGACGCGAGCGACGAGCCGATCGAGCATCCCGCCATCGAGGGCCTGTTCGAAGCCTTTCGCGACGGCCGCTACCGGCTGCGGCGCGAACATCGGCATTGACGCGCAAGGGCGGTCCACACCGGCGTTGACTCGCCCGCCCCTGCGCCTTATGGGACCGGCCTTCCGCGCGGAGCCGGGTGGTTACCGCCCTGCCGTCGCGTGGCCCGATCTAGATGTGAAGAGAGACCCATGTTCGCTATCGTGCGCACGGGCGGCAAGCAGTACCGCGTCGCCGCCGGAGACAAGATCGTCGTCGAGAAGCTCGCCGGCGAGGCCGGTGAGACCGTGACGCTGGGCGACGTGCTGTTCGCCGGCGCCGATGGCGAGGCCAAGTCCACCGACGGCCTGTCGGTTTCGGCCCGCATCATCGCCCAGGCGCGCGGCGAGAAGGTGATCGTCTTCAAGAAGCGTCGCCGTCACAATTACCGCCGCCGCAACGGCCATCGCCAGTATCACACGATCCTGGAGATCCTGTCGGTCGGCGACACCAGCAAGAAGGCCAAGGCCGAAACCGCCGCGACGGCGGACGCCTGATCGCCGCGAGAGCCAAGGAGTAGTCACATGGCACATAAGAAAGCAGGCGGCTCGTCGCGCAACGGTCGCGATTCGGCCGGTCGTCGCCTCGGCGTCAAGAAGTTCGGCGGCGAGGAAGTCGTCGGCGGCAACATCATCATCCGTCAGCGCGGCACCCGCGTCTATCCGGGCCGCAATGTCGGCATGGGCAAGGACCACACGCTGTTCGCGCTCGGCGAGGGCCGCGTGGTGTTCCACGAGGGCAAGCTCGGCCGCAAATACGTGTCCGTCGATCAGGTCGCGCTCGCGGCCGAATAACGGACCGGGCGGGGCGTCCGCACCGGCGGATCGCGCCCCCGCATAGCTGCGGAACGATGAGGGAGATGGGGTGACCCGTCTCCCTTTCTTTTTGTTTCTCCTCGAAAATATTCTGTCGCCGGCGCGTAACCAGATGTCCGTAGAGGCGTTGTCGCGGTGCGAGGAGAGGCAAGGAATTCATGTTCGCACGAACCGACCGGCTGCTGCTGCGGCCCGGCTGGCGCGAGGACGCGCCGGCCCTGTATGAAGCGATCGCCGACGCCGCGATCATCGACAAGCTCCCCGGTGCGCCCTGGCCCTTCCGCCCCGAAGATGCGGAAGCCTGGCTGACGCGCGCGCCCGAAAACGGCAAGCTGCCCGAACTGCTCATCTATGTGCGCACGCTCGGGCGGCCCCGCCTGGTCGGCGGCATCGCGCTCCGGCGCCATGGGGTCGATGGCGCCGAGCTTGACTATTGGATCGCCCGCTCCTGCTGGGGCCTCGGCTTCGCCACCGAGGCCGGCCGCGCCGTGGTCGCCATGGCGCGCGACGGGCTGCGGCTGCGCACGCTGCGCTCGGGCCATTTCACCGACAATCCCGCCTCGGGCCGCGTGCTCGCCAAGCTCGGCTTCACGCCGACGGGCGAGATCGAGAAGCGCTTCAGCGCGGTGCGCGGCCAGGATGTGGATTGCGTGATGTACGCGCACGCCGCCTGAGCCCCGCCGCTTCTCCCTTCACGGGCCGATCCGCGCCGCCATGCGGGCCTGACTACATGTTTTTGGGGGTGGTTGATGCCGCGCCCCAAAACTAGTCCTGAGCCGCATGACGACCCGGGCGACACAGGGCATCGAGGCGCTGACCGAGCGTGAGAAGCAGACGCTGCGCCTGATCGCGCGCGGACACGACGCCAAGTCGGTCGCGCGCAGCCTCGATCTTTCCGTCCACACCATCAACGAGCGGCTGCGCGAGGCGCGGCGCAAGCTGGCGGTTCCGAGCAGCCGGGAAGCGGCGCGCCTGCTCTTCGCTGCGGAAGAGCCTCCCCCCCAGAATCTTGGGGACAGCATAATCGGGGAAGCCCCGTCCCCGCCGAACGGGGCAGGCCATGGCCCGGCCGAGCGGATCTCCCATCCGCGTCGGATCGGATCAGGAGGAATGGCCATGGCACTGATGCTGGGACTGCTGGCGCTCGTCGCGCTGCCGCAGATGGAAACGGGTACGGACAAGACGATGGCTGCGGGCGCGGCGAACGCCGCCGTCATCGCAACCGCGCGCCATTTCCTCGAACTGGGTGACCAGGGAGACTGGACTTCGAGCTACCGGATGACCGGGCGCAGCTTCCAGACGCTCAACACCGTCCAGAGCTGGACCATGGTGTCGCAAAAGGTGCGCACGCCGCTCGGGGCGGTGCGATCACGCGTGCTGCTGGGGGAGCAATCGCTCCCTGCCCCGCCCCATGGCTATGAGGTGGTCAAGTTCCGCACCCACTTCGCCAATCGGGCCGATGCGGTGGAGACGGTAACGCTGGAGCAAAACGAGAATGGCTGGACGATCCAGGGCGTGACGATCGGTTAGTCGGCTGGCCGCCGGCGCCGCCCGGGCGGCACGCCGATGGCCTGCCGCCGCGCGTCGACGCGTCGGTCCCCGACGCGCGCCCGAGGGGACTGGCGAAGGCAGCCGAAATCGCGTATGGCCGCGCCCTTCTCCATCGCCATGCCGGATGCGCCGGCATCCGGACACGCCGGATGCCGGACGCGGGCGATGTCGCTTCGGGCCCTGGACCATATAGACATGCATTTTCTCGATCAGGCCAAGATCTTCATCCGTTCGGGGGCGGGCGGCCCTGGGGCGGTGTCGTTCCGGCGCGAGAAGTTCATCGAATATGGCGGCCCCGATGGCGGCAATGGCGGCAAGGGCGGCGATATCATCTTCGAAGCGGTCGCCGGCCTCAACACGCTGATCGATTTCCGCTACACTCAGCATTTCCGGGCGCCGCGCGGCAAGGGCGGATCGGGATCGAACCGCACCGGCGCGGGCGGCGAGGATCTGGTCATCAAGGTGCCCGTCGGCACCCAGGTGCTCGACGATGATCGCGAGACGGTGCTGGCCGATTTCACCGTCGCCGGGCAGCGCCAGGTGTTTCTGCGGGGCGGCGATGGCGGCCGCGGCAATCTGAGCTACAAGACCTCGACCAACCGCGCCCCCCGCCAGCACGGCCCCGGCTGGCCCGGCGAGGAAATGTGGGTGTGGCTGCGGCTGAAGCTGCTCGCCGATGTCGGGCTGGTCGGGCTGCCCAATGCCGGCAAATCCACCTTCATCAACGCGGTCACCAACGCCAAGGCCAAGGTGGGCGATTATCCCTTCACCACGGTCCGCCCGCAGCTCGGCGTGGTGCGCCACCGCGACCGCGAGTTCGTGGTGGCGGACATTCCCGGCCTGATCGAGGGCGCGGCGGACGGCGCCGGGATCGGCGATCGCTTTCTCGGCCATATCGAGCGCTGCCGCGTGCTGCTTCATCTGGTCGACGCCACGGGCGAGGACCCGATCGAGGCCTATCGTATAGTGCGCGGCGAGCTTGAGGCCTATGGCGCCGGCCTCGAGGACAAGGCCGAGCTGATCGCGCTCAACAAGGTCGACGCGATCGACGCCGAGACGCGCGCCCTCCTGCTGGCGGCGCTGGTCGAGGAGAGCGACGCGGCGGTGCTGCCGCTGTCGGGCGCGTCGGGCGAAGGGCTGGACGCGGTGCTGGATCATCTCGCCGAGGCGATCGGCCCGGCGCCGGGC
Source organism: Sphingomonas morindae (assembly GCF_023822065.1). Classification (NCBI taxonomy): domain Bacteria; kingdom Pseudomonadati; phylum Pseudomonadota; class Alphaproteobacteria; order Sphingomonadales; family Sphingomonadaceae; genus Sphingomonas; species Sphingomonas morindae. Next base: position 318,538 of record NZ_CP084930.1, read on the forward strand.
GCGGACGCCATGGCGCAGGGCGAGGCACAGCCGGGATGGTCCCCATTGTGACGAGGCGCGCAAGCGCCTAAGCGGACGCCGCCCCCTGTTCCCCGCACCAGCCTTTCGGAAGCGATGACCCGCGCCACTGTTTTCGACCCCGCGAGCTGCCCGATCCTGGTCGTCAAGATCGGCTCGGCGCTGCTCGTCACGCCCGAAGGCGAGGTGCGGCGCGCGTGGCTGGCGGGCGTGGTGGCCGATCTCGCCCGCCGCCACGCCGCCGGCCAGAAGCTGATCCTCGTCTCCTCCGGCGCGATCGCGCTCGGCGCGCGGCGACTCGGCCTGCCCGCCGGGGGCCGGGCGAGCCTGGAGGATGCGCAGGCCGCCGCCGCCACGGGACAGATCGCGCTCTCGCATTGCTGGGCCGAGCTGCTCGGCGCGGAGGGGCTCACCGCCGCGCAGATGCTGCTGACGCTCGACGATCTCGAGGACCGCCGCCGCTATCTCAACGCCAGCGCCACCTTCGCGCGGCTGCTCAGCCTCGGCGTAGTGCCCGTCGTCAACGAGAATGACACCGTCGCCACCGAGGAGATCCGCTTCGGCGACAATGATCGCCTCGCCGCGCGCGTGGCGCAGGCCGCCGGCGCCGGCGGCGTGGTGCTGCTTTCGGACGTGGACGGGCTGTTCACCGCCAATCCCGGCGTCGATCCCGAGGCCAGGCTGATCGAGGACGCCGTGCTGGACGCCGCCACGCTCGCCATGGCCGATCGTGGCTCGGCCTCGGGCATGGGATCGGGCGGCATGATCGCCAAGCTCGAGGCGGCGCGCATCGCCCATGCCGCGGGCGCGCATCTCGCCATTATCGGCGGCCGCAGGCCCGATCCGCTCGGCGCCTTCCGGGCGAGCGGGCGCGGCACCGTGTTCGCCGCGGGGCCGGGCGCGCCCGCGCGCAAGGCGTGGCTCGCGGGCCGGCTGACCGCCAAGGGCCGCATCCTCATCGATGCCGGCGCCGCTCAGGCGCTGCGCCAGGGCGCGAGCCTGTTGCCGGCGGGCGCGATCGGCGTCGAAGGCGGCTTCGCGCGGGGCGACGTGGTGGATATCGTGTCCGACGGGCGCACCCTGGCGCGCGGCCTGGTCGAATATGATGCGGATCAGGCGCGCCGCATCGCCGGGCTGCGCACGGCCGCGCTGGCGGAGACGCTGGGCCACGCGCCGCGCGCCGCGCTGGTGCATCGCGATCATCTGGTGCTGCTGTGAGGAACCGCCACCGCACGCTCGCCATCACTGGCGGCACCGGCTTTGTCGGCCGGCATCTGATCGATGCGGCGCTGGCGCAGGGCCATGTGGTGCGTGCCCTCACCCGCGCCCCGCGCCCCCCGCGCGATGGCGTGCACTGGATCTATGGCGCGCTGGAAAAGCCGGTGGCGCTCGCGCAGCTCGTCGCCGGGGCGGATGCGGTGCTGCATGTCGCGGGCGTGGTCAACGCCGATCGCGAGGGCTTCCGCCTCGGCAATGTGGCGGGCACGCTCGCCATTGTCGAAGCCACCCGCGCCGCCGGCGTGCGCCGCTTCGTCCATGTGTCCAGCCTCGCCGCGCGCGAGCCGGGCCTGTCCGACTATGGCTGGTCCAAGGCGCGCGCCGAAACCATCGTCGCGGCCTCCGCGCTGGACTGGACGATGATCCGGCCGCCGGCGATCTTCGGCCCCGGCGATCGCGAGATGCTGGACCTGTTCAAATGGGCGCGGCGCGGGCTGGTGCCGCTGCCGCCGGCCGGCCGCTTCTCCGTGGTGGCGGCGCAGGATCTGGTGCGGCTGCTGCTGGCGGTGCTGCCCGACGACGAATCGCAGGCGGCGATCTACGAACCCGATGACGGCCGGCCCCAGGGCTGGAGCCATGTCGAATTCGCCGAGGCGCTGGGCCATGCGGTGGGCCGCCGCGCGCGCGCCCAGCCGCTGCCCGCCTGGGCCATGCATGTCGGCGCGCGGCTGGACCATCTGCTGCGCGGCGCCAACGCCAAGCTCACCGCCGATCGGGTGGGCTATATGCTGCATCCGGACTGGGTCTCGGATCCGGCGCGGCGCCCGCCCAAGCATCTCTGGCGGCCGCAGCTGGCGACGCTGGACGGTCTGGCGATCGCCGCCGAAAGCTATCGCGAGGAAGGGCTGCTCGCCTGATCGCCGCCTCATCGACGCCGCATTCCCTTTGCAAGCCGGCGCGCAGCATTTAAGGACTGGCCCTCATGACCACGCGCGACCAAACCTTTGCCCGGGTGGCGGAGCTGATCGAGCCCTTCAACAAGAAGGGCGTGCCGCTCGCCGAACAGACCCGCTTCGCCACCGATCTGGAATGGGACAGTCTCACGGTGATGGACTTCGTCGCCGCCGTGGAGGACGAGTTCGACATTCTGATCACCATGAACATGCAGGCCCAGATCGAAACCGTGGGCCAGCTGGTGGATGCGGTCGATACGCTGAAGGCCAAGGCATGACCGACGCCGGCACCCTGGCCGAGGCCTGCACGAGCGTGCCCGAGGACGCGCCGCACGCGCCCGATCTGCTGGCCAAGTTCGATCCGCTGATCGCCGAGCGCGAGGCGCTGCTCGCCACCGGCGTGCGCGATCCCTTCGCGATCGTGATGGAGCGCGTGCTCTCGCCCACCGAGGCGATCATCAACGGCCGCCACACCATCTTGCTCGGCACCTATAATTATATGGGGATGACCTTCGATCCCGAGGTGATCGAGGCGGGCAAGCAGGCGCTGGACGAATTCGGCTCGGGCACCACCGGCAGCCGCGTGCTCAACGGCACCTATGCCGGGCACAAGGCGTGCGAGGATGCGCTCAAGGCCTTTTACGGCACCGATCACGCCATGGTCTTCTCGACCGGCTACCAGGCCAATCTCGGCATCATCTCCACCCTGGCGGGCAAGGGCGATTACATCATCCTCGATGCCGACAGCCACGCGTCCATCTATGATGGCTGCTGGCTGGGCAATGCGGAGATCGTGCGCTTCCGCCACAATTCGGTCGAGGATCTCGATCGCCGGCTGGCGCGCCTGCCCAAGGAGGCGGGCAAGCTGGTGGTGCTGGAGGGCGTCTATTCGATGCTCGGCGATGTCGCCCCGCTGCCCGAGATGGTCGCGGTCGCCAAGCGCCACGGCGCCATGATCCTGTGCGACGAGGCCCATGGCATGGGCTTTTTCGGCGCGCATGGCCGCGGCGTGTACGAGGCGCTGGGCTGCGAGGGCGATATCGATTTCGTCGTCGGCACCTTCTCCAAGTCGGTCGGCACGGTGGGCGGCTTCTGCGTCTCCAACCATCCCAAGTTCGAGGTGCTGCGGCTGGTCTGCCGGCCCTATGTGTTCACCGCCTCGCTGCCGCCCTCGGTGGTCGCCACCGCCGCCGCCTCGATCCGCAAGCTCATGCATGCCGATGCCAAGCGCGCGCATCTGTGGAAGAACAGCCGCCGCCTGCACCAGGGGCTGCGCGATCTCGGCTTCACGCTCGGCACGCCCGAGGCGCAGTCGGCGATCATCGCGGTGATGCTGCCCGATCAGGCGCTGGCGGTGGGCATGTGGCAGGGGCTGCTGGAGCGCGGCCTCTATGTGAACATGGCGCGGCCGCCGGCCACCCCCGCCGGCACCTTCCTGCTGCGCTGCTCGCTCTGCGCCGAGCATCGCGACGAGCAGGTGGACCAGATCATCGAGATGTTCGCCGCCGCCGGGCGCGCGGTCGGCTGCATCGGCTGACGCGCGCCCGCCGTCCCCGTCGAAATGGCGGGGCGGCGGGCAGTCGGATAGGGAGATTTTCCTCGTTGCGACTACGGGGCATTGCTTAATCCTATCTTCACCTCGCATCGTCACCTAGAATTACGTGATGGCACCGGGTGAGCGTGACGAGGCCATGGAGGCCCCCCAGGGCGGACGATATGTCCGGCTGCGCGACAGCCTGTCCTGGGCGCATGGCGTGCTGCTCTTCTTCGCCATCATCGCCGCGGCGGTGGTGATCGTGCTGGTGGTCCGCGCCGGCCGCTCCAACAGCGACCGCGACAACGCGCTGGCGCGCGAGCGGCACAGCTATGAGGTGGTGCTCGCCGCGCGCGCGGTCGAGGCGTCGATGGCCAGCGCCGAGGCCGCGCTCGGCCGCTTCGCGATCAGCGCCGATCGCACCATGGGCGCCACCTATTATAATGATTGGGTGCTGGCCGGGGCCCAGATCGATCGGCTGGACCGGCTGGTCGCCGCCGATCCCGAGGAGCGCCGCCTCGCCGCACGGCTGCGCGCGCTGTACGGTCTGCGCAGCGCGGAGCTTGGCCTGCCGGCCACCAGCGCGGCCGCGCATCATGGCTGGGCCGCGCTCAACCAGTTCAACGCCGTCGGCCACAGCGACAATATCGCCGCGATCGATCAGGTGCTGGCCGATATTCGCGGCCGCGCCAGCGATCTGCTCGCCCATCGCTACGACCAGTCGAACAGCGCGGCGGTGGACAGCAACCATTTCGCCGCCCTGCTCTCGCTCGCCGGGTTGGCGCTGATCGTCGCCGCCGGCGGGCTCGGCTGGGCGGTGGTGGTGGCGCTCGGCCGGCGCCATCGCGCCGAGACCGAGGCCGAGGAGGCCGCCGGCCGCGCCGATTGGCTGCGCGAGGCAGTGTCGGAACGCACGCAGGAGCTGAGCGAGGCCAATAGCCGGCTCCAGCGCGAGATCGCCGACCGCGCCACTGCCGAGGCGCAGCTCCGGCAGATGCAGAAGATGGATGCGGTGGGCCAGCTCACCGGCGGCATCGCCCATGATTTCAACAATATGCTTGCCGTGGTCGTCGGCAGTCTGGATCTTGCCCGCCGCCGTGCCGCGCCCGGGGAGACGCGCGACCATATCGATCGCGCGCTCGATGGCGCGCACCGCGCCGCCGCCCTCACCCGCCGCCTGCTCGGCTTCGCCCGCGCCGAGGCGCTGCTGCCCGAATCGATCGAGCCCGCCACCCTGCTCGCCGGCATGACCGAGCTGCTGGACCGCACGCTGGGCGAGCGCATCCGCATGGATCTCCAGGTCGCCCCCGATGCCTGGCCGATCTGGTGCGATCCCACCCAGCTCGAGAACGCCGTGCTCAACCTCGCCGTCAATGCGCGCGACGCGATGGACGGCGCCGGGCCGCTCACGATCTGCGCCGAGAATTGCGTGATCGCGGCCGGCGAGGCGGGCGATCTGCCGGCCGGGGACTATGTGCGCGTCACCGTCGCGGACCAGGGCAGCGGCATGACCCCGGACGTGGTGGAGCGCGCCTTCGAGCCCTTCTTCACCACCAAGCCGATCGGCAAGGGCACCGGCCTGGGTCTGAGCCAGATTTTCGGCTTCGTCCGCCAGTCCGGCGGCCATGTGACGATCGACACGGCGCCGGGCCGCGGCACCAGCGTCAGCCTCTATCTTCCCCGCGCGACCAAAACGCCGCGCGCCGCGCCGCGGCCCTCGGCGGTGGTGGCGCTGCCCCGACCCCCGGCCCCGGCCCCGGCCGCCCCCGCCGATCGCCCGGTGCTGGTGGTGGAGGATGATGCCCGCGTCCGCGCCGCCACCTGCGCCGCGCTGGTCGAGCTAGGCTATGCCCCGATCAGCTGCGACTCGGCCGAGGCGGCGCTCGCGGAGCTGGCGCGCCATCCGGCGCTCAAGGTGATGCTCACCGATGTCATCATGCCCGGGCTGACGGGCACGGAACTCGCCCGCCAGGTGCGCACCACGCGCCCCGATCTCGCGATCCTCTTCGTCACCGGCTATGCCGGCGAGGACAGCGTCGATCTGCGGGGCGAAACCGTGCTGCACAAGCCCTTCACCCTCGCCGCGCTGGATCGGGCGGTGGCCGACAGCTTCGCGCTCAGCGCACCGAGCCCCGCGCCAGGAGCCGTGGCAGCAGCGTAAGCGCACCGAGCAGCGGCCAGCGCCGCTGCCAGGGCGTGATGGCGATGCGCGTGCCGGCGTGGCGATTGATCTTCCAGGCCAGATAATCGAGCCCGCCCGCAAAGGTGGCCGATGCCTTGGCGAGCCGCGCGAGCGTGAGCAGCTTGCCGCGCCGCTGCGTGCGCCGCCAGCGCCGCGCCGCGCGTCGGGTCTCCATCCGCGCCGCCGCCTGCTGCCGGGCGATGGGCAGCGCCGCCGCGCCGAAGCGGCGGTAGCGATCGGGATCGGCGTCCACGATCCCGGAGGGCCGCGCCGCCCGTTCGGCCCGCAGCTCGGCGCCATAAGTGAGGGTGAAGGCCAGGCGCCACAGCGCCAGATCGTCGTCCGCGCCCGCTCCGGCGGGGAGAAGCGGTAAGGCGCGCGCGAGCAGCGTCGGCGCCGCGCCCGCCACCGCGCGCACCACCGCGTCGCGGGCCTCGCCATCGGCCGCCCAGGCGATCCGCGCCGGCTGGGCGAAGCGCGCCCAGACCGAGGGATTGTCCGTGTCCGGTCCGCACAGCCGGGCGAGATCCGCCTCGCTCAGCACGGCATATTTGGCCGCCAGGCCATCCGCTTCGATCGGATAGACATTGGGCGGCAGCAGCCGGTTGGCGCGCGCTTCCCAGCCCTGCCGATAGGCGGCGCGATAGTCGGACACGATCAGGTAGAAATCGAGCATCAGCCCGTCGAGCCGCGCCTCGCGCAGGCAGGAGCCGTAGAACAGCACGGCGCGCGCCGCAGCGCCGTGGCGCGCCGCCACGGCGGCCGCGAGCCGCGCGGCCGCGGGCTGGATCGGGAGATCAAGCTCCGCCGCGACCAGCGCCGCCAGCCCCTCCGCGCGCGCCATCGGCCGAAGCTCAGGCGGCGAGGCTGAGGAACGGCACCGGCGCGGTCGGCGTGAGGATGATCGCCTTGCCCTCCTCGGCCTCGAACAGCTCGCCGTCGAGGATCACGCTCGGCCGCTCGCCCTCGATCACGATCTCGTCGCCGCGCTCGACATGGACACCGCGCAGCACCCCATCGCCCAGCCGGCCGAACAGGCTGGCGATGGTGGCGCCGATCAGCGCCAGCGGGTTGCGATCCACCATCATCAGCTTGAGCGCCCCGGACGAGGAGCGCGCGCCCTGGCTGTCGCCCCGCCAGCCGAGCAGCAGCCGGTGCAGCGTGGTCACGATCAGCAGCGCGAAGACACCGCGCACCACGCCCTGGCGCACCACCGAGACCGAGATGGGACGCGGCAAGGGCGGCAGGAAGGCGGCGCGCACGCCGAGAAAGAGCGACACCACCATCGCCAGCGCCGTCAGCGCATGGCTCACCCCGTTGGGCAGACCCAGCGGATAGATCTTGTTGCGGCAATAGAGCATCGAATCGGCTAGGCCGGCGCCGCCCAGGAACATGCCGAGAACCGGCCGCGCGTTCGAGTCGCCGTTGGAAAGCGCGATCAGCTCGCGGGCCACCACATAGGGCTGCACATCCTCGCCGGCGATCGCCACGATCCGCTGCAACGCCACCAGCGGATCGCCCACCGCGCCGAGATCCAGCGCGATCAGATTGGTCTTGCCGTTGGGCAGCACCGCCACCGGCGGCGGCGTCGCGCCGAAATGCTCGCCATGATAGAGTTCGGTGAGCGTCGCCTGCACGGTGCCGTCGCCGCCATTGACGACGAGGATGCGCGGCCGCACCCGCGCGATCGTCTTCAGCGCCTCGCCGATCTGGTCGACATGCTCCACCTCATAGTGGAAAATGTCCGGGTTCTCGGCGCAGAAGGCGCGCACGCGCGGCAGCAGCGAGCGGTTGCCCGTCGAAAGGGGATTGGACAGCAGCGCCACCTTGGCCATGCTCAGCGCTCCTGCGGGGTGATCGGGCGGAAGCGCGTGCCCGAAAGATAGGCCAGGGTGATGGGAACGGTGCGCACGCCGTCCCGCACCGATACCGCGACCTGCGCGGGATCGGGATGTCGTTTGAGCATCAGGTCGAACAGCGACAGTTCCGGATTGCCCGACATGCCGCCGCCATCGCCCCGATCGGATTTGCCCGAGCCGTTCACATCATGCCGGACGGACACGGCATATTCGCCCGGGGCGGGCACGGGCACGCACACGTCGAGCGCCCCCGCCGCCGGCACCGGCAGTTCGATCCGCTTGAGATAGCTGCCCTTGTCGAACCAATGCTCGGGATCTCCGCCATAGCTCTGCACCCGGATCGTGCCCGTGCGGACCTTGAAGCCGGTGACGCGGACGAGCAGCGCCGGGCCATGGCCCGATTCGCAGCGCGCCGCGTCCGGTCCCGCCGGCCGCGCGGCCGCGCCCTGCGCCAGACCCGTCCCGGCAAGGCCGGCCGCGAGCAGCAGGGCGGCAAGACGCACTTTCGACATGACCTCGTTTCTCCCGGAAGCTATAGGCTCGCGGCGGAAGCGGCGCCCGGCGCGGATGCCGGGCTTCTTCCGTATCTGCTCAATCGGCTGCGATTGCGGCTAGAAAATGGTCGTGGAGCGTCCAAAGCTTGCAATTCCTCACCTCCACCGATCGCTACCTCGCCCGGCTGATCGCGGTGCCGCTGGTCTCGACGCTGATTCTGTCGGCGATGCTGCTGCTGCTGGATAAGATGCTGCGGCTGTTCGATTTCGTCGTGCAGCAGGGCGGGCCGGTGGGCGTCGTCTGGGAAATGCTCGCCAACACCATCCCGGAATATATGTCGCTCGGCATCCCGATCGGGCTGATGCTGGGAATCCTGCTCGCCTTTCGCAAGCTGGCGCTCTCGTCCGAGCTTGATGTGTTCCGCGCGCTGGGGGTCAGCTATGGCCGGCTGCTGCGCGTGCCCTATCTGTTCGCGATCGGGCTCGCGCTCGTCAATCTGCTGATCGTCGGCTTCGTCCAGCCCTATTCGCATTATGCCTATGAGGGGCTGCGCTACGAGCTGCGCTCGGGCGCGCTGGGCGCCTCGATCAAGGTGGGCGAGTTCACCAAGCTCAGCAAGAAGGAGACGGTGCGGATCGAGCAGAGCCGCGATGGCGGGCGCGAGCTGAGCGGCATCTTCGTCCGCGCGGCGGGCGATGATGGCGCGGTGTTCGCCGTCACCGCCGCCAGCGGCGCCTTTTTCGCCACCGACGATCCCGATACCATCATCTTCCGCCTGCATGACGGCGTGCTGGTGCAGAACCGGCCCGATTTCCGCACCCCGCGCGTGCTGTCCTTCCAGAGCCACGATCTGCCGATCGCGCTGCCCAAGATCGAAAGCTTCCGCGGTCGCGGCACCAGCCAGAACGAGGAGCTGACCGTGCCCGAGCTGGTGCGCACGGGGCTCGTCTCGCCCTCGGCGAAGGAGCGGGCGGAAAGCCGCGCCGAGTTTCACTTCCGCATGGTCGAGGTGGCGATCATGATGCTGCTGCCGCTGCTGGCGGTGGCGCTGGCGGTGCCGCCCAAGCGCTCTTCCTCGGCGCTGGGCGTGTTCCTCTCGATCGTGATGATCGTCACCTACCACAAGGTGAACCAATATGCCTCGGCGGTGGCGGCGCTGGGCAAGATCAATCCGGTGCTGGCGCTGTGGCTGCCCTTCCTCGTCTTCGCCGGCCTGATCTGGTGGATGTACCGCACGCTCGCCAGGGTGCCGGGCGGCCAGCCGATCGGCGCGCTGGAGCGCGCGGCGGCCAAGAGCGTGGCGGCGGTGCAGCGCTGGGCGCGGCTCGGCCGTGGCCGGGTGCGGAGGGCGCAGGCATGATCCAGCTGAGCTTCTTCTCCTCGCGCACGCTGGCGCTCTACATGGCGCGCACCTTCCTGGTGCGCACCGTGGCGGTGCTGGCGGCGCTGGTGGTGGTGCTGCAGACGCTCGACCTGCTCGGCGAATCGGGCGACATCCTCGCCTATCCCGGCAATGGCGATGCCGCGCTGTGGCATTATGTGGCCTTGCGCCTGCCGCAGATCGTGGCGCGCTTCCTGCCCTTCTCGGTGCTGCTCGGCACGCTCATCACGCTGGTCTCGCTCAACCAGAACAGCGAGGTGATCGCCATGAAGGCGGGCGGCGTCTCGGCGCACCAGATCCTGGCGCCGCTGGTCGTCGCCAGCCTGGCGATCGCCGGCTTCTCCTTCGCCTTCAACGAGCGGCTCGTGACCCGCGCCTCGGCGACGCTGGATCGCTGGCAGGCGGTGGATTACGGCCCCCTGCCCGCCGCGCCGCGCGGGGCGCAGGATGTGTGGGTGCGCGCGGGCGACGATATCATCCACGCCGCCAGCGCGGGCGGGCGCGGCGCCGCCACGCGCCTGGCGGGCGTGACGATCTACAGCCGCCAGGCGGGCGCGCTGCGCCGCATCATAATCGCGCCCCAGGCACAGGCGCGGCTGGACCAGGGCCGCGTCATCGGCTGGCGCGCGACGGGCGCCAAGCTGTTCGACGTCGTGTCCGGCCGGCTCGCGCCGCCCAGCAGCTTCGATTTCGGCGCGGGGGTGAGCCCCGAGCAATTCACCCTGTCGAACGTCTCCGCCGATGATCGCTCGCTTCTCCAGCTCGGCCAGGAGATCAACGAGCTGGACGCCGCCGGCCGCCCTACCGGGCCGCTCAAGGCGGGCTGGTGGCACAAGATTTCGGGTCCGCTCTCGGCGGTGCTGATGCCGCTGCTGGCGGGCACCGCCGCCTTTGGCCTGGCGCGATCGGGGGCGCTGTTCGTGCGCGCCGTGATCGGCATGGTGCTCGGCTTCGCCTATTTCGTGGCGGACAATTTCGCGCTCGCCATGGGCAATCTCGGCGCCTATCCGCCGCTGCTCGCGGCCTGGGCGCCCTTTTTCCTGTTCCTCATGATCGGCGAGACGGTGCTGGTGCGCACCGAGGAATAACAGATCGCCCAAAAGCTGCCGCATTGCGGGAGCAAAGGCGATCGATCGGCTTTATCCGCCCGCGCCCAAGCCGTCGCGCGGCCGTGCAAGCGAGGATGAACGTGAAGAAGACGAGCGGCTTCTGGTCCAAAACCCACCATCTCGACCGGATGACCTTCCGCGAGCTGGTGATCGCCTATCTCCAATATCCGGCAATCATCCTCTATCTGGGGCTCGCGCTGGCGGGGATCGGCGTCTGGGCGTGGCGGCCCGCGCCGCTCGGCGGCACGCTGCTCGCGATCGGCGCGGCGGTGCTGCTCTTCCCGGTGGTCTGGTATGTGCTGCACCGGTGGGTGCTGCATTCGCGATGGATGTGGAAGATCGATTGGCTCGCCGCCACCTGGAAGCGCATCCATTACGATCATCACCAGGATCCGAACAATCTCGCCGTGCTCTTCGGCTCGCCGGTGAATGTGGTGCCGACCGTGGCGGTGGCGACGATCCCGATCGGCTATGCGATCGCCGGCCCCGGCGGCGCGGCGGCCGCCTTCGCCACGGGCATGATCCAGACCTGCGTGAACGAACTGTTCCACTGCGTGCAGCATCTCTCGTACAAGCCCAGGAATAGCTGGCTGATGCACATGAAGATGCGCCACATGGAGCATCATTTTCACGACGAGAGCGGCAATTTCGGCATCACCAATTTCTGGTGGGACCGGCTGTTCGCCACCTATTATGCCGGCGCCGCCAAGCGCAGCAAGAGCGCGACGGTGTTCAACCTCGGCTATACCGAGGAGGTGGCGCGCAGCTATCCCAAGGTGCGTGATCTTTCGGGCGGTGTCGTCGCCACCGGTCATCCCGCCACCCGCATCCGCGACAAGGCGAAACGCGCCGCCTGACGGGTGTTTAGCTTCTAGCCGTTGATGCCGACCCGGCTTTGCGCCAAGAGCGGGGCTCTTGAGGCGTGGGGACGGGCGGCATGAGCGGTATCAGCATCAGCGAAGTGCGCGGCAAGGCGGAGCGCAAGCGGTTTGTCGAGGTGCAGTTCGCGCTGAACCGCGAGGATCCGCACTGGATACCGCCGCTCAAGGACGAGGTGATGGGTCTCATCACCCCGGGCAAGAACCCCTGGTTCGGCCATGGCCGCGCCGCCTTCTTCCTCGCCACGCGCGACGGCCGCGATGTCGGCCGCATCTCCGCGCAGGTCGACGATCTCGTCCAGACGATGACGCCCGATCTGGGCGGCGGCCCCGGCACCGGCCATTGGGGCATGATCGAGGCGACCGATGCGGATGTCGCCGCCGCGCTGATCGAGCGCGCCGAGGCCTGGCTGCGCGACCAGGGCATGACCCGCGCGCTCGGCCCCATCTCCATCTCGATCTGGGACGAGCCGGGCCTGCTCGTCAAAGGCCATGACCATGCGCCCACGGTGATGATGGGCCACCATAATCCCGCCTATGAGGGGTGGATCGAGCAGCGCGGCTATGCGGGCATCAAGGATCTGTTCACCTACGATCTCGATATCAGCCGCCAATTTCCGGAGATCGTGCAGCGCATCGTCGCCTCGGGCGAGCGCAACCCGCGCATCCATGTGCGCATGGTGGACAAGAAGCGCTTCGGCGAGGAAGCGGCGCTGATCCTCTCGATCCTCAACGATGCCTGGGCGACCAATTGGGGCACCACGCCGCTCACCGACGACGAGATCGCCTATGCCGGCAAGAAGCTGAAGCCGATCGTCTTCAACGAGCTGATCCGCGTCGCCGAGGTCGATGGCGAGCCTGTCGCCTTCATGATGACGCTGCCCGATCTGAACGAGATGCAGCGCGATCTGAACGGCGAGCTTTTCCCCTTCGGATTCATCAAGCTGCTGTGGCGCCTGCATGGCGGCTTCAGCGGCTATCCCAAGGTCCGCACCATGCGCGTGCCGCTGATGGGGGTGAAGAAGAAGCTCCAGGCGACCCGCCTCGCCTCGCAGCTGGCCTTCATGATGATCGAATATATCCGCCGCGACTCGGTGGCCAAGTTCGGCGCCTCGCGTGCCGAGATCGGGTGGATCCTCGATGACAATCAGGGCATGAACTCGATTGCCGGCGCGATCGACAGCCATGTGAACAAGATCTACCGCATCTACGCCCGCACACTCTGACCCGCGCCGCTCAGCGCCCGGCGATGCTGTAGCCCGGCACGCTGGCCGCGAGCGGCGCGGCGCGATCGTGATGCGCCATGCCGAGCGCGATCAGCGCGCAGCACAAGGCCGCCAAGCGCCCCGCCGCCCGCCCCGGCATCCGCGCCAGCGGCCAGAGCAGCGCCAGCGCCGCCGGCAGCAGCAGCAGCACCGCCTCCGGGAGGCTCGGGCCCAGCCCCAGCAGCAGGGCATGCGCATAGGGCAGCAGCGCGCCGAGCGTGGCGGCCGCCGCGATCGCCGCCAGCAGCAGCGCGGGCCTGGTACGGCCGATCAGCGCCGCCCCGGCCAGCGCCGCCCCGCCCACCAGCGCCGGCCAGGCGAAGATCCAGGCGGCCTCGGCGGCGGCGATCTGGGTGACGAAGGCGAAGGCCCATACCAGCAGCGTCAGCCCGATCCAGCCGCCCCAGGCGCCCGGTCCGCCGCGCGGCGCGGCCATGCCCGTCGCCGCGCCGATCGCCACCGCCGGCCACAAGGCCCAGCCGCCAAGCCCCAGCGCGCGATCCAGCAGCAGGAGCGCGAGCGCGGGCAGAAGCCCCAGCCAGCGCCGGCGCGCCCCGGCGAACGTGACGGCGCCGAGCGCCACCGCCGCCAGCGCCCAGCCCATCTCGGCCTCGAGCCGGGGCAGCAGCGCGAGGCGGTGATAATAATTGGCGGCGGCCGGGCCCCGCGCCAGCCGGTCCACCAGCGCCAGCAACAGCCAGCCGTGCGACAGCGCCCAGAGCCCCGCCAGGACGCCCTCCCCGATGCCCCGCAGTCCCGGCCGCGCCCGCCAGATCGCGAGGCCGATCAATGCCGCCGCCGCGCCGATCAGCAGCCAGCCGCTGTCCGGCGCATAGCGCACCAGCCGCGCGCCATAGAGATCGAAGAAGACCGCGCTCCGGCCCGGCACCGGCAAAGTGGGCGCGAAGGCGAGCGCGGCGCCGATGGCGAGCAGCTGGTCGCCCATGTCCTGCACGGTGCGCGGATCCACCGCATCGACCGTGGCGAGCGCCGAATGGTAGAGCGCGGGCCGGCCGAGCGGCGCGAAATTGAGGCCCGGCAGGCCGCGATCGCGCGTTACTGAAAAGTCGGTGTCGTTGGGCATGTGGCGATAGGCGAGCGCGGCCAGCGAATTGGCCGCCGGCCGCGCGACGCTTTCGCCATATAGGGCGATCAGCGGGCCGGCATCGGGCCCGGTCTCGAACATCAGCGCGCGGCCGCCGCCGCCCCGCGACTCGAGGTTCAGCACCAGCCCGGCCCGATCGGCAAGGCCGCCGCCGCGCCAAAAGGCCCGGGCGCCGGCGAGGCCGATCTCCTCAGCATCGGTGAAGAGCAGCACCACGTCGCGCGCCGGCTTGCCCCGCGCCACCAGCGCCCGCGCGGTTTCCAAGAGGGCGGCCATGCCGATGCCGTCGTCGGCGGCGCCGGGCGACCCCCAGACGCTGTCATGATGCGCCATCAGCACCAGCGCGGGCAGCCGCCGATCGCGCCCCGGCAGCACGCCGACCACATCCACCATCTCGCTCGGCGCCAGCGTGCCGCCGCTCCAGCTCTTAAGCCGCGCCAGCGCGGCCTGATCGAGCAGATAATGGCGTGCCTCGACGATGAAGCCCAAAGCGGCGAGATCGGCGCGCAGCGCATCGGCCACGCGCGCATTCTCGGCGCTGCCCGTGGGCCGGGGGCGCGGCACCAGCGGGCGGAGCGTCGCCAGCGCGCGCGCGGCGGAAAAGGCGGTGGGCGGCGCATCAAGGCCGCGCGCGGGGCTTGGCGCGGCGGCACGCAGGCCGAGCAGCACCGCGATCAGCAGCGCCGCCGCGCACAGCAGCGGCCGCAGCAACAGGGCCAGGGCCTGCGGCATCGGCTTCAGCCGAGCTCGATCCAGACAGGCGCGTGGTCCGAGGCCTTGTCGCGGCCGCGCGCGGCGCGATCGACGCCGGCATCGCGCAGCCGGTCGGCGGCCATGGGGCTGAGCAGCAGATGATCGATCCGGAAGCCCGCGTCGCGCGCCCAGGCACCCGCCTGATAATCCCAGAAGGTGTAGACCGGCTCGGGTTCGGGATGGCGGGCGCGGATGGCGTCCGTCCAGCCCTGATAGAGCAGCCGGCGGAACTGGGCGCGGCTCTCCGGCTGCATCAGCGCGTCCTCGGCCATGGCGCGCACCGAGAAGGTATCGCAGTCGCTCGGGATGACATTGTAATCGCCGGCGAGCACGACCGGCCGCTCCAGCGCGAGCAGCGCCTCGGCATGGGCGCGCAGACGCTCCATCCAGGCGAGCTTATACTCGAATTTGGGGCCGGGCCGGGGATTCCCATTGGGCAGGTAGAGCGAGGCGACGATCAGCCCGTTCTCGAATTCGCCCTCGATGTAGCGGCTATGGCTATCGTCCGGATCGCCCGGCAGGCCGCGCTGCCGCTCCACCGGCGCGGCGCCGCGCGCGAGCAGGGCCACGCCGTTGAAACCCTTCTGCCCGTGCCAGATGGCGCCATAGCCGGCCTCCTCGATCGCGCCGCGCGGGAACTTATCGTCGTCGGCCTTGAGTTCCTGGAGGCAGGCGACATCGGGTCGCGTCTCCTCCAGCCATTCCAGCAGACGGGGCAGACGGGCGTTGATCCCGTTGACGTTGAAGGTGGCGATACGCATCGAAGGCGATGTAGCCGGGCCGGTGGCGCCGCACCAGCCGCCACGACGCACCGCTACCGCGCCGGTGCGGCGACCAGCCGGGCGCTGGCCATCACCTGGCGCGCGGCGGCGAGGCCCGCCTCGTAATAGTGCTGCGCCGGGGCCTCGAACACGATCAGGTAGAGCCGGCCCTCGATGATCGCGCCCAACGCCTCGCCGCGCAGCTCGAGCACGGGCGCATCGCTGCGCACCAGTCGATAGGCGAAGCCGAAACCGGGCTGGCCCGCGAACTTGGCCGGCCAGGCGCGATCGAGGATGAAAAGCGGCGTGTCCAGGCCGAGCCGCATGGTCGAATCGAACAGGCCGATCACCTCGCTCGGTCCCATCGAGGCGGCGAAGCGCGGCAGCGTGCCGTCTTGCCCGCCGCGCCCCGGCAGCAGCGCGGTGCCGGGCGGAAGCCCGGCATAGAAGCGCAGCGCATCCAGCCGCGCGCCGTGCAGCGTCCATGTCTCTTCGCGGCGGGCGAGCCGGCCCGGCAGCCGGCTCCACGCCCGATCGGGACGGACGCGCAGCCGCTCCGCGAGCCGCGCCTCGCTCTGCGCGGGCACCAGCGTGGCGCCGCCGATGCCGATGGCGTCGAGCCGCGCGGCCGAAAGCAGCAGCGCCAGCCCCAGCGTCCCGACCCGGCTCATGGCGCGTCACCGATCAGCGACGCCAGCAGCGCCGCGTCCGGAGCGTCGGGCCGCTGCCGCAGATAGGCGCGCAGCGCCGCCGCCGCTTCGGCCGTCCTGCCGATCCGCAGCGCGGCAAGCCCGAGCCCCCGCCACGCCTCGGGCCGCGCCGCACCCGTGTCGATGGCGGCGCGATAGAAGCGCAGGGCGCGCGCCTGGTGCTCGGCCGCCGCGTCGCCGCGATACACATCGCCCCGCGCCTCGAGCAGCGGCGCCGTCCAACCTTCCACCGCCGCCATTCGGCCGATCAGATAGTCGCTGCCGCCGCGATCGTGGCGTGCGATCTGATCCGCGAGCAGGCGATCGCGCCACGGCGCCAGCGCCCGCCGATAGGACTCGCGCCCATCCTCGCCGCCGCCCGGCCGCACGCGCGCGGCCGCGCGCAGGCTCTGCGCACGCTCCGCGACGGCGGGATGATCGTCGAGGAAATCCGCCCGGGCCTCGGGCCGCGCGGGCGTGCCCCGCGCCGCCGCGCGGGCATCGGCCTCGGCCAGCATCCGCTCCCACAATTCGGCGGCGGCGAGGCTGCGGAAGCCGGCGGCGGCGAGATCCTCGAAGCCGCGCCGGTCCGCCTCGCGCTCCTGATCGCGCGAAAAGGCGGGCAGATGGCCCATCAGGCCGTAGAGCGCATAACCCGAGCCCGGCAGGCCCGCCGCCTGCACCCACAAAGCCGCATCGCTTGTCCGCCGCGCCTCGCGGGCGAGGCGGAGCGTGTGCCGCGCCTCGAAATGGCCCAGCTCATGCCCCAGCACCGCCATCAGCTCGGCCTCGCTCTCGGTGCGCAGCAACAGGCCGGTCCACAGCTCGATCATGCCGTTGGGCGCGGCGCTGGCGTTGAAGCCGGCATTGCGGACGATATAGATCCGCAGCGGCGCGCACCGCGCTTCGCCGACGGTGCGGCACAGCAGCGCGCGCACATAGGCATTGAGCGCCGCGTCACGCACCAGGAAGCGGCTGGCGCGAAGCTCCGCCTCGCGCATGTCCAGATACAGCCACAGGCCGCGCTCGAGCGTCGTGACCGGGCCCTGAGCGGCGGGCGCCTCCTCGACGGCGGAAGGCGGCGCCGCCGCCGCCAGCAAGGCGGCGAGCACCGCCGCGATCGCGGCGCGGCACCGGCTCAAGGCGCCACTGTGAGCCCGGCGAGCAGCTGCCCCGCCCGCCGCCCGGCGCCATCCACCGAGCGCGGATCGCCACCCATGCGCGGATCGTCGCACAGCCACAGCAGCGCGCCGTCGGCGAGCCGGACCAGCGCCGCGCGGCCCCGATGCACGCCGCTTTCCAGGAACAGGCCTGATCCGGCGAAGAGCAGCTGCGCCAGCTTGCGCCCGGGCTCGCCAAAGGCGTCCTCATCCTCCACGATCAGCCCATAATCGGCACCGGCCGCATGCCCGAGCGGCGCGAGCCCCGGACCGAGCGTCCAGTCGAAGGGCCGGCCCGCCAGGCTCGGCAGCCGCGCGCCCGCACGCAGCTGCCCGCGCACCGCCGCCGCCGCGACCAGATCGAACAGCGCCAGATGCGTCGCCAGCGCCTGCGCCTCGGCTTCGGGCACGGCCATGGTGACGAGCCGCAGGCCCCGCGCCGCGAGCGCCGCCGTCAGCGCCGTCTGAAGCTGAGCGCGGGCCCGCAAGGTCGGCTCGGCGAGCGGCTGGGTGGTGCCGCCGGCCGCTTGGTTCTGGATCAGAAGCGTGAGACGCAGCAGCAGCAGGCGCGCGCCGGCCGGCAGGCCGACGAAACCGGGCGCACGGCCGATCGCGGGCATGGCGAGGATCGAGGTGGCGGCGGCGGGCGCGTCGGGCAGCGCCGCCGCGAGCGGCGCGGAAATGGGCAACAGGACGATCGCCGCCAGCAGGGCGGAGGCGGAACGACGCGCGTGGCCGCCTCCGGCCGCCCGCCGCTGCTCCGTCGCCTGGCCGCACCCGTGCATATCGTCCGCCCGCTCCCCGCCCGAAGGGCTAGAATGGGCAGGCGCCGGGCGCGAGATCGGGATATCCGGGAGGCCGGGGTACGTGGTGGGCGCGACAGGGATTGAACCTGTGACCCCACCCGTGTGAAGGGTGTGCTCTACCGCTGAGCTACGCGCCCACGTACCGATTGGCCCGCCGCGGCGGGCCCGGGAAGAGGCGATCTCCCCGTGAGGTGGCGCGGCTACCAGCCCCGGCGGCGCCTGTCCACCCCTTTCGTCATCGGGGCGGAAAAGGCGGGGCGCCGGGCATGGCGCGCGCGCCGCTTAGTTCACCGCGTCCTTCAGCCCCTTGCCGGCCCGGAACTTGGGCTGGCTGGACGCGGAGATGGACATGGGCTCGCCGGTGCGCGGATTGCGTCCGGTCGATGCCTTGCGCTTGGAGACGGAAAAGGTGCCGAAGCCGACAAGCCGAACTTCATCGCCCTGCTTCAGCGCACCCGTAATCCCCTCGAAGACACTCTCCACGGCCTTGCCGGCATCCTGGCGGCTCAGGCCGGTGGAATCGGATACGCTCGTGATCAGCTCCTGCTTATTCATTCTCTAACCCCCTTTTTTTGACGGACCCCGGAATCTTTCCGCAGCGAAAGGAGGGCACTAGAGCCCTGGTCCCTCTCCCTGTCAAAAAGAAAGAGCGGAGAATCACGCGAGTCAAGCGTGACGCCCCGCCCTTGCGATCAACCGTTCCGGCCGTCAGTGGCGCATCGTCGCCTCCGCCGCGCGCGCCGCCAGCGCCGCCGGTTCGGCGGCGAGTTCGTCCGCCTCGGTCCACTCGATCGCGCTCACCGGCGCGACCAGCGCACGCGCCAGCACCTCGTCCATATGCTGCACGGGCACGATCTCCAGCCCGGCCGTGATCGAGGCGGGGATCTCCACCAGATCCTTCTCATTCTCCGCCGGGATGAGGACGGTGCGGATGCCGCCGCGCAGCGCCGCCAGCAGCTTCTCCTTGAGGCCGCCGATCGGCAGCACGCGGCCGCGCAGCGTCACCTCGCCCGTCATCGCGACATCGCGCCGCACGGCATGGCCGGTGAGGGTGGAGATGATCGCGGTGGCGATGCCGATGCCGGCCGAAGGGCCATCCTTGGGCACCGCCCCTTCGGGCAGGTGGATGTGGATGTCCTTGCGGGCGAACAGGCTGGGCTTCACGCCATAAGCGGGGCTGCGCGCCTTCACGAAGCTGAAGGCCGCCTGCACGCTCTCCTTCATCACATCGCCGAGCTTGCCGGTGGTGGCGGCCTGGCCCTTGCCGGGCACCGTCACCGCCTCGATGGTGAGCAGCTCGCCGCCCACCTCGGTCCAGGCGAGGCCCGTCACCGCGCCGATCTGGTCCTCTTCCTCGGACACGCCATAGCGGAATTTCCGCACGCCCGCGAATTCGGCGAGATTGTCGCTGTCCACCGTCACCCGCTCGGCCTTGGCCTCCAGGATGCGGCGCAGCGCCTTGCGCGCCAGCCGGGCGATTTCCCGCTCCAGCGTGCGCACGCCGGCCTCGCGCGTATAATAGCGCAGCAGATCGGTGAGCGCGCCATCGGTGATGCTGAGCTCGCCCGGCTTCAGCCCGTGCGCATCCTCCTGCTTGGGGATGAGATGCGCCCGCGCGATCTCCACCTTCTCCTGCTCGGTATAGCCCTCCAGCCGGATGATCTCCATCCGGTCCAGTAGCGGCTGCGGCATGTTCATCGAGTTCGCCGTGCAGACGAACATGATGTCCGAGAGATCGAGGTCGATCTCCAGATAATGATCCTGGAACTTGGCATTCTGCTCCGGATCCAGCACCTCGAGCAGCGCGCTCGCCGGATCGCCCCGGAAATCCTGGCCGAGCTTGTCGATCTCATCGAGCAGGAACAGCGGATTGCTGGTGCCGGCGCGGCGGAGATTGTTGACGATCTTGCCCGGCATGGAGCCGATATAGGTGCGGCGATGGCCGCGGATCTCGGCCTCGTCGCGCACGCCGCCGAGCGACTGCCGCACGAATTCGCGTCCGGTCGCCTTGGCGATGCTGCGGCCGAGCGAGGTCTTGCCCACGCCGGGCGGCCCGACCAGGCACAGGATCGGCCCCTTGAGCTTGTTGGTGCGCGCCTGGACCGCGAGATATTCGACGATCCGCTCCTTCACCTTCTCGAGCCCGCGATGATCCTCGTCCAGGATGCGCTGCGCCTCGGCGATGTCGTGCTTCACCTTGCTCCGCTTGCCCCAGGGCAGGCCGAGCAGCACGTCCATATAGTTGCGCACCACGGTCGCTTCCGCGCTCATCGGCGCCATCGTCTTGAGCTTCTTCAGCTCGGCCGTGGCCTTGGCGCGGGCTTCCTTGGAGAGCTTGAGCTTGGCGATCTTGGCGGCGAGCTCGGCCGCCTCGTCGCCCTCGCCTTCCTCGCCCTCATTGCCCAGCTCGCGCTGGATCGCCTTGAGCTGCTCGTTGAGATAATATTCGCGCTGGGTCTTCTCCATCTGGCGCTTCACGCGCGAGCGGATCTTCTTCTCCACCTTCAGCACGCCAAGCTCGCCCTCCATGAAGGCGAACGCCATTTCCAACCGCTTGAGCGGATCGGGCTCGACCAGCATGGCCTGCTTCTCGGCCACCTTCACCTGGATGTTGGAGGCGACCATGTCGGCCAGCTGCGCGGCCTCGGTCACCTGGCCCAGCTGGGTGGCGGTCTCGGCGGGGAGCTTCTTGTTGAGCCGCGCATAGGTCTCGAACTGGTCGATCACCGAGCGCATCAACGCCTGCGCCTCGGGCCCCTCGACCTGCTGCTCCTCGATTGCGGTCACCTCGGCGACAAGGTGCGTCTCGACCGCTTCCAGGCTCGCCAGCTCGGCGCGGCTCTTGCCCTCCACCAGCACGCGCACCGTGCCGTCGGGCAGCTTGAGCAGCTGCAGCACCGTCGCGACCACGCCGACATCGTACAGCGCCGCGCGATCGGGATCATCCTCGGCGGGATCGAGCTGGGCGACGAGAAAGATCGCCTTGTCCGCCGCCATCGCGGACTCGAGCGCGGCGACCGACTTGTCGCGGCCGACGAACAGCGGGACGATCATCTGCGGGAACACGACGATGTCGCGCAGGGGGAGGACGGGCAGGGTCTCGGTCAATGCAATCTCCAGCGCGCGGGCATCTCGCCGCGCTTGTCTCGACCCGGAATATGGCGACGCGGATCGCGGCAATCAATGAAGCCCTTGATCCAACGGCGCCATCTATGCCGGTCTGGATCAGGATGGCGCACAGAGCAGGCGTTCGATCCGCACCCAGAGCGCATCGAACGCCGCCGCCGCCGGGGTGCGCGGCGCATAGTCGCCCACCGCCGCACCGCGATCCGCCATCTGCTCCACCACCGCCGCGGCGGGAACCACCGGCCAGTCCGGCTCGGCCGCCAGCGCGGCGCGGTGGCCGGCGCGGCGCCGATCGACCAGCGTGAAGACGGGCTGGACGGGCGGCGCCTTGCCGCCGCTGCCGAGATGGCGCCGCACTTCATCGAAGGCGCGGCGCGAAAGGCTGTTGGGCACCAGCGGCAGTACGATCAGATCGGCCGCGCGGATCACCTGCTCGGCGGTATCGCCCAGCCCCGGCGGGCAATCGAGCAGCACGCGATCATAGCTGCGATCCAGCGCCTGGCTCAGCTTGGCGAGGCGCTTGCGCTTGTCGAGCCCGGCGAACAGCGCGTCCAGGCTGCGCAGCGACCCATCGGCGGGTAGCAGATCCAGGCCGGTGACACCGGTCGGCACGATCGCCGCCTCGGGCGGCTCGTCGCGCGCGATCACCTCGCGCGCCGGCACGCGCGGTTCGGCGCGCGCCAGGATCGCGCTCGCCGCCGCCTGCCCGTCGAGATCCCACACCAGAGTCCGCCGGCGGGCGCGCATCGCCGCGCACCAGGCGAGGTTCACGGCAAGCGTCGTCTTCCCCACGCCGCCCTTGGCACTGTAAATCGCGATGATCGCCATGATGGTCCTTTCCCCGCCACTGTAGCGCAGCCGGCGCCGTCGCCAACATGGATCATCGGGAAAGCGGCGCGGCCCGCATCGCCAGGGCCGGCGCCACCCGGCCGCCCGCCGCCGGATCGCCTCCTCGCGAAAAGGGCGCCCGGATCGCTCCGGACGCCCTTTTTCGTCACCGCGAGGCAGCGCGTCAGGCCGCGCCGGGGGCTTCCTTCTGCTTCTTCGAGAAGACGCGGATCGGCTCCTTGCGGCCTTCCACCACATCCTTGTCGATCATCACCTCGTCCACGCCTTCCATCGAGGGCAGCTCGAACATGGTGTCGAGCAGGATCGCCTCGAGGATCGATCGCAGGCCGCGCGCGCCGGTCTTGCGGTCGATCGCCTTGCGGGCGACGGCCACCAGCGCCTCGTCGGTGAAGGAGAGCTTCACGCCCTCCATGTCGAACAGCTTCTGATACTGCTTCACCAGCGCGTTCTTCGGCTCGGACAGGATCTTCACCAGCGCCGATTCGTCGAGATCCTCGAGCGTGGCGATCACCGGCAGACGGCCGACAAATTCGGGGATCAGGCCGAACTTGAGCAGATCCTCGGGCTCGCACTGGCGCAGCACCTCGCCGGTGCGACGCTCCTCGGGCGCGGCGACGAAGGCGCCGAAGCCGATCGACTTGCCCTGGAGCCGATCCGCGATGATCTTCTCCAGCCCGGCAAAGGCACCGCCGCAGATGAACAGGATGTTGGTGGTGTCCACCTGCAGGAATTCCTGCTGCGGATGCTTGCGCCCGCCCTGCGGCGGCACGCTGGCGGTGGTGCCCTCCATCAGCTTGAGCAGCGCCTGCTGCACGCCCTCGCCCGACACGTCGCGGGTGATCGAGGGATTGTCCGCCTTGCGGCTGATCTTGTCGATCTCGTCGATATAGACGATGCCGCGCTGCGCCCGCTCGACGTTGTAGTCCGAGGCCTGGAGCAGCTTGAGGATGATGTTCTCGACATCCTCGCCGACATAACCGGCCTCGGTCAGCGTCGTGGCATCGGCCATGGTGAAGGGCACATCGAGGATGCGCGCCAGCGTCTGGGCGAGCAGCGTCTTGCCGCACCCGGTCGGCCCGACCAGCAGGATGTTCGACTTGGCCAGCTCGACATCGGCGCCCTTCGCGCCATGGTTCAGCCGCTTATAATGGTTGTGCACCGCCACCGAGAGCACGCGCTTGGCCTGCTTCTGCCCGATGACATAATCGTCCAGCACGTCGCAGATTTCCTGCGGGGTCGGCACGCCGCCATCGCGCTTGGCCACCAGCGAGGATTTGGTCTCCTCGCGGATGATGTCGTTGCACAGCTCCACGCATTCGTCGCAGATGAACACGGTCGGGCCGGCGATCAGCTTGCGCACCTCGTGCTGGCTCTTCCCGCAGAAGGAGCAATAGAGAGTGCTCTTGCTGTCGCCGCCGCTCAATTTGGTCATACTTCGTCCTCAACGACCGCGAAACACGGGGTTTGCAGTCTTCTGACTCGGAGGCATCCTAGCCGCTCCCGGCGGTCGGGCAATGGCCTTGTGGCCACCGCCCGTCCCGCCGGCGGAGCGCCTCAGGCCGCCGCCTTTTCCTCGGTCGGCTCGGGCCGCTTGTCGAACACCTCGTCCACGATGCCAAATGCCTTGGCCTCGTCGGCCTCGAGGAATTTGTCCCGGTCGACCGCCTTCTCGATAACATCAAGAGGGTTACCAGTGTACTTCGCAAGCAGCTCGTTGAGCCGGTGACGCATGCGCAGGATCTCCCGCGCCTGAATCTCGATGTCCGACGCCATGCCCTGCGCGCCGCCGGACGGCTGGTGGATCATGATGCGGGCGTTGGTGGTTGCGTAGCGCATCCCCTTTTCGCCCGCCGAGAGCAGGAACGCGCCCATCGACGCCGCCTGGCCCAGGCAGATCGTGCCCACGCGCGGACGGATATAGTGCATGGTGTCGTGGATCGCCATGCCCGCCGTCACCACGCCGCCGGGCGAGTTGATGTACAGGAAAATGTCCTTCTTCGGGTTTTCCGACTCGAGAAACAGCAGCTGCGCGCAGATCAGCGCGGCCATGTGATCCTCGACCGGCCCGTTCACGAACACGATCCGCTCGCGCAGCAGCCGCGAATAGATGTCGAAGCTGCGCTCGCCCCGGCTCGATTGCTCGATCACGATCGGCACCAGGCCGGCGGCCGCATCGGCACCAGCGAAGCCGTGCGGGAAAATTTCGGGATTCATGGGAAGTGGTGGTCCTTCTGCCCTTAGCCGATGCAACATCGGCGCTTGGGCGGCGGACTTCAAGTCTCCTCTGGTGGCGCGGGCGGCGCGGCCAGCTGGAGATAGGCGAGCCGCCGCATTTCGCGCCGGCCATGCGTCACCGTATCCAGGATCACCCCGGCGAAGAAATTGAGAAAGGCGAGGATCACCAGGCCGGTCGCAAGGATGGCGGTGGGCAGGCGGGGCACCAGCCCGGTGGCCAGATAGGTGCCGACCAGCGGCGCCGCGAGCAGCAGCGCCAGCAGCAGCAGCGCCGCGCCGATCGCGCCGAAGAACAGCGCCGGCCGCTCGATGCGGAAAAGATCGAGGATCGTGCGCAGGATCCGCCAGCCATCGCGATAGGTGGAGAGCTTGGACGCCGACCCCGCGGGGCGCGCGGCATAGTCGGTCGGCACCTCGGCCACCGGCATGCGCAGCTCGAGCGCGTGGACGCTGATCTCCGTCTCGATCTCGAAACCCTGCGAGAGGAGCGGGAAGCTCTTCACGAAGCGACGCGAGAAGATGCGATAGCCCGACAATATGTCCGAGAAGCTGCGCCCGAACAGCCGCGCCAGCATGCCCGTGAGTAGGCGGTTGCCGAGCCGGTGGCCGCGGCGATAGGCCAGCTCCACCTCGGAGCGCCGCGCGCCCACCACCATGTCGAGCTGCTCGCCCGCCAGCAGCGCGATCATGCCCGGCGCGGCGGCGGCATCATAGGTGGCGTCGCCATCGGCGAGCACATAGATATCGGCATCGACATCGGCGAACATGCGGCGGACCACGCGGCCCTTGCCCTGCATCCGCTCGCTGCGCACCACCGCGCCCGCCGCGCGGGCATAGTCGATCGTGCGGTCGGTGGAGTTGTTGTCGTAGACATAGACGGTCGCGCCC
Organism: Sphingomonas morindae; assembly: GCF_023822065.1. Classification (NCBI taxonomy): domain Bacteria; kingdom Pseudomonadati; phylum Pseudomonadota; class Alphaproteobacteria; order Sphingomonadales; family Sphingomonadaceae; genus Sphingomonas; species Sphingomonas morindae. The sequence continues at coordinate 343,802 of NZ_CP084930.1, forward strand.
GGCAGCGCGACGCGGAAGGCGGCGACCGTCTGGCCGATCGCGGCCTCTTCATTGTAGCAGGGCAGCAGCACCGCGATGCGCGGCCCCCGCCCGGCGGCCAGCCCGCTCATCCTCGCTCTTTCCCCGTCCGATCCGTGTCGCGCGGCGCCGACCCCGGGGCCGCGCCGCGCGACGACCGGGTTCACGCCTCTTCGGCGGTCTTCTTGGCGGCGCGCTTGGCCTTGGGCTTCTCCTCGCCCTCGCCGGCCGGCGCCGCCGCCTTCTTGGCGCGCGGCTTCTTGGGCGCGGCCTCGCCCTCGGCGCCCTCCTCGCTCACCGCCTCGTCGGCCTTCTTGGCGCGCGGCTTGGCGGCCTTCTTGGTTTCGGCCGGCGCGGCCTCGGCCTCGGCGCCATGATCATGCTCGTGATCGTGGCCATGGTCGTGGTCGTGCCCATGGTCATGGTCATGGTCGTGCCCATGGTCATGGTCATGGCCATGGTCGTGCCCATGGTCGTGGTCATGGTCATGGATGTGCGTGCCCGAGGCGAAGCCATCCTCGCTCTCGATCGCGGCTTCCAGCTCCTCGCGCGCCACCGCGCGATCGGTGATCTCGGCCTTGCCGAACAGGAAGTCGACGACCTTGTCCTCATAGAGCGGCGCGCGCAGCTGCGCGGCGGCCATTGGATCCTGCTGGATATACTGCGCGAAGCGCTCGCGATCCTTGGGCTGATACTGCTGCGCCGCCTGGGCGACGAGCCGCTGCATCTCCTGCGCCGACACTTCGACGCCATTGGCCTGGCCGATCTCGGAGAGCAGCAGGCCGAGGCGGACGCGGCGCTCCGCGATCGCGAGATAATCGCCCCGGTCCTTCTCGAGCTCCGCCTTGGCGGCCTCGGGATCGGCTTCGTGCGTCGCCTCGTGCTGAAGCTGCGCCCAGATCTGCTGGAACTCGGCCTCCACCATCGAGGGCGGCACCGGAAAATCATGGCCGGCGGCGAGCTGATCGAGCAGCTTGCGCTTCATATGGGTGCGGGTGAGCCCGTTCAGCTCCTGCTCCACCTGGCCGCGAATCAGGCCCTTCAGCTGGTCCAGGCTCTCGAGCCCGAGCTGCTTGGCGAACTCGTCGTCGATCTGGGTCTCGGCCGGCACCTTCAGCTCGGTGACGGTGATCTCGAACTCCGCCGGCTTGCCCTTGAGCGTGTCGACCGGATAATCCTCCGGGAAGGTCACGTGCAGCGTGCGGGTCTCGCCCAGCGCCACACCTTCGAGCTGGGTCTCGAAGCCGGGAATCAGACGGCCCGAGCCCAGCTCCACCGACATGCCCTCGCCGGTGCCGCCCTCGAAGGCGACGCCGTCCACCGTGCCCTTGAAGTCCATCACGACGAGATCGCCCTCGACCGCGACATGACCCTCGGGCGCCGTCTCATGGCGCTTGGCGCCGGCGGCGATCCGCTCGATCTGCGCGTCGATCTCGCTGTCCTGCGGCGCGACGGTGAGACGCTCCAGCGTCAGCCCCTCGATCTGCGGGGTCGGCACGTCGGGCAGGATCTCCAGGCTGACGGCCACGGCGGCGTCGCCGCCATCCTCATAGCCCTCGTCCAGCTCGACCTGCGGCTGGATGGCCGGACGCAGCTTGTTCTCGGCGATCAGCGACTGGATGCCCTGCTGGACCGCCTCGTTGAGCGCCTCCTGGCGCAGCGCCGGCCCGTGCATCTTGCGGACGAGATTGGCCGGCACCTTGCCCGGGCGGAAGCCCGGCATGCGGACCTGCGGCGCGACCTTGGAGACCTGGGCCTCGACGCGCGCGTCGATCTCCTTGGCGGGGATGGTGAGCTTGTAGGCGCGCTTCAGCCCCTCGTTCAACGTCTCGACAGTCTGCATCACAAGGCCTTCTTCGTCGGAATCGGTTGAGGCGGCTGGGCCCCCGGGCGGCTAGGCACTGGTGCGGGCGAAGGGACTCGAACCCCCACATCTTGCGATACCGGAACCTAAATCCGGCGCGTCTACCAGTTCCGCCACGCCCGCGAGCCTGCCGCCGGTCGGCGCGCGTCTATAGCAGGCGTCGCTCATGTTACAAGCGCGGACCCGCCGGCGGCGCCGACACGTTGACCAGATCCCGTGTAAGGAGAAGCGCCATGCAGGACAATCAGGAAGACCCGGCGCCGGTCGAGGTGGACGTCGCCGCGCTGCGGCGGATCGAGGAAGAGAGCGAGCCGGCCAACGCCAAGAACAAGTCGCCGCAGGAAGATCCGGGTACGTCCGGCGGCACCGGCGGCACCGGCGGCACCAATCGCGATCAGGACGGCTGAACCGGCGGGCGCGACGAACCGAGGGTGAAGCCGGGCCTCGGCTCGGCTATGCCCGGGGCGTCGCGCCACGGCTCTCCCGGCCCGGCGCCAGGCACAGGGATTTGCCGCGCGTCATGACCGATCTCGTCACCCTCCGTTCCGCCGATCTCACCGTCACCATCGCGCCGCTCGGCGCCGAGCTGCAATCGATCACCGACGCCGCCGGCCAGGACTGGCTGTGGGACGGCGATGCGCGCTGGTGGACCGGGCGCGCGCCCCTGCTCTTCCCCACCGTCGGCATGCTGGCCGATGGCGCGCGCTTCGACGGCACGCGCTATCCGCTCGGCAAGCACGGCTTCGCCCGCGAGCAGCTTTTCGCCTGCGCGGAGGCCGATTCGGCCAGCGCCCGCTTCACGCTGCGCGACAGCGCCGAGAGCCTGGCGCACTATCCCTTCCGCTTCGAGCTGGCGGTGACGCATCATCTCGCCGCGCGCACGTTGACGACCAGCGTCGAGATAAGCAACCGCGACTCACGGCCGATGCCCTTCGGCTTCGGCTTCCACCCCGCGCTGCGCTGGCCGCTGCCCGGCACCGGCGCGCAGAGCCGCTTCGAGCACATCATCCGCTTCGACGCGGACGAGCCCGAGCCGCTCCGGGCGATCACCGATCAGGGGCTGATCGCCGCTGCCCCGCGCGTCTCGCCGGTGCACGACAATGAGATCCACCTGCACGACAGCCTGTTCGAGCAGGACGCGCTGGTGTGGGACCGGCCGGCGAGCCGCGGCCTCTATTTCGGCGTGGCGGGCCAGCCCGGGGTGCGCGTGGATTTCGCCGATATGCCGATGCTGGGCATCTGGACCAAGCCCGGCGCCGGCTATCTCTGCATCGAGCCCTGGCACAGCCATGCCGATGCCGAGGGTTTTGCGGGCGAATTCGCCGATAAGCCGGGCGTCATCACGCTCGCGCCGGACGAGCGCCGCACGCTCGCCATGGCGCTGACGATCGGCGTGCCGATCTGATCGCACCGAGCGGGCGGCGGCGCGCGCCCCGCCCGGCCGGCGCTCAGCCGAGCGCCTTCTTGAGCAGCTCGTTCACCACCGCCGGATTGGCCTTGCCCGCCATGGCGCGCATCGTCTGGCCGACGAAGAAGCCGAACAGCTTGTCCTTGCCGCCGCGATAGTCCGCCACCTTGTCCGGATTGGCGGCGAGGATCTTGGCGATCTCGGCCTCGATCGCGCCGGTATCGGAGGTCTGCTTCAGCCCGTGCGCCTCGACGATGGCGGCGGGATCCTCGCCCGTCTCCAGCATCAGCTCGAACACCTGCTTGGCGAGGCTGCCGGACAGGGTGCCGTCGGCGATCAGCGCGAGCAGCGCCGCCGCCCGCTCGGGCGAGACGGGGCTGTCGGTGATGTCGCGGCCCAGCCGGTTGAGCGCGCCGAACAGCTCCGACGTCACCCAGTTGGAGGCAGGCTTAGGCGGCGCGCCGGCGGCGAGCATCGCCTCGAACCAGCGCGCGGTCTCGACATCGGCGGTCAGCACCTCGGCATTGGAGGCGGAGAGGCCAAGCGCCTCCTGGTAGCGCCGGCGCTTGGCGTCGGGCAGCTCGGGCAGGCTGGCGCGCGCGGCCTCGATAAAGGCTTCGTCCAGTTCGAGCGGGAGCAGGTCGGGATCGGGGAAGTAGCGATAGTCCTGCGCATCCTCCTTGGAGCGCATCGACCGCGTGACGCCCTTGTCGGGATCGAACAGGCGCGTCTCCTGCACCACCGTGCCACCCTCCTCGATCAGATCGACCTGGCGCCGCGCCTCGAACTCGATCGCCTGCATGACGAAGCGGATCGAGTTGACGTTCTTGGTCTCGGTGCGGGTGCCGAAGGGCTGGCCGGGCTTGCGCACCGAGACATTGACGTCGGCGCGCATCGAACCCTGTTCCATATTGCCGTCGCACGAGCCGACATAGCGCAGGATGGCGCGCAGCTTCTTCACATAGGCCCCGGCCTCGGCCGGCGAGCGCATATCGGGGCGGCTGACGATCTCCATCAGCGCCACGCCCGAGCGGTTGAGATCGACATAGGAGCGGGTGGGATGCTGATCGTGCATCAGCTTGCCCGCATCCTGCTCGACATGGATGCGCTCGATCCCGATCGTCTTGGCGGCGCCGCCCTCGGGCTCGATGGTGATCGCGCCCTCGCCCACCAGCGGGTGGTAGAGCTGCGAGATCTGGTAGCCCTGCGGCAGATCGGCGTAGAAATAATTCTTGCGGTCGAAGCGCGACCAGCGGTGGATCACCGCGTCCAGCGCGAGCCCGGTGCGCACCGCCTGGCGGATGCATTCGCGGTTGGGCACCGGCAGCATGCCCGGCATGGCCGCGTCGACCAGGCTCACCTGGGCGTTGGGCTCCGCGCCGAACGCCGTGGCCGCACCGGAGAAGAGCTTGGAGTTGCTCGTCACCTGCGCATGGACCTCGAGGCCGATCACGACCTCCCAATCGCCCGTGGCGCCTGCAATGCGATAGTCGCTCATCGTCATCAAACCTTGTTTCCGGGCCGCGCCCGCGACCCGCTCACCACCACGCCCCGGGCCGGGCGGCGAAGCCGGCGCGCTCCTCGATCGCCAGCGCGGCGTTGAGCACGCCCTGCTCGTCGAGCGGCCGGCCGATGATCTGCAGCCCCAGCGGCAGCCCCTGCGCGTCAAGCCCGGCCGGCACCGACATGGCCGGCAGCCCCGCCAGCGAGGCCGGCACGGTGAAGACGTCGTTCAGATACATGGCGATCGGATCGGATTTTTCACCCAGACCGAACGCCGCCGAGGGCGCGGTGGGCGTGAGCAGCGCGTCGCACTGCGCGAAGGCCTGCTCGAAATCGCGCGCGATCAGCGCCCGCACCTTCTGCGCCTTGGTGTAATAGGCATCGTAGAAGCCCGCCGAGAGCACATAGGTGCCGATCATGATGCGGCGCTTCACCTCCGCGCCGAAGCCGGCGGCGCGGGTGGCGGCGTACATCTCCTGCAGATTGGCGCCGTCGGGCAGGTCGCGCAGGCCGTAGCGCACGCCATCATAGCGCGCGAGGTTGGACGAGGCCTCGGCGGGCGCGATGATATAGTAGGTCGGCAGGGCGTAGCGCGTGTGCGGCAGCGACACCTCGACGATCTCGGCGCCGGCGTCGCGCGCGAAGCCGATGCCCCGCTGCCACAGCGCGTCGATCTCGGCGGGCATATTCTCCACCCGATAGTCTTTCGGGATGCCGATGCGCTTGCCGCGCAGATCGGCGGAGAGCCCCTGTTCCCAGGCCGGCACCGGCAGATCGAGCGAGGTCGCGTCGCGCGGGTCGAAGCCCGACATGGCCTCGAGCAGCGCCGCGCAATCGCGCACGTCGCGCGCCATCGGTCCGGCCTGGTCGAGCGAGGAGGCGAAGGCCACCACGCCCCAGCGCGAGCAGCGGCCATAGGTGGGCTTGATCCCGGCGATGCCCGCGAAGGCGGCGGGCTGGCGGATCGAGCCGCCGGTGTCGGTGCCGGTCGCCGCCGGCGCCATGCGCGCCGCCACCGCCGCCGCCGAGCCGCCGGAGGATCCGCCGGGCGTCAACGCCGCCTCGTCATTGCCGCGCCGCCAGGGCGAGACGACAGGGCCGAAGGCGCTGGTCTCGTTGGACGAGCCCATCGCGAACTGGTCCATGTTGAGCTTGCCGAGCATTCCCGCGCCGGCGCCGAACAGCTTGGCGGTGATGGTGGATTCATAGGGCGGCACGAAGCCGTCGAGGATCGCGCTCGCCGCCGTGGTGGCGACGCCCGCCGTGCAGAACAGATCCTTGATGCCGAGCGGTACGCCCGAGAGCGGCAGCAGCGCGCCCTCGGTGCGGGCGCGATCGGCCGCCTCGGCGGCGGCGATGGCATGGTCGGGCGTTTCCACCAGCCAGGCGTTGAGCGGGCGGCCGCGCGCCACCGCGCCGATAAAGGCCTCGGCCACCTCGCGGGCGGAGAAATGTCCGTCGCGCACGCCGTCGCGCAGCGCGACGACGCCCAGATCAGTCAGCTCGGTCACTATTCGATCACCTTGGGAACGGCGAAGAAGCCGTGTTCGGCCTGGGGCGCGTTGGCGAGCACGGCATCGCGCGCATCGCCATCGCTGACGACGTCGTCGCGCAGCCGGAGATGGTTGGGGATGACGGCCGCGAGCGGCTCGACCCCGGCGGTGTCGACCTCGCCCAATTGCTCGATCCAGCCGAGGATATTGTTGAGCTCGGGAAGGAGCGCCTGCGCCTCGGCCTCGCTGACGGCGATCCGCGCGAGGCCGGCGATCTTCTGGACGGTGGAGAGATCTACGGACATGAATCGCGGCTAGCATCGCCCCGATGCGGCATCAAGCGATAGGCGTGGCGGCGCGGCCCGTCGGCTATGCGATCGGCGTTGACGGCGGCGGCGCGAGCGCGGATGCCGGCGGGCCCCCAGTCCGGAGTTGCGTGTGGCCGCCCGTCGCTTCCTCTATGTCGTCGCCGCGCTGATCTTCCTGGTGCTGGCGCTGGGCCTGGCCTGGTCGCTCGCGCCCTTCGCGATCATGCGCGCGGCGCTGGTGCCGCACGGCGGCTGGACGATGCCGCCCGGCGCGCCCGATTATCGCCGGCCGGACGCCTGGCTGGCCCGGCCCGGCGCGCGCGACGACGCCGCGCGCTGGCTGCCCGCCGGCCTCGCCCGGCCGCCCGCCGGTCCGGCGGCGGTCTTCTTCATCCCGCCCACCACCTATCTGGATCGTTCGCGCTGGAACGCGCCCTATGACGATCGCATCGCCGACGCGCGCTCGCGCCTGATCACCGGCGCGGAGGCGAGCGCCTTTACCGGCGTCGGCCGGGTCTGGGCGCCGCGCTACCGCCAGGCGACGATCGGCGCCTTCCTGACCGATCGCCCCGAGGCGGCGCGCGCGCTCGATCTCGCCTATCAGGACGTCGCCCGCGCCTTCGACACCTTTCTCGCCGAGGCGCCGCCCGACGCGCCGATCCTGCTGGCCGGCCACAGCCAGGGCAGCTTCCACCTGCTGCGCCTGCTGCGCGAGCGGATCGCCGGCACGCCGCGGGCGCGCCGGATCGTCGCCGCCTATGCGGTGGGCTGGCCGGTGTCGATCAAGGCCGATCTGCCCGCGCTCGGCCTGCCCGCCTGCACGGCGGCGGCGCAGGCCGGCTGCCTGCTCAGCTGGGAAAGCTTCGCCGAACCCGCCGATCCGCGCCAGCTGCGGCTGCGCTACGACGCATCGGCAGGCTTTACCGGCGCGCCCCGGCGCGGCACGGCCGCGCTCTGCGTCAATCCGCTCACCGGCACCGCCGGCGGGAGCGCCCCGGCGGCGGCGAATCTCGGCGCGCTCCGGCCCGAGGCGGGGCTGGAGGCGGCGCGGCTGGTCCCCGGGCTGGTGCCCGCGCGCTGCGCCGCCGATGGCCTGCTCCTGATCGGCGCCGCGCCGGCCGGCTATGGACTGGCGGTGCTGCCCGGCAACAATTACCATGTCTTCGACTATGCCCTGTTCTGGGCCAATATCCGCGCCGATGCCGCCCGCCGGCTCGCCGCCTGGAGCCTGCGATGATCCACGCCTCCGCGCTCGATTTCCGCGACGCGCTCCCCGCGCGCGGCCGGCTCGCCGGGCTCGATGTCGGCACCAAGACGATCGGGGTGGCGCTGTGCGACGCCTCCTGGACGATCGCCAGCCCCGCCGAGACGATCCGGCGCGGCAAGTTCATGCACGATCTCGCGACGCTCACGGCCTTGTGCGAGCGCCAGGCGATTCGCGGCCTCGTGCTCGGCCTGCCGCTCGGCATGGATGGCGGGGATACGTCGCGCACCCAGGGCGTGCGCGCCTTCGCCCGCAATCTCGCGCCGCTGGCGCTGCCGCTGCTGCTGTGGGACGAGCGCTGGTCCACCGCCGCCGTCACCCGCACGCTGCTCGAAGCCGATGCCTCGCGCGCCCGGCGCGCCGAGCTGGTCGACAAGATGGCTGCCGCCTACATCCTGCAGGGCGCGATCGACGCCATGGCTTGAGGCGCGGCGCGGCGCCCGATACAGCGCATCGCCATGCCCGATCCCGCTCCGTCGCCCAGCCCCTCGCCCCACGCCGTGCCGGAGGGCGCGCATCCCTTCCCCTATCGGCATCTGCTCGGCATCGGCGGGCTGCGGGCCTATGAGATCGCCTATCTGCTGGACGAGGCGGAGCAGTGGATCGCGCTCAACCGCGCCACAGCCAAGCATGACGACCGCCTCGCCGGCCTCACCCAGATCAACGCCTTTTTCGAGAACAGCACGCGCACGCTGCTGAGCTTCGAGATCGCCGGCAAGCGGCTGGGCATGGACGTGGTCAACATGCATGCCGCGCAATCCAGCGTGAAGAAGGGCGAGACGCTGATCGACACGGCGGTGACGCTGAACGCGATGCGCCCCGACATGCTCGTGATCCGCCACGATGCCTCTGGCGCGGTGGCGCTGATCGCGGACAAGGTGGATTGCCCCGTGCTCAACGCGGGCGATGGCCGCCACGAACATCCCACCCAGGCGCTGCTCGACGCGCTCACCATCCGCCGCCGTGTCGGCCGGGTGGAGCATAGCGTCGTCGTCATCTGCGGCGATGTGCTGCACAGCCGCGTGGCGCGCTCGAACATCCTCCTGCTCACCACGCTCGGCGCCGAGGTGCGGGTGGTGGCGCCGCCCACGCTGCTGCCGCCCGCGATCGAACGCATGGGGGTGACGGTGTTCACCGATTTCGACGCGGCGCTCGAGGGCGCCGAGGTGGTGATGATGCTGCGCCTCCAGCTGGAGCGGATGGTGGGCGCCTTCGTGCCGAGCCCGCGCGAATATCACGCGCTGTACGGCCTCACCCGCGAACGGCTGCGCCGCGCCGAGCGCAATGCGCTGGTGATGCATCCCGGGCCGATGAACCGCGGGATCGAGATCACCTCGGACGTCGCCGACGATCTCGATCGCTCGGCCATTACCGAACAGGTGGAGATGGGCGTGGCGGTGCGCATGGCCTGTCTGGACGTGCTGACCCGAGGACGGCGCGGCGTGGAGGGCTGGGCATGAACCGGCTGGCCATTCGCAACGCCCGCGTCGTCGATCCAGTCGCGGGCACGCTCGTCGAGGGCGGCGTGCTGATCGAGGACGGGCTGCTCGCGGCGGTGGGCGATGTCGATGACGGGCTGTTCCGCCGCTCCGACGCGGTCGCCGATGCGCGGGGCGCGCTGGTCCTGCCGGGGCTGGTGGATGCCTGCGCCTTCGCGGTCGATCCCGCCGCCGCGGCCGCCGGCGGCATCACCACCACGCTGCTGATGCCCGATCACGCGCCGCCGCTCGACCAGCCGGCGCTGATCCGCGAGATCGCCGCCGGGCGCGAGAGCCTGCGCGTGCATCCGATCGCCGCCGCCACGCGCGGCCTGGCGGGGCAGGAAATGGCCGAGCTGGGGCTGATGAAGCGCGCCGGCGCGGTCGCGGTCGCCACCGGGCGCGGCTGGATCGCCGATTCGGGGCTGATGCACCGGCTGCTCGCCTATGCCGCCGCGCTCGATCTCGTCGTCGTCAGCCATGCCGAGGATGCGGGGCTGGTCCGCCACGCCGTCGCCACTGATGGCGAGACGGCGACGCGGCTCGGCCTCGCCTCCGCGCCCGCGATCGCCGAGGCGATGGCGGTGGCGCGCGATCTGATGCTGGCCGAGGAAACGGGCGCGCGCCTCCATTTCCGCCAGCTCTCCACCGCCGCCGCGCTCGATCTGGTGCGCGCCGCCAAGCGGCGGGGGGTGCGCGTCACCTGCGGCATCACGCCCGCGCATCTGCTGCTGTCGGATACCGCGATCGGGCCGTTCCGCACCTTCGCGCGGCTGTCGCCGCCGCTGCGCTCCGAAAGCGATCGCGCCGCCTGCCTCGCCGCCGTGGCGGACGGCACGATCGATCTGCTCTGCTCCGGCCATGATCCGCGCGGGCCGGAAGCCAAGCGCCTGCCCTATGCCAATGCCGAGCCCGGCATGGCGGGGGCGGCGACGCTGCTGGCGCTGGCGCTGACGCTGGTGCGCGACGGCGTGATTGATCTTCCCCGGCTCGCGGCGCTGCTCACCGCCGCGCCGGCGCGGCTGTTCGGCCTCGCCAGCGGCACGCTCGCGGTCGGCGCGCCGGCGGACGTGATCCTGGTGGACGATGCCGCGCCCTGGCGGATCGCCGCCGAAACGCTGCCAGGCAAGGCCGGCAACACGCCGTTCGACGCGCTGCCCGTGCAGGGGCGCGTGCTCAAGACGATCAAGGGCGGCCAGCCGCTCGGCTGAGCGGCCGCGCCCGAGGCTCAGCGCAGCGCGAGACGCGGCGGAACGGCGGCGCGGCTGACGAAGCGCAGCGGCGCATCGCCGGCGGCGGCGCGGACGAAACAGGCGCCGCCGCGCGCGCGGATGGCGGTGCAGAGCGCCGCCGCCGCGTCCCGGCTGGCGAAGCCGCCCACCGAGAGGCGCACCAGCGCCGCGCCGCCCTGCCCCACGCCACCGCGCACCGGCGTAAGCCGCGCCACGCGCGGGCTCAGCCGTGACGCCTCGCGCCAGGCCGCGTCGGCGGCGGCGGGACGGGCATAGGCGCCGAGCTGCACGACGAAGCCCGCCGCCCCCTGCCCCATCGGCCACAACCGCGACGGCGCGGCGGGGGCGCGGACCAGCGGCGGGATCATCGCCTGCGCGGTGCGCAGCAGCAGCGCCGAGCGCGCAGCGCGGGCCGCGAGATCGGCACCAAAATCGGGATCGGGCGCGATCGCCGGCATCGGCAGGGCGGCCGGGCGCTCCATCTGCTCCGCCACTTGCGCCGGCACCGGCGCCGGTGCGCTCTCGGTGGAGGGCGGTGGCGCGGCAGCAATGGCGGGCGCGGCGTGCGGCGCAGGCACGGTGGCCGGCACGGGCGCGGGCTCCGCCGCCGCGAGCGCGACCGGCGCCGACGCCGGCAGCGCGAGCGCCAGCGCGCTCGGCTCGCCCATATCGTCGGAGCGGGGCGTTGTATCGAACAGATGCGCGATCTGGCGCGCAGCGGCATCGGGGCCGGTCAGCGCCGCCCAGCCGGCGATCTGCGCCTCGATGCGATCGGGCGGCGTATCCTGCATCGCCATGCCGCGCGCCTCGGCCCAGCGCCCGTCGAGCGCGAGCGCGAAGGCGAGGTTCTGCCGCGCGCGCGCATCGGACTGGCCATCGCGGATCAGCTGGGTGAGCATGGCGATGCCGGCGGCGCGATCGCCCGCCAGCGCCAGCGCGAGGCCGAGATCCGCCACCGGCGCGCGGCCTGCCAGCGCGGCGAGCCGTGTCCGCGCCCGCGCGGCATCGCCCAGCCCGATCTCGGCCAGCGCGAGCCCGAGCGTCGCCGAGGCCTGGTCGGGGGCGAGGCGCAAGGCCTCGTCGAAGGCGGTGGCGGCGGCCCGGGCGCGGCCATCGGCAAGATAGGCCTGGCCGAGCAGGCGGCGCAGCGCCGCATCCTGCGGCGTCTCGGCGACCGCGCGCTCGGCGAGCGCGACCGCGCGGGCGCCCTGGTGGCGGGCCAGCGCGGCGCGCGCGGCCTCGGCCCCCGGCGCGGCGCGATCGCTCAGCCCGGCGACATGGCCGCGCCCGCCATCGGGCGTGCAGGCGATGGTCACGGTGCCGAGCAGCAGCGCGAGCCCGGTGACGCGGACGAGCAGCGCGCGCCTCATGCCTCGCGCTCCAGCGCGCCCGCCAGCGCGGCGAGATCGGGCCGGGCGGCGATCGCGGCGTCGAGCGCCTCGACCAGGAAGCTCTGGGCGGAGCGGTGCTCGGCCGCGCACACCAGCCGCAGCCGCGCGTGGCGCGCCGCGTCCAGCCGCAGCGTGAAGGCCTTGCGCGGCCGCGCCGGCACGCACTCGGAGGCGCTCAGCGGCTCGGGCACGCCGGCGGCGCTGCCCATCGCGTCGCCCTCGTCGGCGGCGGTGGCGGGCAGGCGCACCACCAGCCGTGGCGCGGCGGCGGGCTCGGGCGCGTCGGGCGCATCGGCGTCGACCGGGCCGAGCGCCGACAGCGCGACCCGCAGCGCCGGCCGCGCCGCGCCCTTGCGCGCCAGCAGCGATCCGGAAAGCGAGGCGAAACCCTTTTCGTGCATTGTCGGATTGTCCTTATTGACCGGCGACGCGGCGGCCGAAGCCGGCCGAGGCGCCGCGCGCGCCGGCCGCCGCGCCAGGCACGGCGAACACGGTGCGGCGGAAATTCTTCTCCAGCCGATCCGAGACATAGGTCCACAGATCGGCCACCTCGCCGGCCGAGCGGCTGGCGGCATCGACCTCCATCACGGTGCGGCCGTCGATCATCGAGGCGGCGAAATCGACGCGATGGTGCAGCATCACCGGCGCGACCGTGCCGTGCTGCGAGAGGGCGATCACCGCCTCCTGCGTGATGCGCGCCTTGGGCGTAGCGGCATTGACCACGAAGAGCAGCGGCTTGCCCGAGCGTTCGCACAATTCCACGGTGGCGCCGACCGCGCGCAGATCGTGCGGGCTGGGCCGCGTCGGGATGAGGATCAGCTCGGCGACCTGGACCACGCTCTGGATCGCCATGGTGATGGCGGGCGGCGTGTCGATCACCGCCAGCTTGAAGCCCTGCTGGCGCAGCTGATCGAGATCCGCCGCGAGCCGGGCGACGCTGGTCTGCGCGAAGGCCGGCGTCTCCGCCTCGCGCTCGTTCCACCAATCCGCCAGCGACCCCTGCGGATCGATATCGATCAGCACCACCGGCCCCGCGCCCATCCGCTCGGCCTGTACGGCGAGGTGGCCGGACAAGGTGGTTTTCCCCGAGCCGCCTTTCTGCGATGCCAAAGCCAGTACGCGCATGCCGGTCCCCATCTTGCCGGTGTGGCAGGCATGTCCCATGGCGGCGGCTAAGAACGGGTTAAGAAGCCCGCTTCTGCCACCGCCCGGGCGCATCGCCGCGCGATGGAGCGGAGGAATTTGGTGGTGCGAATCATGCGGGTGGCGATCGGCGGGGCGGCGGCGCTGATGCTTTTGGGGGGGCCGGCCCAAGCCCAGACGGTCAAGGACGGCACCGATGCCTGGCACCGCGGCGACTATCCCGCCGCCGTCAAGATCTGGCGTCCGCTGGCCGAGGCGGGCGATGGCGACGCCGCCTTCGATCTCGCCCAGGCCTATAAGCTCGGGCGCGGCGTGCCCGCCGATCTCGCCCGCGCCAAGCAGCTCTACGGCCAGGCCGCGCGCGCGGGCCATGTCCAGGCCGCCGCCAATTACGGGCTGCTGCTGTTCCAGGACGGCGATCGCCAGGCGGCGATGCCCTGGGTGCGCCAGGCCGCCGATGCCGGCGATCCGCGCGCGCAATATGTGCTGGGCACCGCGCTGTTCAACGGCGATCTCGCCGCCAAGGACTGGCCGCGCGCCTATGCGCTGATGAGCCGCGCCGCCGCCGCCGGCCTGCCCCAGGCCACGACCAGCCTCGCGCAGATGGAGCGCTTCCTCTCGCCGGCGGATCGGCAGAAGGGGCTGGATCTGGCGCGCCAGCTGGCCAGCCAGCCGGTGCCGCCGATCGGCCGCCAGCTCGTGACCGCCGGCCCGGCAAGCGCCGGCGCCGCGCCCGCCGCCCCCGCCGGCCCGCTCGCGCCGCCGCCGCGCACCGCCGCCGCCGCCGCGTCGACGAGCCCGCGCGCTCTGCCGGCGCCGCGCCCTTCTCCCGCGCCGCGCCCGGCGGCCGTGCCGCGCCCGGCGGCGCCGACGCTCGCCTCGGCGCTGCGGCCGGCGCTGTCCACCGCGCCGATGGTGGGCGCGGGATGGCAGATCCAGCTCGGCGCCTATGGCAGCACCGCCGCCGCGCGGTCGGCCTGGGCGACGCTGATCGCCAAGGTGCCCGGCCTGGCCGGGCTCCGGCCCGTCTATATGCCGGCGGGCGCGCTCACCCGGCTGCGCGCGGCGGGGCTCAGCAACCGCGCGGCGGCCGATCGCAGCTGCGCCGCCGCCAAGGCCGCCGGCAGCGCCTGTTTCGCGGTCGCGCCCTGACCGCTCAGGGCGCGAAGGGCAGCAGCGCGCGGCTGGTGGCGAGATCGGGGAGGCCCGGCGGCGGGGCGGCGCCGCGCAGCAGCAGGAAGACGTGGCGCACGATCTCCGCCTGCTGCTCGAGCCCGTAGCGGCCGAACGGGCGGCCGGGCACATAGCGCCACGCATAGCGGCAAAAGGGATGGCGGGCGAGCGGCAGGAACCAGCGCCCGCCGCGCTGCGCCTGCCAGACATGCGTCATCTCGTGGACGAACAGGCCCTGCATCGCGCGCGACGCCGCCGCATAATCGGGCCGCCAGGTCGATCCCTCGGGGTGGCACCAAAGATGGCCGTCGGGCGCCATCACCACGTCGCGCGGCTGGAAGCGCCACCAGCGGCGGCGATGGACGCGGACCGCGTCATAGGCGATCGCATCGCCGAACAGCGGCCGGCAGAGCGCCACCTCGGCGGCGCTGAGCGGGCGCGCGGTCAATAGGGGGCCGGATCGCCCGCCGCGATGGCGCGCGCCTTGATCGTCAGCGGCGCGCCCTTGGCGAAGCGCAGCACCAGCGGCACGCGATCGCCCGGCTTGAGCGCGGGCGCGACCCCGAACAGCATGACGTGCATCGCCTGGGGCGCGAAGGCGATGGTGGCGCCCGTGGGGATGTCGACATAATCGAGCCGGTCCATCGTCATCTCGGGCGGCCCGCCATTATCGTCGATGCGGCGCAGCGTCTCGTGCAGCTCGCTCGATCCGGCGGCCGGGCTTTCCACCGCGAGCAGCCGGACCGGATGATCGGCGCCGTGGAGCGTGAGATAGGCGGCGGCCGGCCGGCCCGGCACCGCCGCCAGCCGCACCCAGGCCTGGCTCGCGCGCACCTCGGCGCCCGGCCCGCGCTGGCAGGCGCCGGGCAGCAGCGCCGCGCTCGCGGCCAGGAGCATGAAAACACGGCGCGAGGCGGGCGGCGCGACCATCACTGTGTCCCTTTCGTATCGTAGGCGTGATTAAGCCGTGGCGATGCTTGCAGCAAGCACAGGCCCCACTATATCGCCGCTCGTCGGATTACCGCCGGTCCTTCGCTTGACGAGGGGGGGCTGGCGGCTCGTCGGAACATCGAGAGTTTGCGAGGATAGAATGGCCAAGGTTATCGGGATCGATCTCGGCACCACCAACAGCTGCGTCGCCGTGATGGAAGGCGGCAAGCCCAAGGTGATCGAGAATGCGGAAGGCGCGCGCACGACGCCGTCCATCGTCGCCTTCACCAAGGATGGGGAGCGGCTGGTCGGCCAGCCGGCCAAGCGCCAGGCGGTGACGAACCCGAACAACACGATTTTCGCGGTGAAGCGCCTGATCGGCCGCCGGTTCGACGATCCCGTGACGAAGAAGGACACCGAGCTGGTGCCCTATCACATCGTCAAGGGCGGCAATGGCGACGCCTGGGTGCAGGCCGGCGGCGAGGATTATTCGCCCTCGCAGATTTCCGCCTTCACCCTCCAGAAGATGAAGGAAACCGCCGAGAGCTTCCTCGGCGAGACGGTGACCCAGGCGGTCATCACCGTGCCCGCCTATTTCAACGACGCCCAGCGCCAGGCCACCAAGGATGCCGGCCGGATCGCCGGCCTCGAGGTGCTGCGCATCATCAACGAGCCGACCGCGGCCGCGCTCGCCTATGGCCTGGACAAGCAGGACGGCAAGACGATCGCCGTCTATGACCTTGGCGGCGGCACCTTCGACATTTCGATCCTCGAGATCGGCGACGGCGTGTTCGAGGTGAAGTCCACCAATGGCGACACCTTCCTCGGCGGCGAGGATTTCGACGCCCGCATCGTCGAATATCTCGCCCAGGGCTTCCAGAAGGACGAGGGCATCGATCTCACCAAGGATCGGCTCGCGCTGCAGCGGCTCAAGGAAGCCGCCGAGAAGGCCAAGATCGAGCTGAGCTCGGCCCAGTCGACCGAGGTCAACCTGCCCTTCATCACCGCCGATCAGAACGGCCCAAAGCATCTGGTGAAGACGATCACCCGCGCCGATCTGGAGCGGCTGGTCGATCCGCTGATCCAGCGCTCGATCGAGCCGGTGAAGAAGGCGCTCGCCGATGCCGGCCTCAAGGCCGCCGATATCGACGAGGTGGTGCTGGTCGGCGGCATGACCCGCATGCCCAAGGTGCGCGAGGCGGTTAAGCAGTATTTCGGCAAGGATCCGCACACCGGCGTCAATCCGGACGAGGTCGTGGCCATGGGCGCCGCGATCCAGGCCGGCGTGCTGCAGGGCGATGTGAAGGACGTGCTGCTGCTCGACGTGACCCCGCTGTCGCTGGGCATCGAGACGCTGGGTGGCGTGTTCACCCGCATGATCGACCGCAACACCACCATCCCGACCAAGAAGTCGCAGACCTACTCGACCGCCGAGGACAATCAGAACGCGGTCACGATCCGCGTCTTCCAGGGCGAGCGCGAGATGGCGGCGGACAACAAGCTGCTCGGCCAATTCGATCTGATCGGCATTCCGGCCGCGCCGCGCGGCGTGCCGCAGATCGAGGTGACCTTCGACATCGACGCGAACGGCATCGTCAACGTCTCGGCCAAGGACAAGGGCACCGGCAAGGAGCAGCAGATCCGCATCCAGGCCTCGGGCGGCCTGTCCGACACCGATATCGACCAGATGGTGAAGGATGCTGAGCGCTTCGCCGAGGAAGACAAGAAGCGCCGTGCGGCGGCCGAGGCGAAGAACAACGCCGAGAGCCTGATCCACACCACCGAGCGCCAGCTCGCCGAGCATGGCGACAAGGTGGACGCGGCGCTGAAGACGGAGATCGAGGGCGCGGTGGCGGCCGCCAAGGCCGCGGTCGAGACCAACGAGCCCGAGCAGATGACCGAGAAGACCCAGGCGCTGGCGCAGGTCGCGATGAAGCTCGGCCAGGCGATCTACGAGAAGGAGCAGGCCAATCAGCCGACGGGTGCCGCCGGCGAAGCGCCCAAGGACGATGTGGTGGACGCCGAATTCTCGGAAGTCGACGACACCAAGTAATCCGCGCGGGCGGCGCGCTTCGGTGCGCCGCCCCCTTCGCGCAGCCCCGCCCGGCGCCCGGGCGGCGGCCATGCGCCGATGCAGAGGCTGAATGACCGAGATCGACTTTTACGAACTGCTCGAGTGCGAGCGCACCGCCGACGACAAGACGATCAAATCGTCCTACCGGCGGCTGGCCATGCAGTTTCACCCGGATCGCAACCCGGGCAATGCCGAGGCCGAGGCGAAGTTCAAGGCGATCAGCCAGGCCTATGATTGTCTGAAGGATCCGCAGAAGCGCGCGGCCTATGATCGCTATGGCCACGCCGCCTTCACCCAGGGCGGCGGCGGTGGCGGCGGCCCGCAGGGTTTCGAGGGCTTTTCCGACATCTTCGAGAGCGTGTTCGGTGATTTCATGGGCGGCGGCCGCCGCCAGGCGGGGCCGCGGCGCGGCGCCGATCTCCGTTATGATCTCGAGATCACGCTCGAGGAATCCTTTCACGGCAAGACCGAGTCGATCACCATCGACGTCGCCGCCAATTGCGAGGCCTGCGACGGATCGGGCGCGGAGCCGGGCACCAGCGCGATCAGCTGCCCCACCTGCGGCGGGCGCGGCCAGGTGCGCGCGCAACAGGGCTTTTTCGTCATCGAGCGCGCCTGCCCGACCTGCCATGGCGCGGGCCGCGTGGTGCAATCGCCGTGCCGCGCCTGCGGCGGCGAGGGCCGCGTCGACAAGACCAAGACGCTCGAGGTGAAGATCCCCGCCGGTGTCGACGAAGGCACGCGCATCCGCGTGTCCGGCGAAGGCGAGGCGGGCGGACGGGGCGCGCCGCCGGGCGACCTCTATATCTTCCTCCATGTCCGCCGCCACGCGATCTTCGAGCGCGACGGCACCACGCTGGCGGCGCGCTGCCCGATCAGCTTCACCACCGCCGCGCTGGGCGGCGAGATCGAGGTGCCGGGGCTGGATGGCGAGGTGCTGGCGATCAAGATCCCGGCGGGAATCCAGTCCGGCAAGCAGCTGCGCCATCGCGGCGCCGGCATGCCCGTGCTGAACGGGCGTGGCCGGGGCGATCTGATCATCGAGATCGCGGTCGAAACGCCGACGCGGCTGACCGCGCGCCAGCGCGAGCTGCTGGAGGAGTTCCGCACCTCCGAGACGGGCGAGGAATCGCCCCAGGCGAGCGGCTTCTTCGCCAAGCTGCGGGGCATGTTCGAGGGCTGATCGATCCATCGCCGGCGCGCGCCGGCCGCGGCGATCAGCGTATCTCTACCAGGCCGATCAGCATGTTGGCGCCGAGGCGCACCTTGCCGCGATAGACGAACAGCGCGCGGTTGCCCCCGTCGGCGACGGCGACATTGCCCTGCGCGCTGCCGGTGGAGGCGTTGAAGTTGAGTTCGCCATTTTCCGCCCCGCAATCGGCCTCCGGCACCGGACAGCGATGGCTCCCGCTCACCGTGTTGCCGATCATCGCGACGTTTTCGGAATGATAGGCGCGGATGCCCGAACCGCCCGACCGCTGCACCTGATTGCCCTTGATGAGCACCGGCCCGGCGTAATCGGCCTGATGACCCTGGGCGAGATCGATGATGATGCCGTTGCCGTCGGTCGGCCGGGCGTCGAGCGCGTCCATCCAGAAGGGGATGGTGTTGGCGCTGTCGCGCACGACATTGTTGATGATCCGCACGCCCCGCGCCGCGACGCCCGGCGCCGTGAGGCCATAGTGGAAGACGATCGCGCTCGGATCCTGCATGCTCCACCAGCCGGTGCGCTCGACCCGGTTGCCGTTGATCTCGACATCGTCGACATCCTGGGCATAGATGCCCGCGCCCGCGCAATCATGCACATAATTGTTGGCGACCATCACGTGCGAGGCGTGGATGACGAGGCAATATTGGGTAAAGCGCTTATGCGTGGGTTGCACGCCGCTCGCCTTTTCCAGCCGGTAATTGGCGCGCGCCTCCTCATAGGAGATACTGCCCAGCGTGCCGATGAACTCGCCGTTGAAGATGCGGATATAGGGCGCCAATATATCGAAGCTGAAGGCGGAGCTGTCGTTCGTCGGCGGGTGCACCACCTGCGCCCCCGGATCGAAAACATAGGTGATGGGGGCGCCGGGCAGGCCGGGCCGCCCGATCCAGATGGGCGCGGCGTAGCGCCCCTTGGCGATATGGACGACATCGCCGGGCTGGGTCATCAGCATCGCGCGCTGCACCGTCGCGCAGGCGCGGGCCGGGATCGCACAATCGGCCTGGTCCGATCCCCGGGCATTCACATAGAGCGGACGCGCCGAAAGCGGCGCCGCCGGCAGCGGCTGGAGCCACAGAAGAGCCGCCGCGACGCTCAACAAGCGTGATCGATCGGGCGTTCGCATATCGCATCCCCCCGGACTGGACATGGCGATTCGTTGCGTATCAGAAACAAGCTGCGGGGTGGATTCGACCTTCCGGGGAGTGGCGGCGGCAGAAAGGCAGGCCGCGCACGCGGAACGCGGGCGGGACGATGGGAGTCTCCTGCTGCGATGCCATGCGCGCACCATCCGGGCCGGGAGCGATGAGAATCGCCACCTACAATGTGAACGGCATCAACGGCCGGCTGCCGGTGCTGCTGCGCTGGCTGGAGGAGAGCCGGCCCGACATCGTTTGCCTGCAGGAGCTGAAGGCGCCGCAGGATCGGTTCCCCGCCGACGCGATCGCGGCGATGGGCTATGCCGCGCTGTGGCACGGACAGAAGAGCTGGAACGGCGTGGCCTTGCTCAGCCGGATCGGCTCCATCCACGAGACCCAGCGCGGCCTGCCCGACGATCCCGATCCCGGCCAGAGCCGCTATCTGGAGGCGGCGATCGCCGGGCTGATCGTCGGCTGCCTCTATCTTCCCAACGGCAATCCCCGCCCCGGCCCCAAGTTCGACTATAAGCGCGCCTGGTTCGCGCGGCTCGAGGCGCATGCCGCGGCCCGCCGCGCCGCCGGCGTGCCGATGGTTTTGGCGGGCGATTTCAACGTGATGCCTGGCGATCTCGATGTCTATCGGCCGGACCGCTGGCGCGAGGACGCGCTCTTCGCGCCCGAGATCCGCGCCGCCTATGCGGCGTTATGCGCGCAGGGTTGGACGGATTCGGTGCGCCATCTGCATCCCGAGGCGCGGATCTACACCTTCTGGGACTATTTTCGGAACGCTTTCGCGCGCGATGCCGGGCTTCGCATCGATCATATCCTGCTCAGCCCCGATCTGGCGCCGTGCCTGCGCGAAGCGGGCGTGGACCGGGCGGTGCGCGGATGGGAGAAGAGCAGCGATCACGCGCCCGTCTGGATCAGCCTGGCGGACGGCTAGGGTCGCGCGGCGGAAATCGCATCGAGCGCGGCGAAGATATGGGCGCGCATCTCGGGCTCGCGCGTCACCTCCAGCATGGCGCTCAGGCTGGCGCGCGCGCCCGCCACATCGCCCTCGCCGAGCGAAAGCCGCGCGCGCTCCCACCAGAGCGGGCCATGGCCGGGCGCGATCAGCGTCATGCGGCGGTACAGCTCAAGCGCGCGCGACGGCCGCCCGCCCGTCTCCGCGCGGCTTGCCTGGTTGATGAGCAGCCGCACCAGCACCGCGCGATTGGTGAGGGTGGCGAGATGCTCGGCGCCCGGCACCACCGTGGGGCCCAGCATCCGCGCCAGCAAGGCGGCGAGTTCGGCGGCGTCGACGATCCGGCCGCGACCGAAGGGATCGATCAGCACGGGCTCGGTCGGCGAGTTGATGCGCGCCAGCACATGGCCCGGCGTATTGAGCACGTCGGCGCTCCAGCCGAGCCGCCGCGCCGCCGCGACATAGAGGATGGCGAGGCTGACGGGCAGGCCCCGCCGCCGATCGATCACCCGGATGAGATCGGCATTGTCCGGATCGTCATAGCGATCGGCATCGCCGACAAAGCCATAATCCTCGGCGAACAGCGTGGCGAGCGCGGTGGCGCGCTCGCCGGCGGCGCGCGCCTCGCCGCCCAGATGCACGAGCCGCTCGGTCATCTCGGTGAGCAGCGCGACATAGGGTGCGAGATCGGTGCCGGGGTGATCGAGCGCCGCCAGTTCGAGCGCCGCGCTGTCCAGCGTGATCGCCTCGTCTTCGAGCAGCCCGAGCGCGGTGATGCTATCGTCCATGGCGAGGAGACGAGCTAGCCGACGCCCGGTTCCAAGCAGCGCGCCCGGACGAACGAAAGGCCGCCCCCGGGCGGGAGCGGCCTTTCCATTGTCCAGCCAATCCGGCGCGGACGTTTAGCGATGGCCCTCGCAAGCGGGGGTCGCACTCATCCGGTCCGCCGGTCGCGGCATGTGACAATGAGACATTCGACCACCTCCTTTCGCTTGTTGAACAGTGAGGCGGATATGGGTGCCGGGAGCGGCTTTTCAAGCTTTTCAGCATCTTAAGATCAGAAGCGCGGCGGGCGCGGACGGAAGGCCCCGCCCCGCCCCGGTGCCGCCCGGCATCCGCCCGCGTCGCGCGGGACGACAAAAGAACCGAGACTTTTTAGGCACTTCCCCGCGACGCGCCGGGCGCTAAGCTGGATCGCGAGCAAGCAGACGGGCGCGGGAGAGACGATATGCGGAGCGGCTTCGGATCGGTGGCGGCGGGGCGCGCGGCGCTGGCGCTGATGCTCGCCGCCCTGCCCGGCTGGGCCGGAGCCGCGCCGGCGGCAGGCGTGGCGAGCGAGGCGGATCTCCAGGCGCAGATCGCGACCATGGAGCGCGGCATGAAGCCGGGCCAGGGCTTTGCCTGGCAGCCGGTGCTGCGCGCCGGCGAGACGGTGGCGGCGCTGGAGATATGGAAGGCGCCCGGCAAGCCCGCCGTGCATCCGGACGAGGCGGAATATGCCCGCGTGGTCGCGGGCGCGGGCGAGATCCTTTCGGGCGGGACGCTGGTCGATGCCGCCACCACCAAGCCCGGGCTGGTGGAGGGCAGCCGGATCGAGGGCGGCACGCGCCGCGCGCTCAAGCCGGGCGACGTCTTCCTCGTGCCGGCGGGCGCGCCGCACTGGTTCGGCGTCACCGGCGGCCGGCTGGTGCTGCTCGGGACCAAGATCCCCGTCGCGGCGGCGCACTGAGATGGACCGGGAATTCACCCGCCGCGGCCTGATCGAGATCGGCATGGCCGGCGCCAGCGCGACGCTCGCGCCCGCCGCGCTGGCGGCGACGCCGCGCGTGACCGAGGGATCGCCGGTGGGCGTCGCCGTGGTCGGGCTCGGCACGCTCAGCCAGGGCCAGATCCTGCCCGCCTTGCGCACCACCAAGCGCGCGCGGCTGGTGGCGCTGGTCAGCGGCCATGCCGACAAGGCGCGCCGGCTCGCCGCCGACCATGGCCTGCCCGCGAGCGCCATCTATGATTATGACGGCTTCGACCGCATCGCCGCCGATCCGCGCATCGACATCGTCTATATCGTCCTCCCCAACGCGCTCCATGCCCCCTTTACGCTGCGCGCCTTCAAGGCCGGCAAGCATGTGCTGTGCGAGAAGCCGATGGCGACCAATGTCGCCGATGCCGAGGCGATGGTCGCGGCGGGGCGCGCGGCCGGGCGCAAGCTGATGATCGCCTATCGCTGCCATTATGAGCCGGGCAATCTCGCGGCGATGCGCCACATCCGCACCGGCGGCATCGGTCGGCCGCGGCTGGTCGTCACCGATATGGGGCGCCAGGCCGATCTCGCCATCCCGTCCGATGCGTGGCGGCTCGACATGGCCATGTCGGGCGGCGGCGCGCTGGCCGATATGGGCATCTACGGCATCAACGCCGCGCGCTACCTGCTCGCCGAGGAACCGGTGGCGGTGCGCGCCTGGGCGAGCACCGATCGTCGCGATCCGCGCTTCCGCACGGTCGAGGATCTGATCGCCTGGCAGTTCCGCTTCCCCTCGGGCGCGCTCGCCAATGGCTCGACCTCCTTCGCCTATGACGCGACCATGGCCTTTCAGGTGTGGGGCACCACGGGCCGGATCGTCGCCGATCCGGGCGCCTTCTACAATGGCAATCGGCTGAGCTTCGGCGCGCCCGGCACGGCGCCCGTGCGGATCGCCGAGATCGACCAGTTCGCCCGCGAAATGGACTGGATGGCCGAAGTGGTGCGCGGCACCGCGCCGATGGTGTCGCCCGGCGAGGAAGGCGTGCAGGACATGAAGCTGATGCGCGCCATCCTCGCCTCGGTGGCGGCGGATGGACGCACGGTGGCGACCGACTGGGGCTATCGTCGCGCGGTCGATCCCGCGGCGGTGGTGGATCCGCCGCGCGCCGGCTGAGCGCGCACCGCAGAATGATCAGGAGAGGTGGCATGGGGTTGAAGAGAGTAACGGCTTTGTGCGCGCTGATGCTGGGCACGGCGGCTGCGACGGCGGCGGGCGGCGCGACCGGCGATGGCGGCCGGCCGGCGATCACGGGCATCTCGCATCTCGCCGTCTATGCGCGGGATATGAAGGGGGCGGATCATTTCTACCGCACCACGCTCGGCGCGCGCCGCGCCGAGGATCCCGAAGCCGCGGGCGGCGTGCGCTATTTCATCAATGGCGATCAATTCGTCGAGCTGCTGCCGGCGCCCGCGGGGCTGGGCCAGAGCCTGCTCGCCCATATCGCCTACAAGACCAGCGACGCCGCCGCGCTGCGGCGCTATCTCGCCGCCCATGGCGTGGCCGATCTCTCCCCGCTGGTGAGCCATGGCAATGAGCGCAGTTTCACCGCGCGCGATCCCGAGGGCAATAGCGTGGAGTTCGTGCAGGGCGTGGCCGGCGGCCCGGTGCCCGGCGCGATCGGCGCGCGGCTGCTCCATGTCGGCATGGCGGTGCGGGACCGCGCGCGCGAGGACGGCTTCTATCGCACGCTGCTGGGCTTCAGGCCCTATTGGTACGGCGCCTTCCAGCCGGACAAGGTCGACTGGGTCTCGCAGCAGGTGCCCGATGGCCACGAATGGCTGGAATATATGATGGTCGGCCCGACCTCGGACGTGACCGAGGACAAGGTGGATGCGCGACAGCTGGGCGTGCTCAACCATGTCTCGATCGCCGTGCGCAACATGGAGGCGGCGGTGACCACCCTCTATGCGCAGGACCGGCTGAGCCCGCGTCATGACGGCCCGCAAATGGGGCTGGACGGCAAATGGCAGGCCAATCTCTACGATCCCGACGGCACGCGGGTGGAGCTGATGGAATATGGGCCGGTGATGAAGCCCTGCTGTTCCGCCTTCACCGCCGACAGCCCGACGCCCTGAGCCGGGCCGGCGCGCGTGCGGGCGGGGCCGAGATGCCGCCGCCCGCCTGCGCGGCGGATCAGCCCGCCGGGGTTTCGGGATCGGCGGTGGTGCCGGCCGATCCCATCACCGGCAGGCTGGTGAAGGCATCGGGCGCGTGCCAGCTCGCCGGCAGCGTCAGCGCCGGCAGCGTCACGCCC
The DNA here is from genome assembly GCF_023822065.1 of Sphingomonas morindae. NCBI lineage: Bacteria > Pseudomonadati > Pseudomonadota > Alphaproteobacteria > Sphingomonadales > Sphingomonadaceae > Sphingomonas > Sphingomonas morindae. The sequence continues at coordinate 368,444 of NZ_CP084930.1, forward strand.
GCGCGCGCGGTCAGATCGCGCGAGGAGGCGCCGAGCGCCACCTCGTAGCGGCCCGCCGGCCGCGACCAGCCCCGGCCCTCGGCGAAAGTGGCGAGCAGGCGCGGATCGACGCGCACGCTCAGCGTGCGGCTCTCGCCCGGCCGCAGCGCGACCTTGGCGAAGGCGCCGAGCCGGCGCGGCGCCTCCCAGCCGGCGCCGGCCGGCGGCGAGACATAGACCTGCGGCACATCCATGCCCGCGCGCGCGCCGCTGTTGGTGACGGTGAAGCGCACGGTGACATTGCCATCCGCCGCCGGCGCGGCGCTGAGCCCGCTATAGCGGAAGCGCGTGTAGGACAGGCCGTGGCCGAAGGGAAAGGCCGGGGTCAGGCCCTTGGCATCGAACCAGCGATAGCCGACCTGCGCGCCCTCCGGATACTGCACGTCGAACATCTGGTTGGCGGGCAGCCCCACGCCGTCCAGCGTGCGCCGCGGCAGCTGATCGGTGCTCGCCAGGAAGCTCACCGGGAGCCGGCCCGAGGGATTGGCCGCGCCGACCAGCACATCGGCGATCGCCTCGCCGCCATGCGTGCCGGGATACCAGGCCTCGACGATGGCGGCGGTGCGATCGGCCCAGGGCATCAGCACGGGGCCGCCGGTTTCCAGCACCACCACGGTACGCGGATTGGCGGCGGCGACCGCCTGCACCAGCGCATCCTGCCCGGCGTCCAGCGCGACCGGATAGTCCTGGCTTTCGGCCATCCACTGGGTGACGAACACGATCGCCACATCGCTGTCGCGCGCCAGCGCGGCGGCGGCGGCGGGATCGGTTCCGGCATCGAAGCGCACCGTCGCCTGCGGCGCGCGCGCGGCCAGCGCCTTCATCGGCGAGGAGGGCAGATAGACGATCGGGCCGGGCCAGCTGGTCGGCGTCAGCCCGGGCACGGCGTTGCCGCCCTGCGGATAGACCTGCGCGGAGCCGCCGCCCGACAGCACGCCGGCATCGGCATGGCCGCCGATCACCGCGATGCGGCGCGCGCTCGCCGCCAGCGGCAGCACGTCGCCCGCATTGCGCAGCAGCACGATGCCCTCGCGCGCCGCCGCCTCGGCCACCTTGGCGTGCGCCTCGAAATCGATCGGCGCGAGCGCCACCGGATCGTCCATCACGCCCTTGGCGAACATCGCCCAGAGGATGCGGCGCGCCATATCGTCCAGCCGCGCGGCGGGAACCTGGCCGCCCCGGATCGCGGCGGCGAGCTTGTCCCCGAAATAGATCTCGCTCGTCTTGTGATAGCCGGTTTCCTGGTCGAGCCCGGCATTGGCGGCCTGAACGGTCGAATGGGTGGCGCCCCAATCGGACATGACAAAGCCCTTCCAGCCCCAGTCGCCCTTGAGCACGCGGTTGAGCAGCCAGTCATTCTCGCAGGAATAGTCGCCATTCACATGATTATAGGCGCACATGATCGAGCCCGCGTCGGACCGCTCGAGCGCGATCTCGAAGGCGAGCAGATCGGACATGCGGGCGGCGTCGCGATCAATCACCGAGTTGAGGATGCCGCGCCCGGTTTCCTGATCGTTGATCGCATAATGCTTCACGGTCGAGATGATGTGGTTCGATTCGATGCCGCGCACCGCCGCGCCGATCACCGTGCCCGCGAGCAGCGGATCCTCGCCGCCATATTCGAAGGTGCGGCCGTTGCGCGGATCGCGCATCAGGTCCACGCCGCCGGCCAGCATCTCGTTGAAGCCCGAGGCGCGCGCCTCGGCGCCGATCATCGCGCCACCGGCATAGGCGAGCGCCGGGTTCCAGCTCGCCGCCAGCGCGATCCCCGAGGCCAGCGCGGTGCGCGGCAACGGCTTCTCGCGCACCGCATTCTGCGTCGCCACGCCCACGCCGGCATCGGTCTGCCATTGCGGCGGAATGCCGAGCCGGGGCACGCCCGGAACAAAGCCCGCCGAGCCATAGCGCGCGAGCGGATCGGCCTTGAAGCCGCCCTGCCCGTCATCGGTGCCGAACCAGCCGGTGACGAGGCGCAGCTTTTCGGCCTGGGTCATGGCGGCGAGCAGCAGCGCGGCGCGCTGCTCGGCGGGGAGGCCATGATTCTGCCAGGGCCCGGCCACCGGCGTGGCGGGCGCGGCGGCGGGGGCGCGGCGCGGCGCGGCGCCTGCGGGCACCACCGTCCCCATCGCCGCCGTTGCCAGCATGAGCTTGATCGTCCGCCGGATGCGCATCGCCTTGTCTCCACCCTGTGGGCCGCGCCTCGTTCCGGACGCGCTTCGGCTCCTGCGACAGGATGCCGGGGCTGGCAAGCGGCTCCGGGTCCTAAACCGGGCGATTTCGGCCAGTTAGCCGCTGATGAGCGGATGGCGGGCGCGCAGCCCGTCGATCGCGCGGGTGGCGGCCTGCACCTCGTCAACGCCGCCGCTCGGGAACATCTCCCAATTGCAGTGCGGATGCGTCTCGCGCGCATAGAGGCGCACCTCGCCCAAGATCCGCCGCCAATGGCCGCGCGCGCCGCCATGGCGGCGGACAAGCTCGGTGATCAGCGTCTCGCGCAGATCGCTTCGGGTCATGCCGCCCCAGGTGGAGAGCGGCGGCGCGCCTGTCCAGAGGGCGCGCGCGGGCTTGACCTTTGTTCCTGTTATGTTCCAATGGCGCAGGTCGCACTGGCGCGACGAGTCGATCGGAAGGCTTTGAGATGCAGCATGATCTCGCGCTGCGGGCGGCAGCGCGCGCGATCTACGACACCTGCTACCCGAGCGAGGAATGGGCGCCTGTCCCGTTCGACGAGGCGGAGCGGCACGGCACCATCCATTATCGCCAGGCGGTGGCGGCCGCCCAGGCGGCGAAGCTGCGGCTCGCGCCGCCGCGCGCCGATCAGCTCGCCCTGTTCTGATCCCAGCGGTCAGGCGCCGCCGATGCCGCGTACCACCTTGCCGGTGCCCTCGCAGGTGGGGCACGCCCCCTGATCGCTGCGGCCGCTGCCATGGCAGGTGGGGCAGAGATCCTCGCCGGTGCCGGGCGTGCCGGGCGCGGCCTCGTCGCCGGGGTGAAGCGGACCGTCGGACATGGCTGTTTCCCTCACTGTCTCGCCGCCCCAACGCAAGCGCACGAAAAAAGCCGCACGGGCGCATACCCGTGCGGCTTGCGATGCCGGCCCGGCGAGGGCGCGGCGGTTCAGGCCTTGATATCGACCCCGCCGGCCTCGCCCGCCTTGGCGACGCCGACCATGGCCGGCCGCAGCAGCCGGTCCTTGATCATCCAGCCCGACTGCATCTCGTGCACGACGGTGCCCGGCACCTGGCCGGCGGTGGCGTCCATTTCCATGATCGCCTGATGCTTGTTGGGATCGAGCGGCTGGCCGAGCGCGACGATGCGGGTGATGCCGTTGCGCTGGAACACCGTCTCCAGCTCCTTGGCGGTCATCTCGATGCCCGTCACCAGCGCCTTGAAGCGCTCGTCGCCGCGCAGCTCGTCAGGAATGGTGGCGAGCGCGCGGGTCATGTTGTCGGAGACGGACAGCAGATCGCGGGCGAAGCTGGTGGTGGCATAGGCGCGCGCATCGGCCATCTCGCGCTCGGTCCGGCGGCGCAGATTCTGCATCTCCGCCTGGGTGTAGAGCAGCTGGTTGCGCTGCTCCTCCAGCTCGGCGCGCAACGCGGCGGTCTCGTCCTGGGCGGCCACCTCGGGGGCTGCCTCTGCCGTTTCCTCGCGCAGCGTCTCGTCGGAATTGGTCGTGTCGTTCACGGTCATGTCATCAACCTGGAAAGCGTATGGGCGGTGAAATCCACCATGGGCACCACGCGCGCATAGTTCAACCGTGTCGGCCCGATAACCCCCACCACACCGACCACCTGCCCCTCCGCCCCGCGATAGGGCGCGGCGACGATCGACGAGCCGGACAGCGCGAAAAGCTTGTTTTCCGAGCCGATGAAGATTTTGGTGGCGGAGCCTTCGCGGGCGCTGTCCAGCAGCCGGGCGATCTCCTCCTTGCCCTCCAGCTCGTCGAGCAGCTGGCGCACGCGCTCGAGATCCTCGGCCGCCTGGGTATCGATGAGATTGGCCTGGCCGCGCACGATCAGCACCGGCCGGGCGCGGCCGTCGGTGCTCCACAGGGCCAGGCCGCGCTCCACCAGCTCGCGGCTCACCCGGTCCAGCGCGGCGCGGTCCAGCCCGATCTCGGCGGTGATCCGCGCCCGCGCTTCGCCCAGCGTGAGCCCGGCAAAGGCCGTGCTGATATAATTGGCCGCCTCGTTCAGCGCGGCGGGCGGGGTGCCCGGCGGCAGCGCGACGACGCGATTCTCCACGCTGCCATCGGCGCCCACCAGCACCGCCAGCGCCTGATCCTGGCTGAGCGGGACAAAGCCGAACTGGCGCAGCACCGCCTCGCGCTTGGGCACCAGCACCAGCCCGGCGCAGGCGGACAGGCCGGAGAGCACGGCGCCGGCGGCGGCCAGCGCATCCTCGATCGGCCCGCCGCGCCCGATGCCGCGCTCGATCGCGCTGCGCTCCTCGGACGAAGGCTCGGCCGCCTGCATCATGCCGTCGACGAACAGGCGCAGTCCCGTCTCGGTCGGCAGCCGGCCGGCGGAGACGTGCGGCGCGGCGAGCAGGCCGGCCTCCTCCAGATCCTGCATGACATTGCGGATCGAGGCGGGCGACAGGTTGAGGCCCGACAGATGCGAGATGGTCCGCGAGCCGACCGGGGTGCCGGAGCGCAGATAGCTTTCCACCACCACGCGGAACACCGTCCGCGCCCGTTCCGACAATTCGGGATAGGCCTGCCCGCGCATGGGCCGAATGTAGGAAAGCCGCGCACCGCGCTCAACCATGGATCGCGCCGCCGGCGCCCAAATCGCTTCCACCCGGGCGCAATGGGTTCTAGAGCCGCGGTCCGACACGATCCTTCTCGAAGACCATAGGAGCAGCCATGCGTCCCTCCGGCCGCGCGCCCGACCAGATGCGCGTCATCACCATCGAAGCCGGTGCCACGCGCCATGCCGAGGGCAGCTGCCTCATCAGCTTCGGCGATACGCGCGTGCTCGTCACCGCCAGCGTCGAGGAGCGCGTGCCGCCCTTTCTGCGCGGCAAGGGCCAGGGCTGGGTGACGGCCGAATATGGCATGCTGCCCCGCGCCACCCATACGCGCGGCAGCCGCGAGGCCGCCAAGGGCAAGCAATCGGGCCGCACCCAGGAGATCCAGCGGCTGATCGGCCGCAGCCTGCGCAGCGTGTGCGACATGACCCTGCTCGGCGAGCGGCAGATCACCATCGATTGCGACGTGATCCAGGCCGATGGCGGGACGCGCACCGCCTCCATCTCGGGCGGCTGGGTGGCGCTGCGGATCGCGGTGGACAAGCTGCTCGCCGAGGGCAAGCTGGCCGCCGATCCGATCACCACCCAGGTCGCCGCGGTCTCCTGCGGCGTGCATGAGGGCACGCCCGTGCTCGACCTCGACTATATCGAGGATTCGGCGGCCCATGTGGACGGCAATTTCGTGCTGCTCGCCAACGGCCATATGGCCGAGGTGCAGGCGACCGCCGAAGGGGCGGCCTATGACGAGGAAGCGCTGCTGCGCATGCTCCGCCTCGCGCGGATCGGCTGCGGCGAGATCTTCGCCGCCCAGCTCAAGGCGACCGGGCGGTGAGGCGCACGCTCGCCCCGGGCCGGCTCGTCATCGCCAGCCATAATCCGGGCAAGATCCGCGAGATCGCGGCGCTGCTTGGGCCCTATGGCGTGGAGCCGGTCTCGGCGGGCGAGCTTGACGTGCCCGAGCCCGAGGAAACCGGCACCAGCTTCGTCGCCAATGCCGAGCTGAAGGCGCGTTTCTCGGCCGATCTCACGGGCCTGCCCGCGCTGGCGGACGATAGCGGCCTGTGCGTGGATGCGCTGGACGGCGATCCCGGCATCTTCTCGGCGCGCTGGGCCGGGCCGGACAAGGATTTCGCGGTCGCCATGCAGCGCGTGCAGGATGCGATGGCGCGGCGCGCCCCGGAAGCGGGGCGCGATGCGCATTTCGTGTGCGCCCTTTCGCTCTGCTGGCCGGACGGCCATATCGTCACGGTCGAGGGCCGGGTCGAGGGGCATCTCGTGTGGCCGCCGCGCGGCGAGCGCGGCTTCGGCTATGATCCCATGTTCCAGCCCTGGGGCCACCAGCTCAGCTTCGGCGAGATGGACCCGGAGGCCAAGCACGCCATGAGCCATCGCGCCGATGCCTTCGCCAAGCTTGTCGCCGCGATCTTCTGATCCGGCCGGGGCACCGGGCGCGGCATCGGCGGCGCCGCTGGCGCTGTACGTCCACTGGCCCTTCTGCGTCTCCAAATGCCCCTATTGCGACTTCAACAGCCATGTCCGCGCCGAGATCGACGAGGCGGCGTGGCGCGACGCGCTGCTGGCCGAGCTGGCCCATGAGGCGGCGCTGGTGCCGGGGCGGCCGCTCGGCTCGATCTTCTTCGGCGGCGGCACGCCCTCGCTGATGGCCCCCGCCACCGTCGCCGCGCTGCTGGCGGCGGCGGAGCGCCACTGGGGCTTCGCGCCCGGCATCGAGATCACGCTCGAGGCCAACCCCTCCTCGGTCGAAGCCGCCAATTTCCGGGCGCTCGCCGCCGCCGGGGTCAACCGCGTCTCGCTGGGCCTGCAGGCGCTCGATCCGGACGCGCTCGCCTTTCTCGGCCGCGCCCATGGCGTGGCGGAAAGCCTGGCGGCGCTGGACACGGCGCAGTCGGCCTTCGCGCGGATCAGCATCGATCTGATCTACGCCCTGCCCGGTCAGCGGGAGGCGGCCTGGATCGCCGAGCTGGAGCGTGCGCTCGGCTTCGGCACCGAGCATCTGTCGCTCTATCAATTGACGCTGGAGCCCGGCACGCGCTTCGCCGCGCTCGCCGCCAAGGGCGCGCTCCACCTGCCCGATCCGGAGACGGCCGCGCGGCTGTTCGAGACGACCCGCGCGATCACGGCGGCGGCGCGGCGGCCGGCCTATGAGATTTCCAACCATGCCGCGCCCGGCGCCGAGAGCCGGCACAATCTCGCCTATTGGCGCTATCGCGACTATATCGGCGTCGGCCCCGGGGCGCATGGGCGTCGCCACGGCCTGGCGAGCTTCCGCCGCAAGAAACCCGAGAATTGGCGCGCTGCCGTCGCCCGCAATGGCCATGGCATCGAAAGCGAGGAACGGCTCGATCCGGCGCTGCGCGGCGCCGAGGCGCTGCTCATGGGTCTGCGACTGGACGAAGGCGTCGATCTCGACCGCGTCGCCGCCGAGACCGGGCTTGCGCCCGATCGCCTGGTCGATCGCGCCGCCATCGACCGGCTGGCCGCGCACGGGCTGATCGGCTGGCACGGCGCGACGCTGCGCGTCACCCCCGCCGGCATGCTGCTGCTCGACGGGCTGCTCGGCGCGGTGGTGCGCTAGACACGGCCGCGCCGTCGCCGGCGGCGCTCAGAAGCCCGTCGCCGCCGGCGAGACGATCGTCACCCCGCCCTGCCCGATCTGCTTCACGTCCAGCGCGCGCTCGGCGATGTTGTCCTTGAAGCGGAAGGCGCCGTCGATGCCGGCGAAGCCGCCCGAATCGGTGAGCCGGCGCTCGGGGAAGGGCGTGCCGGGCTTCCACTCGCCGGCCATGCGGATCGCCAGCAGCACCGCATCATAGCCGAGCGAGGCGAGCCGGTACGGCCCCTTGCCGAAGCGCGCGCGATATTTGGTGGCGAATTGCGCGTAGAGGCGATCGGACACGGCGGCATACCAGGCGCCCGCCATCGGCCGCGCCGCGGCGAGCTGCGGCTCCGTGTTCCACAATTCGGTGCCGAGCAGCCGCGCGGTGGCGCCCGCGCGCCGGATCAGCGGCGCGGCGACCAGCGCGATCCGCCCGCTGTCGGCGATCAGCACCGCATCATAGCCGCTGGCCGGCCCGAGCTTCTTGACCGCGGCGGCAAGGCTGGCGGCGCTGCGATCATAGCTCTGCATCGAGACGACGGTGGAGCCCGCCTGCTCGGCCGCGCGCAGCAGCGCGTTGGAGGCGCGGCGCCCGTACAGCCCCGCCGGCGTGAGCGCGGCGATCCGCTTCAGCCCGCGCTGCGCGGCATAGCCGACCACCCGCTCGATCGACTGGCCGGGCGTATAGCCCAGCAGATACACGCCATGGCCCGCGACATCGATATCGTTGGAAAAGGCCAGCACCGGCACATGGGCGGCGGCGGCCACCGGCTGCACCTGGCGCACATCTTCGGCCAGGAGCGGCCCCAGGATCAGGCCGTTGCCGTCCGCCAGCGCGCGCGCCGCCGCCGCCGCCGCGCCGCCCGCCGTATCATAGCTGGTGATGCGCAGCTGGGTGCCGCCGCTGTCGAGCAGCGCCATGGTCGCGGCATTGGCGATCGACTGGCCGACCGCCGCATTGGGGCCCGTCATCGGCACCAGCACCGCGACCCGATCGCGCGGCTGCGGCTCGGCCGGCAGCGTGCCGGCGGACGGGCGCGGCGGCGGCGGCGGCGCGCTGGCCGGGCCGGCGGTGCGCGGCACCAGCGTGGAACAGCCCGCGAGCAGCGCCGCCAGCCCAAGGGCCGCGATCCGCCGGCTCATCGCCGTCCCGTGTTGCGACGCACGCCTACTCTCTGCCATGACGATCCCTTATGGTCGATCCACTCCCGCCGGGGCTCTACATCGTCGCGACCCCAATCGGCAATCTTGGCGATCTATCGCCACGCGCGGCGGATATTCTCGCCCGCGCCGATCTGATCGCCGCCGAGGATACGCGCGTCACCGCCAAGCTGCTCCGCCATATCGGGGCCGAGCGGCCGATGATCCCCTATCACGATCACAATGCCGATCGCGTCAGGCCGGGGCTGGTCGCGCGGCTGGGAGGCGAGGCGATCGCGCTCGTCTCGGACGCGGGAACGCCGATGATCTCCGATCCTGGCTTCAAGCTGGTGCGCGATGCGCGCGCGGCGGGCCATGCCATCGTCACCCTGCCCGGCCCCTGCGCCGCCATCGCCGCGCTCACCCTGGCAGGCCTGCCGAGCGATCGCTTCCTCTTTCTCGGCTTCCTTCCCGCCAAGGACAAGGCGCGCGGCGATGCCATCGCCGAGGTGGCGGCGATCCGCGCCAGCCTGATCCTCTACGAAAGCGGCCCGCGGCTCGGCGCGACGCTGGCCGCGCTCGCCGCCGGGCTCGGCCCGCGCGAGGCGGCGGTGGCGCGCGAGATCAGCAAGGCCTTCGAGCAATGCGTGACCGGCACGCTCGACGCGCTCGCCGCGCGCTACGCCGACGCACCGCCCAAGGGCGAGATCGTGATCGTGGTCGGGCCGCCGGGCGAGGCGCCGGCCGCCGATCCCGACGATGTCGAGGCGATGCTCCGCGCCGCGCTCGCCCGGATGCCGGCGGCCAAGGCGGCGGGCGAGGTCGCCCGCGCCACCGGCGTACCGCGCGCCGATCTCTATGCCCGCGCGCTCGCCATCCGCGACGCGCCGTGAACCGCCGCGCCGCCGAGGCCGCCGGCCGCGACGCCGAGGCGCTGGCCGCCGCGCTGCTGCGCGACAAGGGCTGGGAGATACTGGCGCAGCGCGTCCGCACGCCCTGCGGCGAGGTCGATCTGGTGGCGCGCCGCCCCGGCCTTGTCGCCTTTGTCGAGGTGAAGGCGCGGTCCAGCCGCCGCGCGCTCGATCTCGCGCTGGACGCGCGCCGGCTGTCGCGCGTCGCGGCGGCGGCGGAGCTGCTGATCCCGCGTTTCGCCGCGCCGGGCGACGATATCCGCATCGACGCCATTTTGATCGCACCGGATCTGCCGCCGCGCCATCTCGAACATGTCTGGCAGGGCTGAGCGCGGCCGCGCCACCCCCGCTTCCCCGATCGCCTTCGAGCGCCTAGAGCGGCGGCGCAGCAAGGAGATGAGACGATGCCGCGCACGATCGCGTTCCAAATGGATCCGATGGAGTCGATCAAGATCGCGGGCGACAGCAGCTTCGCGCTGATGCTCGCCGCCCAGGCGCGCGGCCACCGCCTCTTCCACTATCAGGCGGGCGATCTCAGCTATCGCGACGGCCGCGTCACCGCGCCGGCCCATCCCGTCACTGTCCAGCGCGTCGCGGGCGATCATTTCCAGTTCGGCGATCCGGTCCGGCTCGATCTCGGCCGCGATGTGGATGTCGTGCTGATGCGGCAGGATCCGCCCTTCGATCTCGCCTATATCACCGCCACCCATTTGCTGGAGCGGATCCAGGGCGAGACGCTGGTCGTCAACGATCCCGCCGCCGTGCGCAACGCGCCGGAAAAGCTGTTCGTGCTCGATTATGCCGAGTTCATGCCGCCGACGCTGGTGACCCGCTCGCTTGAGGAGGCGCGCGCCTTCCATGCCGAGCATGGCGAGGTGGTGGTGAAGCCGCTCTACGGCAATGCCGGCACCGCCGTCTTCCATGTCGGCCACAATGACGCCAATCTCGCGGCGCTCACCGAATTGTTCGGGCAGGTGTGGCGCGAGCCCTTCATGGTCCAGGCCTTTCTTCCCGACGTGGCGAAGGGCGACAAGCGGATCGTGCTCGTCGACGGCGAGCCGATCGGCGCCGTCAACCGGCTGCCCAAAAAGGGCGAGATCCGGTCCAACCTGGCGGTGGGCGGCAGCGGTGCCAAGACCGAGCTGACCGAGCGCGAGCATGCGATCTGCGCCCGGCTCGGGCCGGAATTGTCGCGGCGCGGGCTGATCTTCGTCGGCATTGATGTGATCGCCGGCTATCTCACGGAGATCAACGTCACCTCGCCCACAGGAATCGTGGCGATCGACGCCTTCAACGGCACCGATACCGCCGCGCGCATCTGGGACGCGATCGAAAAGCGGCTCTGACGGTCTGACGAAACATGCCGAGGCGCGGCGGGTCGGCCAAGCACCCGCCGGCGCGCCGGGCTCAGGCGCGCGCGCCGAGCGTGCGCATGATCGCGTGGATCAGCATGAGCCGCCGCCAGCTATTCCGAATCAGATTGAGCATCGCCTTGTCCCCCCTTGCGATGCTCGAATGCCTAGCTGGTATCCGTTGCGCGCCGGTTACGCGCCGCCGCGGGATCAGAAGCTGGCGCCGACGGTGAAGACGATCTTGGAGCCGGCGATCGTCTTGCCTTTGTCCCCGCCATTCTGCACCGCGAAATTCGGCAGCAGATAGGCCCGGTCGCGATCGCTGATATCGGTGTCGATATAAGCGAGGCTCAGCGTCACCGGGCCGTACACGGCATAATCCACCCCGATCAGCCAATCCCAATATTCGCCGGTGGGGGTGACGCTGGTGCCGTTGGGGCCGAGCCCCTTATTGCCCTTGGACCGGCCGAGATGCGCCTTGCCGGTCAACCGCGTGCCGGGCACGGCCAGCGCCGCGTCGCCCCAGAGATAGAGATTGTCCTCCTTGTCGCCCGGCTTGGTATATTCGCCGGCTTCGGCGTCGGCGCCGGTTTCGTACCAGCGGCCGAGCGCCTGTTGCGGCGGCGCATAGGCGATGCCGGCGAGCAAGGTCAGCGGCCCGCGCGTGCCGGAAAGCTTCACATAAGGCTCGGCGAAATCGGTCTTATCCGCGCCGCCGGGATAGGTGTACCAGGTCAGGCCGAGATCGACCGTGGCGCTGCCCAGCGTCTTCTTGAAGCCGCCGACCAGATCCAGTTCGAGATTGGGCCCGCCAAATGTGCCCCAACCGGCGAGATTGGAGCCCCAGAAGCCCGCATAGACGCCGCTCTGGTGCGACAGGGTGATGCCGCCCTGGATCGCGGGATCGCCATCGGACTGGGAGACGCCGCGGAAGCGATAGTCCGTGGTGAGCGCCGCCGAGCCCGAAAGCGTGAAGGCCTTGGGCGCCGCCTGCGCGTGCGCCGCCGCGCCGGAAAGGATCGACAGCACGGACGCGAGGCACAGGTGAAGACGGGCACGAGCAATCATGGAATACCCCCTTAGGATCGGATATTCCTCCTGCGGCCGGCCGCCGCCGCCTCTCACCCATGCGGGCGGGGCGGCGATCACCGGGACGGGAATAATGTAGGCGGCGTTCTTGGTCTGCCTGCGTGCGGCTCTGTAAGGAAGTTTTGCCGGCGTCGGCGCGATAGGGCGGCGGGCGCCGCCCCGCTCATTTCGCGGTGGCGAAACGGCGCGCGCTGCCGCTGGTCGCGCCATCCACATCGATGCGATGGCCGGCGGCGCGGCGGCGCTCCAGCCAGTCGTGCAGCATCTCGGACACGGTGTGATCGACATAATCGAGCCGGCTCATGTCCAGCCGCAGCGGCTTGTCGGCCGGCGCGCGCTCCAGCGCCGAGGTCAGGCGCGGCAGGGTGACGAAGGTCGCCGCGCCGTGCAGCGCGATCTCGCTGTGCGCGTCGTGATGGCTCGTATCCACCCGCAGCGCGAGGCGGCGCACCCAGGGCACCAGTTCCAGCAGCGACAGGCCGAGCCCCACCAGCACGCCCGTGAGCAGATCGGCGGCCACCACCGTGGCAAGGGTCGCCGCCCAGATCAGCGCGGGCAAGAGCCCGTAATGGCTGAACAGGTGGCGGACATGGGACACGCTGACCAGCCGCACCCCGGTGACGACGAGAATGCCGCCCAAAGCCGCCATCGGGATCTCGCGCAGCAGCCAGGGCAGCAGCGCGACGAAGCCCAGGATCCACACGCCGTGCAGGATCGAGGAGCGGCGCGATACCGCGCCCGCCTGGACATTGGCCGAGGAGCGCACGATCACCCCCGTCATGGGTAGCGCGCCGGCCATGCCGCACAGCAGATTGCCCACGCCCTGCGCGCGCAATTCCTTGTTATAGTCGGTGCGGACGCCATCATGCATGCGGTCCACCGCCGCCGCCGAGAGCAAGGTCTCGGCCGAAGCGATGAAGGCAATGGCGAGCGCCGTGGCGAGGATCGAGGGGGTGGCGAGCGCGGCCAGCATCTCCGGCCCCGGCGCCTTCACGCCCGCGAAGATGTTGGCGGGCACCACCACGCGCGACACCGGCAGGGCCAGCGCCCAGGCGACGAGCGTCGCGGTGACGACGCCGACCAGCGCGCCCGGCACCAGCCGCAGCGCCGCCGGTCGGAGCTTCTCCCAGCCGAGCATGGCGCCGATCGTCACCAGACCGATCGCGAAGGCCATTTCGGCGCTGCCGACGGTGCCGCTCAGCCCCATCAGCCGGCCAGGCATGCCCCAGAGATTTTCGAGCCCGCTCGGTCGCGGCTTGGCATCGAACAGGACGTGGAATTGGCCGACCACGATCAGCACGCCGATCCCCGCGAGCATGCCGTGCACCACCGCCGGCGAGATGGCGCGAAACCAATTGCCCAGCCGCGCGACGCCCGCCACGAACTGGATGATGCCCGCCGCCACCAGGATCGGGCCGAGCGCCGACAGGCCCTTGGACTGGACGAGCTCGAACACGATCACGGCGAGTCCGGCCGCCGGCCCGCTCACCTGCAGCGGCGAGCCGGCCAGCGCGCCGACCACGATGCCGCCGGTCACGCCGGTGATCAGCCCCTGTTCGGGGGCCACCCCCGAGGCCACGGCGATCCCCATGCACAGAGGCATGGCGACGAGGAAGACGACGATGGAGGCGGTGACATCGCGCAGCGCGCCGCCGCCGCCCGCCGACCGGGCCTGGGGGGCAAAAGCCATTATTCGGCGGCCTCGACCAGCGGTTCGAACGAGGCGGCGCGGCGCGCGGCGGCGGGCAGCGCCACCGGCAGCGGCCGATCGGACCGCAGCGGCACGAACCGCCCCGTCTCGCCGTCCAGACCCAGCACCTGGCCCTGATGGATATCGACGAACCAGCCATGGAGCGAGATCTCGCCCCGCGCGATGCCCGCCGCCACCGACGGATGGGTGCGGAGATGGGCGAGCTGGGCCACCACATTCTCCAGACTGATCGCGTGCACGCGCTCGCCCTCGTCGAGCCCTTCATAGCTGCTGTCCACCACGTCGCGCGCGGCGGTGCCATGGCGCAGCCAAGCCGCGACATTGGGCATGCGGCCGAGCTTGGCGGGATCGCCCGCCAGCCCTTTCATCGCGCCGCAATCGGAATGGCCGCAGACGATGATGTCGCGCACGCCCAGCACCATCACCGCGAACTCCACGGTGGAGGTGACGCCGCCATTCTGCTCGCTGAACGGCGGCACGATATTGCCGGCATTGCGGCAGACGAACAGATCGCCCGGCTCGGCCTGCAGGATCTGCTCGGGCACGATCCGGCTATCGGCGCAGGAGATCATCAGCGCCTTGGGCGCCTGGCCATCGCGCACCAGCTTGCCGAACAGCTCCGACTGGTTCGGGAAGACATGCTTCTCGAAATTATACACTCGCCCGATCAGCTCGTTCATCGGAAACTCCTCTCGTCAGAAGCGCCGCGCGCCATCGGCGCGCGCGCTCCGGTCCGTGCTTGAAGATGGCGCGCGCGCCTTGCCGGCGAACGGCGAGGACGTGAGGAAATGTTGCCGGCCCCTGTCGGGGTCAGGCGGCCGGTCGGGGGAGCCACAGGGCCGCGCGCAGCCCGCCCTCGGCGCGGTTGGCGAGCCGCAGCGCGCCGCCCTCGCGCTCCATCGCGCGCTGCACGATCGCCAGCCCCAATCCGAGCCCGCTGGTGTTGCGGCCGCGCGCGGGATCGAGCCGGGCGAAGGGCTGGAGCGCGGCGGCGATGCGATCCTCCGGAATGCCGGGGCCCTCATCCTCCACCGCGATCTCAAGCCCATCGTCCCGCGGGATCAGCGTGACATTGGCGGCGCCCCCATAATGGAGCGCATTCTCCACCAGATTGCCGAGCGCGCGCTTCAGCCCCAGCGGGCGCACCAGCCACTCGCAATGGTCCGGCCCCTCGTAGCGGCCCTCGAGGCCGCGATCCTGCACCGAATCGACCAGGGTCGCGGCGAGCACCGCGACATCGGTACGCACCGGCTTCTCGGGATCGCTGTCGCCGCCGAGATAGGCGAGCAGCGAGGACAGCATCTCGCCCATCTCCTCGACATCCTCGAGGATCGCGCGGCGCGCGGCGGGGTCGGGGATGGTGTCGCTGCGCAGCCGCAGCCGGGCGAGCGGCGTGCGCAGATCATGGCCCACCGCCGCCAGCGCCTCGGTGCGGTCCTTGATGAGCCGGCGGATGCGTTCCTGCATCGTGTTGAAGGCGCGGATCAGGCGGCGCACCTCGCCGGGGCCGCTTTCGGGCACGCGCACCAGCCCGCCATGGCCGACGCGATCGGCGGCGCGGGCCAGCGTGCCGATCGGCCGCAGCGTCCGGCGGAACAGGGCGGCGCCGATCAGCGCGAGGATGGCGGCGGGGAAGAGCGCGATCAGGATGCGCCGGCCCACCACCTCCCACAGCGCCACCGGCCCGGCCGCCGCGAAGCGCAGCCAGCTGCCATCCTCCAGCCGCAGCACGCCGCCAATGCCGCCATGATGGCCGGGGGCCAGCCCCAGCCGCATCTCGCGCCCCGCCAGGCTCGGTTCCCAGCCGATCACCTGATCGCGCAGATCCTCCAGCTCCGCGCCCGGCGGCCGCGGCGGCGGCGCGGGCGCCCAGCCGATCCGGTAGCGCCCGGTCGTCAGCCGCTCGGCCATGCGTGGCCGCTCGGGCGGCTTCTGTTCGGAGATCAGCTTGGTGGCGATGACGAGATGCTCGGCCAGCCGGCGCGCCTCGTCCTCGCGCACCAGATAGCGGCTCGATTGCTCGTAGAGCAGCGTGCTGACCGCGAACTGGACGACCACGGTGCAGAAGAGGATGGCGAACAGCCGTCCGAGCAGGCCGACCGACCGGACCAGCGGCCGCCTCACCGCCGTTCGACGGGCACGTTGAGCATATAGCCGACGCCGCGCACGGTGATGATCGGCGCATCCTTGCCCGCGCTGGACAATTTGCGGCGCAGCCGGCTGATCAGCACATCCACCGAGCGATCCGAACTGTCGCCCATGCGGGTGCGCGAAAGCTCAATCAGCCGCTCGCGCGCGATCACCCGCTGGGGATGATCGACGAGGCTGGCGAGCAGATCGAACTCGGCGCCGGTGAGATCCACCACCGCGCCCGAGGCGGAGGTCAGCTCGCGCCGGGGGAAGCTGAGCGTCCAGCCATCGAAGCTGGCGACGCCCTCGCCCCGCTCGCTGTGCTGGCGCTCCATGCCGCCGCGCCGCAGCACCGCCCGCACCCGCGCGATCAGCTCGCGCGTGCCGAACGGCTTGGCGAGATAATCGTCGGCGCCAAGCTCCAGCCCGACGACGCGATCCATCTCGCTGCCCTTGGCGCTGATGAAGATGATCGGCACCTCGCTCTTCTGGCGGATGGCGCGGCACAGATCGATGCCGCTGGTGCCCGGCAGCATGATGTCCAGCAGCACCAGATCGACCGGTCCGGCATCGAAGGCGAGCCACATTTCGGGCGCGGCCGAGGCGGGCCGCACCACATAGCCATTTTCCTGCAGGGCCCGGGTGGTCAGCGTCCGCAGCGCGGGATCATCCTCGACCAGCACGATCACGGGCGCGGTCATCGGCGGGTCTCGCGGGGGCAGATCATCGGGCTCCAATCTCCTTGCGGGCGTCGGCCCTAGTTAGGCGCGCGGGCACGGCTGGCCAGCGCCGCCCGCCTGCCGGACACGCTTTCTTACAGCGGCGCCAAGCCGTGGCAAAGCCGGTGCGGCACATGGACCATCCAGAAAGCCGGGCCGGACGGTCCGCCCCGGCCAGAGGAGATGAGGATGCGCATCCGCCCGCTGATCGCCGCCGCGCTGGCCGTGGCCGCGCTGCCCGCCTTCGCCGCCCCCGCCGGCGCCGCCACCACCGCCACGACCGCCCGTCACGTGCTCGCCACGCACGAGGAAAACGGCGCCACCGCCGGGCGCAGCCCGCACAAGGCCTATCGCCCGCGCGTCGCGGCGCCGGCCGCTTGCGGCACGCCCATGCACAGCCAGCCGGGCGGCAAGCTGCCCGTCTTCGGCGTCCGCCAATCGGCCGCGTGCGATACCGTAGAGGCGCAGCCGGCCGCCCTCGCCGCCGCCGAATAAGCCGCGCGCGACCAGCGCCTCCGCTGTTCCCCCCAGTCGCGGAGGCTCACTGGCCGGCCGCCGGGCGCGCCAGATCGGCGCTGCCCGGCGGCCGTTCCTTTTGCAGCCGCGCCGACACCGCCGCCGCCGCGCGCAGCACGCGCAGGATATTGCCGCCGGCCAGCGCGCGGAGATCCGCATCGGACCAGCCCCGCCGCGCCAGCTCGGCGAACAGCGCGGGATAGGCGGACACGTCGCGCAGCCCGTCGGGCACCTCTTCGATCCCGTCGAAATCCGAGCCGATCCCCACACAGCCATGGCCGCACAGCCGCGCGACATGCTCGACATGATCGGCCACCATCGCCACGGTGACGGCGGGGCGCGGATGCGCCGCCTCCCAGGCGGCCAGCGCGGCGGCGGCACGCTTGGGCTGGCCGACGAAGCGCGCCGCCGCGCGCGCGCGCTCGGCGGCCTGATCGGCATTCCAGCCGAACCGCGCCTCGGACACGAAGGGCGGGTAGAAATTGATCATCACCACGCCGCCCTGCGCGCGCAGCAGCGCCAGCACATCATCGGGCACGTCGCGGGGATGATCGTCCAGCGCCCGCGCGCCGCTGTGCGAGAAGATCACCGGCGCGGCGCTGGCGGCCAGCGCGGCGCGCATGGTGTCGGGCGAGACATGGCTGAGATCCACCAGCATCCCGATACGGTTCATCTCGGCGACCAGCGCGACGCCGAAGGGGGTGAGGCCATGGGCGCGCGGGGCATCGGTGGCGCTGTCCGCGAACTCGGTGTTCCGGCTGTGGGTCAGCGTGAGATAGCTGACGCCGAGCGCGCGATAGGCGCGGAGCACGGCGAAGGACATGTCGATCTGGTGGCCGCCTTCCACGCCGATCAGCGCGGCGATCCGGCCCGAGCGCTCGATCCGCTCGATATCCTCGGCCGTGCGCGCCTCGGCGAAGTCGCGCGGATAGGCGGCGACCATGCGGTGGATGAGGTCGATCTGCTCGATCGTCGTCCGCACCGCCTCCGCGCCGCTCAGCGTCGCCGGCACATAGGCGGACCAGAATTGCGCGCCGACATGGCCGGCGCGGAGCCGGGGAATGTCCGTCATCAGCGGCACGGCATCGGCGGCGTGCGGCAAGGACGCCGTGTCGCGGCCAAGATCGATCCGCGCGAGATCGCGCCCGTAGCGCGCGCGGATTTCCCAGGGGAGATCGTTATGCCCGTCGATCACGGGCGTCGCCGCCAGCAGATGCGCCACCCGCCGGGCGATCGGATCGGCGGCGGCGGCGGGCGTCGCCACCGGCGCGGCGGCGGCGAGCAAAGCGAGGATCGGCAGCATCATGCGCCGATCTGGCCGGCGCCGGCCGATGTCGTCAACCGGCGTCGTGCAGCAGCCGCTCGAGGATCAAGGGATGCAGCGGCGCGGCGAAGCGGCAGCCCGCCAGCAGGCGATCGCTCCACACCACGCGCGCCATCAGCGGCTCGAGCGTGCCGATCTTGAGCCACACCACCGCGTCGGTGGGCAGCTTCTCTTCGGATTCGATGCGGAAGCCGGAGCAGGAAATATCGCGCACCACGCCGGGCACGCGCATGCTGCCGCTGCGCCGGACGCCGCCCGCCAATTCCGTCTCGTGCCGCGCATCGCCCCGCTGATCGTCAACGCCGATGCGCAACTCGGCCCGCATGTCCATCATAAGTGAACCCAGATCCATTTGGTGTAACGGGTAGTTTTCTACTCCCATTCCCTCAATTCGGGGTTAATGCGCGGGACGCGATCGGCGCGGCGGCGGCGCCGATTTGAGCACGCTGCGGCGAAAATGCGCCGCCGCCAGCCGGATCGCCAGCGCCAGCCAGAGCAGCTGCCAGGGCAGCGCCAGCAGGTGCGGCCAGAGCGCGGGCTGCTGCGCCGCGCGCGCCAGCATGGCGAGTGGCGAGGTCCAGGGGAAGATCGCCGCCGCCACCGCGATCGGATGCTCGGGATGCGCGATCCGCGCCGAGGCGGCAGCGAACAGCAGCAGCTGCACCATCGTCACCGGCATGGACAGCGTCTGCACCGCGCGCGGCGAGCTGGCCTGCGCGCCGATGCCGAGGAACACCGCGCCGAGCAGCAGATAGCTGGTCGAAAAATAGCATAGAGCGAGCAGCAGGAAGAGCGGCCATCCCAGCGCGGGGGTGGCGAGATGCGCGACGTCGCCCGGCGCGAGCAGCAGCGCGGCCACCAGCCCGAGCGCCCCCCAGGCGGCGATGCCGGTCAGCGAAATGGCGAGCATGCCCAGGAGCTTGCCAAAGAAGATCGCGTCCACCGGCACGGCCGCCGCGAGGATCTCGATCACCTTGTTCGATCGCTCCTCGATCATGTTGGACAACAGCATGCCCGCCAGGATCAGCGTGAGGACGAAGAGGCCGCCCTGCGCGATCCGCGCGAGATCGGTGCGGTCGGCCGGCGCGTCGGGCGGCGGCGCGCGGCCCGGGCGAATGACGGCCAGCGCCGGGAACGGCGTGCCGCCGCCGCCGTGCATGGCGCGCGCGGTGCCGAGGATCAGCGCCATCTGATCGGCAAGATCGTCCGCGCCGGTGGCGGAGAGCCGCAGCACCGGCCGCGCGTCGGTGCCGCCGAGCCAGGCCGCCACCGGCGCGCCCGGCCGCTCGCCCGCCGCCAGACGCGGCAGCGCCGCCTCGCCCAGCCGCGCCGCCAGGGCCGCGCGGGCGGCGGCAAGCGGCGCCAGTCGCGCCGCCGGAACGATCACGCGCGGCGCGGGCGGCGGCGCATCGCGATCGCTCCCGCCCAGCCCGGCCATGGCGAGGCCGAACAGCAGCGGCAGCAGCGGCCCGGTGAGGAACAGCAGGAACAGGCGCGAAAAGACGGTGGCGCCATAATCGCGCCGGGCGATCACCCAGATCGGCCGCCACGCCCGGCTCATGCCGCGGCTCCGGCGGCGGCGCCCGTGCCGACCAGCGCGACAAAGGCATCGTGCAGGCTGGGCGGCTCGATCGACAGCGTCTCGATGCCCGCGCCGCCGGCGATGAGCGCCGCGAGAATCGGCTCGATCCCCCCCTCGGGCAGGTCGAACTGCCAGGCGCCGCCGGTGCGCGCCGCCCCACGCGGCAGCGCCGCGCGCCAGCTCCCGTCCGCGGCGCGCGTCACCAGCCGCACGCGGGCGGGAAAGGCGCCGCGCGCCTCGGCCACCGTGCCCGCGAAGCGCACGCGGCCGCCGCCGATGATCGTCACCGCCTCGCACAGCCGCTCGGCATGGGCGATGACATGGGTGGAGAAAAGCACCGTCACGCCCTCGGCCACCTGCGCGCGGATCAGGGCTTCCAGCCGTTCCTGGTTGAGCGCGTCGAGCCCGGAGAAAGGCTCGTCCAGCACCAGCAGGCGCGGCCGATGGACGATCGTGCCGAGCAGCTGCACCGTCTGCGCCATACCCTTGGACAGGGCGCGGATCGGCCGCCGCGCCGCCTCCGCCAGCCCGGCCTCGGCGAGCAGCACCTCGGCGCGGCTTCGCGCCTCGGCCTGGCCGAGCCCGCGCAGCGCGCCCATGAAGGCGATCGCGTCGCGCGCCGCCATGGCGGGATAGAGGCCGCGTTCCTCGGGCAGATAGCCGATCTGCCCGGCGATGCGCAGCGGCGCCGTCTCGCCGAACAGCGCGCGCCGCCCTTGATCGGGCTCGAGAATGCCCAGCAGCATCCGCAGCGTCGTCGTCTTGCCCGCGCCATTGGGGCCGAGCACGCCATGAATGGCGCCGACCGGCACCGCCATGTCGATGCCGTCCACCACCGCACGCCCGTCGAACCGCTTCACCAGGCCTTCGGCCAGGACCGCCGGCGTCACGCGCGGGCGTCCAGCATGGCCTGTGGGAAGCGAAGCCGCAGCGCCCCCTCGCCCGCCGCGATGCCGATGCCGAGCGACTCGGCGAACCCCTCCACCAGCACCCGGCCGAGCGCGCCGCCGCCGGGCGCGCCGCCGCCGCCGGCGATCCGCAGCTCCACGCCATCGGGCAGGCGCCGCCCCTCGACCAGGATGGTGGCCGCGCCGCCCGCGTCCGGCACCGCCTCCGACAAAGCGTTGACCAGGACATGGTGGAGCAGCCGGGCATCGGCGCGGACCGGCGGCAGATTGGCGGGGACGCGCAGATCGATGCCGATGTCGCGCAGCAGATCGTGGATGCTGTGCGCGGCGTCGCTCACCGCGTCGGCAAGGTCCAGCGGCTCGGGCGCGGGCACCAGTTCGCCGGCATCGATACGCACCATCTCGGCGAGGTCGGCGAGCACGCGCTGGATGCGGTCCGCCTCGCGGCGCGCGCCGCTGAGCGCGCTGCTCTGCGGATTGTCGAGCGCCGCCTCGCCCAGCGCCGCCGCCATCCGGCCGAGCGGCGGCCCGAGATCGCGCGCGAAGGAGGCGAGCAGCGACATGCGCAGCCGATCGCGCGCCTTGAGCACCGAGACCTGCCGCATATCATCCTCGAGATGCAGCCGCTCATGCGCCAGCGCGGCCTGGCCGACCAGCGCCGACATCAGCACGGCGCGATCCGCCGGCACCGGATCGCGGCCGTTCTCGCGCGCCACGCCGAGCACGGCGAGCGTGCCGAGCGAGGTTTTGAGCGGGACGAACAGCCAGTCGGCGGCGTTGAGCGTGGCCGTGCCCGCGCCGGCCTGCTCGCCCTTGGTCCAGGCCCATTCGGCGGCGGCGGCATCGACCGGATCGAGCAGCATGCCATCCGGGCGCGAGGCCACCATGGCCAGCCGGCCCTTGCGCTCGGCCAGCAGCATGGCGTCCACGTCCAGAAGCCGCGCCACCTCGTCGCAGATCACGATCGCGGTGCT
This sequence comes from Sphingomonas morindae, assembly GCF_023822065.1. Classification (NCBI taxonomy): domain Bacteria; kingdom Pseudomonadati; phylum Pseudomonadota; class Alphaproteobacteria; order Sphingomonadales; family Sphingomonadaceae; genus Sphingomonas; species Sphingomonas morindae. The sequence continues at coordinate 390,211 of NZ_CP084930.1, forward strand.
GGCGCGATCGGACACCCGCGCCAGCGCCTGCGCGAAGGCCGCGACCGCCGCATTCTCCTGGGCGGATCGCTGGCCGAGCGTGGCGCGCACCTTGAGCCGGCCGGTGAGCCGGCTGGTGAAGCCCGCGACGCCGAGCAGCACGCCCAGCGCGATCACCGCCTGGGGATCGCGCACGGCGAAACTGTAGCGCGGCCCGAGGAAGAAGAAATTATAGACGATCGCCGCGAGCAGCCCCGTCGCCAGCGCCGGCCGCAGGCCGAACAGGGTGGAGGCGAGGATCACCGGCAGCAGATAGACGAGGTCGATCGCGTTGAGCCCGATCATCGGCTCGGCCAGCCGGCCGAGCAGCGTGGTGACCCCGATCAGCCCGACGATCGCGCCATAATCGCTGGCGCGCCCCCAGGCCGAGGCGCGCTGCGGCCGCGCCACGGGCTCGGGCGCGCGCTGCGCCTGTCTGCGGGCGCCGAAGGCGGGCAGCACATGCACCGCCAGCGTGTCGCTCGTCTTCATCATGGCGTCCACGACCGAGCCATGACGCAGCGTGAACCACCAGCTGCGGCGCGATTTGCCGATCACCAGCTGGGTGACGCGCAGGCTCTCCACCTGGCCGATCAGCCCGTCGACCACCGTCTCGGCGGGCACGGTGGCGATCGTCGCGCCCAGCGTGGCGGCGAGCTGAAGCGTATCGGCGACGCGGCGCTTCTGCGTCTCGCCCAGCCGCTCGGCGCGCGGCGTTTCGATGTAGATCGCAGCCCAGGGCGCGCGCAGCGCATCCGACAGACGCTTGCCCGCGCGCACCAGCCCGTCGCTGCCCGGCCATTCGCTCACCGCCACCAGCACGCGCTCGCCGCCGGTGACGGTGGCGGGCAGATGGGCGGCGTCCAGCTCCGCGACCATCCGCCGGTCGACCGACAGCGCGGCGCGGCGCAGGGTCAGCTCGCGCAGCGCGGACAAGGTCGGGCGCGAGAAATAATGGGAGAGCGAACGGCTCACCGCGTCGGGCACGCGCACCTGGCCGCGCTCCAGCCGCCGCACCAGCATGTCCGGCGCGAGATCGACGAGCGCGATCTCGGCGCTGTCGAACACGCCGTCGGGCACGGTTTCGCCGGCGGGCACGCGCGTGATGCCCGCGACCACGTCGCTCAGGCTCTCGATCGCGCCGATGCCGAGCGTGGCGTGGACATCGCTGCCGGCGGCGAGAAGCTCCTCCACATCCTGCCAGCGGCGCGGATGTCGCGCGCCCGCGCCATTGGCGGCGGCGAGATCGTCGACCAGGACCAGCTCCGCCCCGCGCGCGAGCAGGCCATCCAGATCGAGACCGGCCGGCCTTCCCGCCCCGGCCGCATCGGGCCCCGCCCCCAGCGTCGCGAGCAGCGCCTCGATCTCGGGCCGGCCATGGCTCTCGGCGCGGGCGACGAGCACATCCTCGCCCCCGGCCTGCCGCTCGATCGCGTCGGCGAGCATCGCATAGGTCTTGCCGACGCCGGGGGCGGCGCCGAGGAAAATCTTCAGCCGACCGCGCGGGCGGTGGCTCGGTTCGGCTTCGGCATCGGACATCGCCCCTCTCTTAGTCACTTGCGTCGCCCGACGCCATGTCCGCGCGCGCTCGCTTCTTGCCCCCTTTCAGGGCATAGCGCCGCCATGACTCCAGCGCTCAGCGTCCGCGATCTCTTCACCATCGGCATCGGTCCATCGAGTTCGCACACCGTGGGGCCGATGCGCGCGGCGCAGAATTTCGCGGCGTGGATCACCGAGCCCGGGCGCGCGCCGGTGGTGCGGCTGGTCTGCACGCTGCACGGCTCGCTCGCGCTCACCGGGCTCGGCCATGGCAGCGACGGCGCGGTGCTGCTCGGCCTCGCGGGCGAGACGCCGGAGGCGGTCGATCCGGCCGCCGCGCCCGCGCGGATCGCCGCGATCCGCAGCGAGAAGCGCCTGGCGCTGGCCGGCGGCGCGCCGATCGGCTTCGATCCGGCGCGCGATCTGGTGCTCGATCCGAGCTTCCTGCCGGGCCATCCGAACGGCCTCGTCTTCCAGGCGGAGCTGGCCGATGGCGCGCGGCTGGAGCGCACCTATTTCTCGATCGGCGGCGGTGCGATCCGCCGCGAGGGCGAGGCGCCGCCGCGCGTCAACGCGGTGCCGCGCCATCCCTTCGGCTCCGGCGCCGAACTGCTCGCCACCTGCGCCGCGCATGATCTCAGCATCGCCGATTGCGTGCGCGCCAACGAGGCGGCCTGGCGCGAACCCGCCGAGACGGACGGGTTTCTCGATCAGGTTAGGGCGGCGATGATGGCGGCGATCGATCGCGGCTGCGACGCACACGGCGAGCTGCCGGGCGGGCTGCGGGTGCAGCGCCGCGCCCGCGCGATGCGCGAGCGCCTGCTGGCGCGCGGCCCGCGCACCGATCCCTCGGCGGTGTTCGAATGGGTGAGCCTGTGGGCGCTGGCGGTGAACGAGGAGAATGCCGCGGGCGGCCGCGTCGTCACCGCGCCGACCAACGGCGCGGCCGGGGTGATCCCGGCGGTGCTCCGCTATTACGAAAGCTTCGTCCATGGCGCGACGCGCGAGGGCGCGCGCACTTTGCTCTATGCGGCGGCGGCGATCGGCTTCCTCTACAAGACCCGCGCCTCGATCTCGGCGGCGGAAATGGGCTGCCAGGGCGAGGTCGGCGTCGCCTGCTCGATGGCGGCGGCGGGGCTGGCGGCGGCGCTCGGCGCCAGCAACGCCCAGGTCGAGAATGCCGCCGAGATCGGCATGGAGCATAATCTCGGCCTGACCTGCGATCCCATTGGCGGCCTGGTGCAGATTCCCTGCATCGAACGCAACACGATGGGCGCGATCAAGGCGATCAACGCCGCCTATCTCGCGCTCCACGGCGATGGGCGCCACGTCGTGAGCCTCGACGCGGTGATCGAGACGATGCGCCAGACGGGCGAGGACATGAAGAGCCAGTATAAGGAAACCAGCCTTGGCGGCCTCGCCGTGAATGTCGTGGAGTGCTGAGCCGCGGCGGGCGGCGCCCTCTCTTCGCTGTCGCTCGCGTTCGTCTTGGTCAGCCTAGGGCGCAAGGCTGACGCGCACCATCCTGTGGCCGAGTGCCGCTAGTCCCGCCAGAGCAGCTCGATCAGCTGGCCTGCCGGCAGGGCCTGGTGTAGCCGCGCGCCCTGCCCGGCCCAGTGCGCGCCGAAACCGGCTTCGCCCGCAGCCTTGGCCGCCGCGTTCAATGCCTTGCCCGCGTCATACGCGATCGGATAGTCCGGCGGCTCGCACTCAGTGTCGGCGCCCCAGTGCGTGAAGCGGTTCGCGAGACAGCGCGCGGGACGGCCCGAAATCGCGCGGGTCATGACCGTATGAAGCGCGGCGTCGCTCGCCAAGGCGGCGCGATAGGCCGCGTCGGCGGCGCTCTCGGGGCATGCGATGAAGGCCGTGCCGAGCTGTGCCGCCACCGCCCCGAGCGCGAGGACGGCCCTGATGCCGGCCCGGTCCATCAGGCCGCCGGCGGCGATCACGGGCAGATCCCCATTTCTGACGAGCAACCGCGTGAGCGCGACGGTGCCGAGCTGATCATCGCGAGCGGCCGGATCGAAAACGCCGCGATGTCCGCCCGCTTCCCATCCTTGCGCCACGATCATGTCGATCCCGGCCGCCGCGGCCTGCTGCGCCTCGGCCAGACTGGTCGCCGTGGCGAGCAGCAGGCACCCGACGGACTTGAGCGCGGCGATACGATCCGTGGAGGGCACCCCGAAGTGGAAGCTGACCACGGGCGGCGCCGTGGCGAGAAGCATCTCGAGCATCGCCTCGTCATCGGCGAAGCTCGTATAAATGGTCCTCAGCGCCGAGGGCGGCTCCGTTCCATAGCCCGAGAAGAGCGGTCGAAGCGCTTCGATCCACCGCCCCTCCCGTTCCGCATCGGGCCGGGGTGCTTTGTGGACGAAAAGATTGACGTTAAAGGCGCGATCCGTCCGCGCGCGGGTCGCCTCGATCATCGCCCGTGCCCCCGCGACATCGGTCGCGCCGACCGCGATCGATCCGAGCGCACCGGCGTTGGAGACCGCCGCCGCCATGTCGGGCGTCGAGACGCCGGCCATGGGCGCCTGCACGATCGGAATGGTCACGCCGAGCTGCTGGAGAGACGTCATGGCCCGGATATGGGCCGGACGCCTCCTGTCCGCAATCGGACGCAGGCGGTCGCGCCGGGCTTCCAACGGCGGACCAAAGGATTCGGCTAAGATGGCATGGCGGCCTCACCGACTATACGTCGCGTGACAAAGGCGCGGCGCCGGCGTGTCCCGCCGCCGGGCGCCGATCGCCCCCGTTCCCGCTTCGGCACGGCCTTGCGCGGGATCGACGAGGCGGACCCGTCCTCGTCCATCCGGCGGCCGGGGCCGTGGCGGGGCGTGCCGCCACGGCCCCGGCGCGCGCGTCAGCAGCCGTTGCGGCGGTTCTGCGCGGCGTCGTGCTTCTTGTCGAGGTGACGGCCGAGCAGCGCGCCGCCGCCCGCGCCGGCCAGCGTGCCGATCGTGCCGCCACCGAGCGCGTTGCCGATCAGGCCGCCGCCGACCGCGCCGAGGATGCCGCCGGTGGTGCCGCTGCTGCGCTTGCAGTGGTAGCGATAATGACGGTCGCTGCCATGATAGTAGCGGTCGCCATGATAGCGGGCATCGGCGGGGGCGACCGCGACGATCGGGGTGGCGACGGTGGCGGCCAGCGCGGCGGCGAAAGCAAGACGGGTCTTCATGGCATAACCTCCCAAGTAATGATGCTAAGGCTTGTAACGGACGGGCGCTGGAAGCTCCCTGAACGGCGCGTGCAACCCTTGTTCAGCTTGCCGGCCAGGGCGCGCCGGGCCGGCCCGCCGGCCGCAAACGCACAGGGGCGGCTTTCGGCCGTTCCTGATGTCCCTCAATCCCGAGGCGGGACAGGATCGCGCATTTTTCGGGGCCGATGATGCACGGGCCGCCGTCGCGAACGACGGCGGCGGATCGCCCTCACCGCGCCATATGGTCGGCGAAGGCGGCCTGGTAGTCGGGATGCCAGCGCGACAGTGCCGGCCGGTTCTCGATCAGATCGCCCGCCGCCCAGGCGATGCGCTTCTCGTCCATCGCCCGCGTCACGTCATTGTCGGGGCAAAGAATGTAGAAGTCGCCCCGGGCCAGGGCGGGCAGCATGAAGTCGATCACCTGTTCGGGCGTCCAGGCGCCGGCCGGCTTTTCGGTGATGCCGCGCGCGCGGGTGAAGCCGGTGAAGGTGAAGCCGGGGATCAGCAGATGCGCGCTGATCCGGCCATCGGTGGCGAGCAGATCATGGGCAAGGCTTTCGGTCAGCGCCTTGAGCGCGGCCTTGCTGACATTATAGGCGGTGTCGCCGGGCGGCAGGGTGATGCCCTGCTTGGAGCCGGTGTTGATGATGGCGCAGGGCCAATCCCCCGCGCGCATCGCCGGCAGGAAGCGCTGGATGCCGTGCAGCACCCCCCAGAGATTGACGTCGAAGGTCGCGTCCCAGCGCGCCAGATCGTCCAGCAGGCCGACCCCGCCCTCGCGCGCGGCGTTGTTCATGAGCAGCGAGACGCGGCCAGCGGCCTGGGCGGCATCGTAGAGCCGCCCGACCGCCGCCGGGTCCGCCACGTCGATCGCAAGGCCGATGGCATCCAGGCCGGCGTCGCGCAGCGCCGCCACGCTGGTCTCCAGCGTCGCGGCGTCGCGATCCGCGCACAGCACGCGCATGCCCAGCGCGCCGAGCGCGGCGGCGGCGGCGCGGCCGATGCCGCTCGCCGCGCCGGTGATCACCGCCACCTGCCCGGCGACGATCGCGGGATGCTGGGCCATGCTCATGCCGGGGCTCCATCCAGTTTCGGGAAATCGACATAGCCCTTGGCGCCGCCGCCGTAGAAGGCCTCTCTGGGCGCGGTGGCGAGCGGCGCGTCGCGGCGCAGCCGCTCGACCAGATCGGGATTGGCGATGAAGGGCTGGCCGAACGCCACCATATCGGCCTTGCCCTGCGCGATGGCCTCCAGGGCGAGCGCGCGCGTATAGCCGTTGTTCGCGATATAGGCGCCGCCAAAGGCCTTGCGGAGCGCCTGGAAATCGAAATGCGCGGCGCCGTTGTCGGCGCGGGTCTGGCCCTCGACGCAGTGGAGATAGGCGAGCCGCAGCGTGCCGAGCCGGGCGGCGAGATAGCCATAGGTGCCCTGGGGATCGCTGTCGAACGGCGTGTCGCCCGCCGAGCGGGTGATCGGCGACAGGCGCACGCCGACCCGATCGGCGCCGATCGCGGCGGCCACCGCCTCGCACACCTCGAAGGTCAGCCGGGTCCGGTTCTCCACCGTGCCGCCATAGCGATCGGTGCGCCGGTTGGTGCTGTCGCGGATGAACTGGTCCAGCAGATAGCAATTGGCCGAATGCACCTCCACCCCGTCAAAGCCGGCAGCGCGGGCGCGCGTGGCGGCGGCGACATAATCCTCGATGATGCCGGGGATCTCGTCCGTCTCCAGCGCGCGCGGCGGCGACGGCCGATCGAAGCCGGTTCCGAGAAAGGTCTGCTCGCCCGCCTGGATGGCCGAGGGCGCGACCGGCGCCGCCCCGCCTTCCTGCAGGCTGACATGCGAGAAGCGTCCGACATGCCAGAGCTGCAGGACCATGCGGCCGCCCGCGCCATGCACCGCGTCCGTCACGCGCCGCCAGGCCTCGACCTGAGCATCGGTGTAGATGCCCGGCGTCAGCGCATAGCCGCGTCCCTGGCGCGAGATGTTGGTGGCCTCGGCGATGATCAGCCCGGCCTCGGCGCGTTGCCGGTAATAGTCGATCGCCAGCGGGCTCGGCACGCCCTCGGCGCTGGCGCGCGCGCGGGTCAGCGGCGCCATGGCGATGCGGTTGCGGACCGCCATGGCGCCTATCGTCGTCGGCTGGAAAAGCAGCTCGTCCATCCTTGATCCTTGCTCGTCTCGGGGCGCGCGCGATCAGCCGCGCCGGCCGCGCCAACGGTTCGAGACGCGCAAATATCCCCGCCGGGGCCGCCGTCAGCGGCGCGGCGCGGCCTGATCGAGCAGCGGAAGCGCCGCTTCGTAGCGCGCCTGCGCGGCAAAGGGCGTGGCGGCGCTGGTCACGTCGATCGTCTGGCGCAGGATCGGCCCCTCGCTTTTGGGCGCCCGCGCCCAGCTGGGGAGACCGGGCCCGTTGGGATCGCCGGTCTGGATGAAGCGGGTGAAATAGCCCTGCATCGTCCGCGACACGGCGCGATCTTCCGGTGTCCAGGCATAGACGGGATTCTCGTCGAGATTGCCCAGCGCATATTCGATCTCGGCGCTGTGGACCGCGCCCAGCGGCCGCGCCTGTTCCGGCGGCAGCGGCGGCAGCGGCGCCGGCCGGACATGGGTATAGGCATAATAATAGGTCGGCGCGCCGGTGCGGCGGTGGAGATCGAACCAGCGCCAGGTCGAGGCGGCGAGAAACCGGTCGCTGGCGAGCGCCGTCGCCGCCGCCGGCACCTCGGCATCGCTGCCGGCGGGATAGAGCGCCGCCACCGCATCCGCCTGGTCGCCGAACAGGCTGGCCAGCGCGATCCGGTAATTGGCGAGCGTGGGCGCGGCATCGCCGAGGATCGCCGCGGCGGCGTTTTCCTGCGAATTGGTGCCGAGCAGCAGCGGTACCCGCGCCGCACGGCCGGCACGATAGGCGTCGAGCGGGCTTTCGGGCAGCATGTCGCCATCGATGATGAAGGCGGCGCCGCGCTTCTTCACCCCCTGCGCGGCGAGCAGCCCTTCGGCCGGCAGCGCGCGCAGCGCGGCGAGCGTATCGGCGCCGAGATCATGGGCGAAGGCGCTGCCCTCCGCCTCGGCGGCGGCGAGCGGCAGCGGATGGAAGCTCGGCGGGAAGACACCCCCGCTCTCGCCGATCGCGGCGGCGAACTTCCCCTTGGCGCGGGGCGAGACGATCAGCGCGCTCACCGACATGCTGCCCGCGCTCTCGCCCGCGATGGTGACCCGGCGCGGATCGCCGCCGAAGCGGGCGATGTTGCGCGCCACCCAGTCCAGCGCCGCCGCCTGATCGAGCAGGCCGTAATTGCCGGCGCTGCCCTTGCGCGTCTCGGCGGCGAGTTCGGGCGTGGCGAGGAAGCCGAACACGCCGAGCCTATAGTTGATCGTCACCACCACCATGTCCTGGCGCGCCATGGCGGCGCCGTCATAGCGTTTCTCCGATCCGTCGCCGGCCACCGCCCCGCCGCCATGAATGTAGAAGAGCACCGGCAGGCGGCTGCCCGGCTTGGCATCGGCGGGCGTCCAGATGTTGAGGAACAGGCAATCCTCGCTGGCCCCCGGCGAGCGGAACAGCATGTCGGCGAAGAGCGGCTGCTGCATGCAGCGGGCGCCGAACTGCTGGGCCGGGCGCACCCCCTCCCAGCGCGCCGCCGTCCGGGGCGCGGCCCAGCGCAGCGCGCCGACCGGGGGCGCGGCGTAGGGAATGCCGAAAAAGCCGTTGACGGGGCGCGGGCCGGCGATCTCGGTGCCGAGCAGCCGCCCCTCGCGCACGCGCGCCTCGGGCGCCGCCACCAGCGGCGTGGCGATCAGCCCCGCGATCAAGGCCAGCATCCGCGCTCTCATCCCGCTCTCCTCCGCCGTTCGACGCCCCGCTCTACAGGCGCCTCGGGCGGGGGGAAACCGTCTGTAGGACCATGGCCTTATGCGGCGGCGGGGCGACGGCACCGCGCACGGGGTCGGGCGTGCGCGGCGGCCGAACAAGGCGCCGCGCACGCCGCTCCGCCGGCCGATTGGACTGCACGGCGGGCGGGCGGCCCGGATGCGCCGCAGTCGCCGTGCCGCTTGGCGCGACGCGACCAGAGCCTCGACCGCCCCGCGCCGGGGTCCGCGCCGCCCGGCCCCAATGCCGGCATCGCCCGCTCGAGCGAGGATGGCGCCCGCCCCGACGCCGCGCACCGGCGACCGGAGACAGGCGACCGGCGACCGGCGACCGGCGGAGAGCGCCTTGGTTCGATCGTGCGCAAGACGCTAGCGGCGGCACTCCGGACGCGCGCCAGCTCAGGCGCACTCCACGTCGCGGCATGCGCGGCCAGACAGACCGCCGCCACCGTTCGCCATGCGCGGACGGCTGGCGACAGGCCAGGCGCCACGCCGCGACCCGCCGTGCGCGAGGCGCACCCCGCGGCGCTCCGGGAGCGCGGCACGCCCGAGCACCATCCGCGCCACGCTACGTAGCGAGGGCCGGGATCGCCAATCCCGTTCCTTTCGCCGCGAGGCTGGCCTGTCTCGCCTTCCAAACCGCTGGCCGCCGACATCCGGCAAGGCGCCGGGCCAGGCCAATCTCGGTCTCGGAGGGCCCGCTGCTCGTCAGGCCTTGGTCGGGTCCGCGACCTTGCCGTGCACGCCCTCGACCAGATCGAGCGAGAAGGGCAGCCCGTTGACGGTGAGCACGACCTTGCCCTCGACCGTCGCCACCTCCTCGACCACGCCGACCGACGCGACCCCGGCGTCCAGGACCTGACCCTTGTCGTCCAGCGCGCGCAGCTCCAGCGAATAGGCGCCCTTGTCGGCCTTTCCGCCATCGGCCAGGCTGCCGTCCCAGCTGACCATGCCCTTGTCGCTGGGATCGACCTTGAAGGTGCGGACAATGCGGTTCTGCGAATCCTTGATCACCGCCTCGATCGAGGCCGGCACGGCCTTGCAGACAAAGGCCCAGCGCGCGGGCTTGTCGCCTAGGCCCGACACGGGGCTGCCGAACTGCACCTCGCGGCCGATATAGCCGGCGGCGTTGACGAGATCATCGGCGTTCATCTTGTCCAGCAACGCCTTGATCGAGGCCGTTTGCTGGATGCTCTGCTCGACCTGCGTATATTGCGCGAGCTGGGCGGTATATTCCGAGGTGTTCATCGGGTTGAGCGGATCCTGATTCTGCATCTGCGTCGTCAGCAGCTTCAGGAACAGGTTGAAATCGGGGCTGTAGCTCTTGGGCGGTGGCGTGGTGTCCGCGCCCTGCGCGGCCGGGGCGATGCTATCGGTCATCACGGGTTCCTCATGCCGTCATGTTGAGGCGGGCGCCGCCGCGCAGGGGGCGATAGGCGGGCGCGTCGGTGCCAAGATCCGGGGTGAAGGCGGGCGAGGCGTGGCGCGGGGGCGCGGGCCGATGCTGCTGCTGTTGTTGCGCGTCCTGCTGAAAACCGCCCTGGTCGAAGCGGAAGCTTTGCGCGTCGGTCCGCACGCCGGCGTCCGCGAGCGCGCGGTCCAGCATATCCACGTCGCGGCGGAGCAGCGACAGCGCCCCGCCATTGTCGCTCGTCACCACGGCGCGCAGCGCGCCGCCCGTCTCGAAGCCGAGGCGCACATGGATGCGGCCCAGCTCGGGCGGATCGAGCCGCACATGCACCTCCTCGCGTCCGCCCGCGACGCCATGGCGGATCGCCACCGCGATATCCGGCGCCAAATGGCCTGGTGCGGCGCGTGCGTGCGCGTCCGGGCCGCCGGGCAGCGGCGCCGGCGCGGACGGAACGCCATTCGGCGCGTTCGGCGCGGCGGCGGGTGCGGCACTCAGCGCCGGCTGGCGCACGGCCGCTTCGGCCGGGGAAGGCGCACCCAGCGCCGGCGCCGCCGCACGCTCTGCCGGATGGGGCGCGATCCCCCCCGACGTGGCGGGCGCGTGTCGCACCGGCTTTGCCGCCGCCTCGCGCGCAGGCGCCGCCCCGGCCACGCCGGGATCATCGGAGGCCGCCGCCGGTGCCTGGGGCTGCCCCGGCGGCTGTGGCAGGGCGGCCGCCACAATGGCCGGGGCGATGCCGCCGGCGGGCATCGCCGCCGCCTCTGCACCCGCGGCCGGGCGGACCTCGACAGGGCGGTCAGGCGCGGTGTCGACCGAGCCGGCCTCGTCGCGTGGCTGCGGAGTGTCGACGGCCGCCAAGGGCTGGTCGGGCGCGGCGGGCGCCGCTTCGGCCTGCGCGGCGGCGAGCAGCACGGCCGGGCCCGCGAGCAACCCGGTCCCGGACGCAGCGGCGGGGGGATGTTCGCCCGCAACAGCCGGTGCGGCGGCCTTGGGCGGCGTGCCCGATCCCATGCCCGCGCCCGCGCCTGCCTCCGCCGGCGCTGGACGCGGCGCGGGCTCGGGCGTCGCGATGCCGTCGGCGGCGGCCTGGTCCAGCGCCGCCAGCAGCGCGGAAAAATCGGGCGCGCCCCCTCGCGCGCCGACCCCGCCCCGACGCCCTGCCTCCGCCGGTGCGAGGCCGCCAGAGACCTGGGCCGGACCGCGCACCGTCCCGCCATCGGCCGGGCCGCCCGCCGGGTCGCGCGGCGTGCCGCCGATCGCCGCTCCATTGGCGCCGCCGCTGGCACCGATGGTCGCGGGCTCGCCCCCGCCGCCGCTGCCCCCGCCGCGATCCGCCGCCCTTGGCGCGAGGGCGGCCGCGCCGGGCGTGGCCGCCGCCGCAGCGCCCGCCATGATCGGATCCATCGCCAACTCCGCGCCTCCCGCCTTTTCCCCTCTTATAGGCGGCGCGCGTGCTCAGGCGGCGTCCTGCAGCGTGTTTATCGGCTCCAGCGTGCCCAGGCTGCGGACGCGCGCGCGGATATGGATCTCCGCCTGCGACAGCACCACCGTGGCCGGCCGCACCCGCTCGATCACGGAGCGGACAAAGGGTCGGATCGGCGGGCTGGTGAGCAGGCAGGGCATCTCGCCGCGCTCCGCCAGCCGCTCATAGGTTTCGCGCAATTGGGCGATGAACGCCTGGAGCAGCACCGGCGACATCGCGAGCTGGCGATCGTCCCCCTGGCCGACCAGGCGTTCGGCAAAGCGTTCCTCCCAGGTCGGGCCCAGGCTGAGCACGGCGATGCTGCCGTCGCGGCTGTGCTGGGCCGAGATCTGGCGCGCCAGGCGGCTGCGCACATGTTCCGCGATGACGCGGATCTGCGAGGAACTCGGCAGCGCCTCGGCAACGCCTTCGAGGATCGTGCCCATGTCGCGGATCGACACTTCCTCGGCGAGCAGCGTCTGGAGCAGGCGCTGGATGGCGGAGATCGAAATCTTGGCCGGCACGATTTCGGCGACCAGCTTCTCGGTATCCTTGTGCACCTCGGTCAGCAGCTTCTGCGTTTCGGCATAGGAGAGAAGATCGGGCAGATTGGCCTTCACCACCTCGGTGAGATGGGTGGTGATGACGGTGCCGCACGTCACCACGGTGAGGCCCCGCAACCCCGCCTCCTCGCGCAGGCTGCGATCGATCCACAAGGCCGGGAGGCGGAACACCGGCTCCACCGTGGCCTCGCCCGCCAGTCCGGCATCGGGCGGCGGATTGATCACCAGCAGCCGGTCGATCCGCAGCTCGCCGCGCGCGCTCTCGGTATCCTTGACGTAGACGACATAGTCATAGGCGTTGAGCGACAGATTATCGAGGATGCGCACCGCCGGCAGCACGAAGCCGAAATCATTGGCGAGCTGGCGGCGCAGCGCGCGGACCTGCTCGTCCAGCCGCGGCTCGGCGGTGGAATCATGCACCAGCGGCAGCAGGCCATAGCCGATCTCGATCCGCACCGCGTCGATCGACAGCGTGCGGGCGATCGGCTCCTCGGGCGCGGCCTGTTGCTCGGCGAGGATGGTGCGCGCCAGCGTCTCCGCGCGCGCCGCCTGCGCGCGCTGGTCCATCGTCCAGGCGAGCGCCCCGCACCCAAAAGCGAGCAGCGCGAAGGGCAGGAAGGGCAGGCCGGGCACCAGCGCGAGCAGCGCGAGCAGCCCGGCGACCAGGCCGAAGGCGGCCGGATGGCGCCCCAATTGCTCCGTCAGCGCCGCGCCCGTGCGCCCGGCGACGCCGCCCTTGGAGACGAGCAGGCCCGCCGCGATCGATACGATCAGCGCAGGGATCTGGCTCACCAGCCCCTCGCCCGCCGTCAGCACGGTATAGCTGTGGAAGGCCTCGGCCAGCGGCACGCCATGGATGAGGACACCGATCGCCAGCCCGACCACGATGTTGATGCCGGTGATCATCAGGGCGGCGATGGCGTCGCCCTTCACGAATTTGGAGGCGCCGTCCATCGCGCCGTAAAAGCCGCTCTCCGCCTCCAGCGTGGCGCGGCGCGCGCGCGCCTCGGCCTCGTCGATGGTGCCGGCGGAGAGATCGGCGTCGATCGCCATCTGCTTGCCGGGCATGGAATCCAGGCTGAAGCGCGCCGCCACCTCGGCGATCCGGCCCGCGCCCTTGGTGATGACGACGAAATTGATCACCACCAGGATAAGGAACATGGTGAGGCCGATCACGGTCTCGCCGCCCATCAGAAACTCGCCAAAGGCGCCGATCACGCCGCCCGCCGCGCGGTGCCCCTCATGGCCATGGCCGAGGATGAGCCGCGTCGAGGCGAGGTTGAGCCCCAGCCGCAACATGGTGACGATCAGCAGGATCGAGGGAAAGCTCGACAGCTGGAGCGGCGTTTCGATGAAAAGCGCCGTCATCAGGATCAGCGCGGCGGCGGTGATCGACAAAGCGAGGCCGCAATCCAGGAGCCAGGCCGGCATCGGCAGCACCAGCATCGCCAAGATGGCGAGCACGCCCAGCGCCAGCGCGAGATCGCGGCCGGCGCCGAGCCGCGTCAGCAAGCCGGAGAGCCGCAGCGCCATCAGCCGAATTCCGGCCGCGTGCCGGCGGCGCCATGCGCGGCGGGCGCCGGCGGCACGGCGACGCCCTCGTCCAGCAGCGCGCGCAGCTTGTTGCGCATCGTCCGCACCGAAATGCCGAGCATCTGCGCCGCATAGGTGCGGTTGCCATGGCAATGGGCGAGCGTGCCGAGGATCATCGCGCGCTCGACCTGGGCGAGCGCCTGGCCCACCAGCGGCGCCACGGCGGGCACGACCCCGGGCGCCACGGCGGCCGCCGCCGCCTGCGCCCCGGCCGGTGCCGCGCTCGCCGCCGGCACGGCGGGGGCCTCGCCGGCCGGCAAAACCTTGGGCAATTCGATCATCAGCATGGGTCCGCCCTGGGCCGCCACCGCGCGCAGCAGCTCCTCGCCATTCTGCACCGACACCGACGCCGCGTGGCTGCGCGCCACGCCGAAGGCGAGATCGAGGATCTGCTGACGATCGCCCACCAGCATCAGCCGTTCGGCAAGGTCCAGCGGCCCGGACATCAGAGATCCTGTCGGGCGATCTCGGTGAGGGTGACACCGAGTTCCTCGTCAATCAGCACCACTTCGCCGCGCGCCACGAAACGGTTGTTGACGAAGATCTCGACCGGCTCGCCGGGGCGGCGATCCAGCTCGATGATCTCGCCCGCGCGCAGCCTGAGCAGCCGGTTGAGATCCATGCGCGCGCGCCCGAGCACCGCCCGCACGCGCACGGGCACGTTCATCACCGGCTGAAGGCTCGGCGGCGCCGGCGGCGGATGCGCCGCGCCGCCGGCCGCGCCGGTGCCGCCGCTCGCCTCGCCCTCCCCGGGCGCGGCATCGAGGCCGGGTTTCTCCGTCATGCCAAGAGGCTCCTCATGCATTCATCCACTGGCGGATCACCGCCGTCGATTCCGCCGGGCTGCGGGCGATGGCTTCTCCCAGACGCTTGATGACCGAGAGGCGGATGCCGCCCTCGATCTGGTCGTGCGCGATCTCCTGATCGAGCAGCGTCAGGTCCTGCGCGGCCTCCAGCGGCGGCAAGGCGGGCTGCGCCGCGCCCGGCGGAAGCGCGGGCGGCTCGGGCGGTTCGCGCAGATCGACCGGCGGCAGCAGCTGGTCCGTCGCGCGGCGGCCATAGGGGCGCTGGCGCCCGCGCAGATAGCGGGCGGCCACCGCGATGCCGATCGCCAGCACCACCCATTTGGCGAGATCGAACAGCTGCGATGCGGTGATGCCGAAGGGCAGCGCGCCGGCGCGCTCGGCCTCGGCTTCGGCGGCGGTGAAGCGCATCGCCTCCACCGCCACCGTATCGCCACGGCCGGGATCATAGCCCACGGCATTCTCCACCAGCCGGGTCAGACGCTGCAGCTCGGGCGGCGCCAGCCCCTTGGCGCCGCCATCAACCATCACCGCCACCGACAGCCGCTCCAGCCGGCCGGGCGCCCGCACGCTCACCGTCTGGGTGCGGCTGTTCTGGAAGCTGGTATCCTCCGAATTCTCCTTGCGCGCCGAGCGCTGGCTCTCGCCGCTGCCGCCGCCCAGCCGGGCGCCATTGGCCTCGGGCAATTGGCTGGCGACGCTCGCCCCCTCGGCGCCGGCGCTGTCGGCATCGTTGCGCTCGCTCGTCTCCATGGTGACCTGGCGCGCGATCACCTGCTTGTCGGGATCGTAGCTCTCGGCCTCCTGGCGCGTCTGCTCGCGGTCCAGGGTCGCCGCCACTTCGGCACGGACGCGGCCATGGCCGAGGATCGGCTCGAGCATCTGTTCGATCTGGGTGCGCAGCCGGGCCTCGATCGCCGCCTGCTGCGCGTCGAGATCGCCGGCGGCGCCGATCCCCTCCTCGCCCGCGCGCGCGAGCAGCGCCCCCGTCTGATCGACCAGCGACACGCTGCTCGGCAGAAGATCGGGCACCGACGAGGCGACGAGGTAGCGGATCGCCTGTACCGCTTCGGGCGGCAGCCGGCCGTTGGTGCGCACCGTGACGGCGGCGGTCGCCTTGCGCGCCTCGGTGGCGAAGAGTTCGCGTTCGGGCATGACGATATGGACGCGCGCCCGCTCGACATGGTCGAGGCTCTGGATCGATTTGGCAAGCTCGCCCTCGATCGCGCGGGTTTCGTTGAGGCGAGCGCGCGAGGCGGAGACGCCGAAGGGCTCCTCCTGGTCCAGCACCTCATAGCCGATCTTGCCGCCCAGCCGCTCGGCCGCGAGGCTCATGCGCAGCTCGGGCAGCTTGTCCACCGGGGCGAGCACCGCCTTGCCGTCGTTGGACAGAAGGAAGGGCACGTTCTGCGCCTTGAGCTTCCCGGAGATCGCCTGCGCCGCGCTGGCATCCAGATCGGTGAACAGAAAGCCCATCGCCGGCGTGGCGGTGCGGAAGGCCAGCGCGGCGATGCCGAGCAGCAGCGCCACGCCCACGCCGCCCATCAACAGCAGCCGGCGCGATCCGATCTGCGCCGTCAGTTTCCGCAGTTCCTGGAGCAAGTCAGGCCTCGTGCTGAGCGATCAGTGGCGAGAAGGCACGCGCCTTCGCCTTCTATATAGAAGGTGGCGTCCCGGCCGGGTCCGCCTCGGGGCCAGATTTCGCATCGGGCTCGGCCCGGCGGAGAAAAGGTGCCAGTTCGGCGACGATCGCGGCGCGGCGCGCGGCAGCGCGCAGCTCGGTGCCGCCCTCGTCCCACAGGATGGTGCCGTCACCGGGCGGCAGCGCCTCGTCGGGCACCAGCGTCACCGCCAGCGTGCGCCGCTCGCGCGCGGCGCGCGCGGCGAGCGCCTGCTCCATCCGGCCGACCAGCGAGGGATGGAGATGCAGCCGCAGCCGGGTGCCGCGGCCGAGCTGAGCGAGCACGCGCGCCAGCGCCTCGTCGATCGCGCGGACGGGCTCCAGCGCCACGGCATGGCCGGCCAGCGTCTCGGCAGCGACCAGCGCCAGCTCGGCCGCGTCCTGCACGACGTGGCGGACATGATCCGCCAGCCGCGCATCGAGATCGTCAAGGCCGGCCTGCAGCGCGTCCACCGCCGCCAGCAGCGCCCCGCCCGCCTCCTCGCGGCCCTGGGCGAGCCCGGCGGCGAAGCCTTCGCGCCGGGCCGTCTCGACCGCCTCGTCGCGCGCCAGCCGCGCCGCCTCGAGCGCGCCGCGCAGCGTTTCGATCTGCGCGTGCAGCTGGGCGGGGCCGGCGGCGGCGGCGGCCTCCTCCGGCACCCGGAACGGCCGCTCATAACCGAAGGGTTTGATGTGCATCCTCTGCCTCCCGCAAGATCGGCGCTGCCGGCCGCTCAGTAGATCATCGCCTCTTCGGCCTTGGGATCGACGAGCAGGATCTCGCCGCTGTCGCCGAGCGCCTTGGCGAGGCGCACCAGATTGACCTGGGCTTCCTCGCAATCGCGCGCGCGCACCGGGCCCATCGCCGCCATGTCGTCGCGCATCAGCTTGGCCGCGCGCTGGCTCATCACGCCGAAGAAGAGCTGCTTCATCTCTTCCGGCGCGCCCTTCAGCGCCAGCGCCAGCTCGCGCTTGTTGGCGTTGCGCACGATCACCTGCACCGCCGCGGGCAGCAGCCGGCCGAGATCCTCGAAGGTGAACATCAGCGCGCGGATGCGCTCGGCGCTTTCGGGCGAGCGCTCGTCGAGCGCGGCGAGCATCCGCTCCTCGGTGCTGCGGTCGAGCGCGTTGAACATCTCCGCGATCGCCTCGTGCGGATCGCGGCGCTGGGCGCGCGCCAGATTGCTCATGAACTCTCCGCGCAGCGTCTGCTCCACCTGCTGGATCACGTCCTTCTGCACCGTGTCCATGCGCAGCATGCGCATCACCACGTCGGTGGCGAGTTCGGGCGGCAGCTCGCCCAGCACCCGCGCCGCATGATCGGAGCGCAGCTTGTGCATGATGACCGCGATGGTCTGCGGATATTCGTTCTTCAGATAGCCGGCTAGCGCCGCCTCGCTGACATTGGACAGCTTGTCCCACATGGTGCGGCCGGACGGCCCGCGAATATCCTCCATGATCTCCTTCACCCGCTCGGGCGAGAGCACCGCCGTCAGCAGCCGCTCGGCACTGTCGTAGGAGCCGTGGAGCGTGGTCATGCTGGAGACCTCGCTGGAGAAGACGCGCAGCAGATATTCGATGGCAGGCGCCGGCACGCGACCCAGCTGGGCGATGCAGGCGCTGAGTTCCTTCACCTCCTCGATCGAAAGCAGCCCCCAAATCGGTGCGCCATGTTCCTCGCCGAGGGCGAGCATGAGCGCGGCGGCACGCTGCAGGCCCGATAATTTGCCGACCTCGGGCGGCTCGGCCAAGGCTGCGACGGTGCTCATCTGGGCGGTCTCCCGATAAATCCGGCCAGTCCGCGCGGCCGCGCGGCGGATGCTTCTATCTATAGGATGAGTTCACCGCCCCGACGCTTGGGACCAGACGATGGCGAAAATCTTCGACGGCCTGGCCGGCCTCGCGCTGTTCAGCGGCAGCAGCAAGGTGCTGGACCAATATTACCAGGCCGTGGCGCAGGGCGATGGCAATTTCCAGAGCGCGACGGTGCGCAAGGCGCGGGCTCTGTTCAAGACGCCGCCCAGCACGCCGCCGTGGAAGGAAAAGGGCGCGAAGGAGGCGGATCCCGGCAAGCTCTCCACGGTGCGCGCGATGCGCACCATCATCGATGCCGATCGCACCAGCCAGTCCAAGGATCCGGATGTCACCGCCTCGATCATCACCTACAAGGCGCTGGATCGCTTGCAGATCCTCGCCGAGGCGGCGGCCAAGCCCGGCCTGTCCGAAGCCGAGCGCGCCAGCCTCGCGCGCAGCTTCGACAAGGGACTGAGGGATCTGCAAAGCTACATGTCCGGCGCCACGCTGGACAAGCTGCGCCTGTTGTTCGGCGAGCTTTCAAGCCACACCGAAAGCAACAAGCTGGGCGGCGACGTCAACAGCTTCACCGGCCAGACGAGAGTGCTCGCCAGGAGCGCGGATGGCCTTCTCCAGGGCGTGTCGGGCAGCGAGCGGATCGAGATCACGCTCGGCAATCGCGACGGCAAGGGCAGGACGGACACGGTGACGCTGGACCTGTCGACCCTGGGCCAGCCGCCCAGGCTGGGCGAGGTGGTCAAGGCGCTCAACGCGAAGATCGGTTCCATCGCCCTGACGACCAGCGACGGCAGCCCGCTGCTGGATGGCGCGGGCAGGCCGATCCCGCGCTGGGGCGCGCAGTTCACGCTCGAGCTGGTCGGCGAGGATCAATGGGCGATCGGCTATCGGCTGCCCGCCAACGAGACGGTGCGCCTCGGCCAGGCGGGCGCGCCGGACTCGATCATGGTGGTCAGCGCGCAGACCGATGACAATGGCACCACCATGGCCATGCGCCGGGTCGACAATCCGCAGGACGAAACCGCCAACGCGCGTCCGCTCGACCGGATCGGCGCGATCGATCGCGACGCCACGGCGCGCGAGGCGGCGAAGAACGACGAGGCGAAGCGCCCCAAGGGACCGGACGGCAAGCCGCTGCCACCGCCCGATCCCACCAAGCTGGCGGACCTGGACGTGCGCGCCATGGCGACCGATGCGTCCGGCAGCAGCTATGTCGTCGGCACCACCGATGGCGATTTCGGCGCCTATCGGTCCACCGGCAAGACGACGCTGTTCGTCACCAAGCTGGACAGCGCCGGCCATGTGCTGTGGCAGCATCCGCTGGGCGAACCGGGCACCTCAACGGGGGGCGCGATCTCCGTGGATGCCGCCGGCACCGTCACCGTCAGCGGCACCGTGTCCGGCGATCGCGACCGGACCGTGTCGATGGACGACGACATGGTCGTCGCGCGCTTCACCGCCAGCGGCCAGAAGATCTTCAGCACGGCGATCCGCTCGGGCGGGGACGACAGCGCGACGGCGGTGACGGTGGGCGCGGACGGCAGCATCTATGTCGGCGGCCAGACGAGCCGCGACGGCGTGCGGCAGAATTTCGTCTTCCAGATCGATGCCGGCGGCAATCTCAGGCAGCGCGCCACGCTCGCCACCGATACGGGCGGCACGATCAAGGCGCTGGCGGTGGATCCCAGAAGCGGCGCCCTGCTCGCGCTGACCCGCGACGACGCCAGCGCCGTGCTGCGCACGCTCGATCCCGCCACCATCACCGAGCAGGCGCAGTTCGATCTCGGCGCGGTCGATGCGCGCGCGCTGGCGGTGTCGTCGGAGGGGCGGGTCGCGGTGGCGGGCGCCACCACCGGCACCGCGGTGGCGGGTGCGCAGGCCAATGGGCTGACGGGCGGCCGCGACGCCTTCGTCACCCAGCTCGACGCCACGCTCGCCAATGCCAGGACCAGCTATGTCGGCGGCGGGGGGGACGATCAGGCGGACAGCGTCGCCTTTATCGGCGATGCGATCGTGATCGGCGGCCGCACCAAGGGCGATCTCGCCGGCACGCGCACCGGCAAGGTGGATGGCTTCACCGCGCGGATCGCGCTGGACAGCGGCGCGGTGGGCGCCATCGCGCAATTCGGCACCTATGAGGAAAGCGTGGGGCCGGTGCTGGTCGGCCGCGTGCCCGGGCCGGGCAGCGCGCTGCAGGCGCTCGGTCTGCCCTCGGGCGATCTGGGTGGCGTGGAGGCGCCCGATCTCGCCTCGCAGACGGGGCTGCACGGCAAGGACGAGGCGATCGGCGCCGCGGGCGATCGCTTCCAGCTTCGCCTCAACGACATGCCGGCCTTCACGGTCGAGATCGACAAGGACGAGACGATCCGCACCCTGGCCGACAAGATCAAGCGCAAGCTGGGCAAGGCCGTCACCGTCACCGCGCCCGTGGTGGAGGGCCGCGCCACGCTCAAGATCAGCGTGACGCCGGGGAACAGCCTCAAGATCATGCCCGGCCCCCAGGATCAGGATGCCCTGCCCCGGCTCGGGCTGGAGGCCGGAACGCTCATCTCGGACAAGCCCCCCGCCAAGGACGAGCCGAAGGTGAAGCCGGGCGGCAAGTTCGCTCTGTCGCTGACCACCACGCTCAGCCTTGCCAGCCGCGAACAGGCCAAGACGGCGGTGGACGCGATCAAGCAGGCGATCGCGCGGGTGCAGGGTGCCTATAGCTCGCTCTACTGGTCGCCCGCCAAGGCGGCGCTGCTGGACAAGACCCAGGGCCAGCCGATCGACGCGCGGACGCAGAAGCAGATCGACAGCTATCGGTCCGCGCTGACGCGGCTGGGCGGCTGAGGCGCACGCCATGCCCAGCCAGCCGCCATTGCTCGACGCGATCACCCGCTCGCTCCACCATCTCGCCACCCGGCAGCGCGTGGTGGCCGAGAATATCGCCAACAGCGAAACGCCCCATTTCCGCGCGCGCGACGTGCGGCCGCCCGATTTCGGCGCGCTGCTCGAACGCCAGATCGGGCGTGGCGGCGTGCAGCGCATCACCCCGCCCCAGGTGGTGCCAACCGAGGCGATGGTGGCGCTCGGCGTGCCCCGCCCGGCGGACCGCGCCACCATCCGCGACCGCGCGACGAGCGAGACCAAGCCCGACGGCAACACCGTGTCGCTGGAAGATCAGCTGCTGAAAATGGGCCAGATCCGCACCGATTTCGCCGCCATGACCAATTTGTACCGGAAGCAGCTTGGCCTCATCAACGGCGCCATCGGCCACGGCAACTAGCCGGGCGTCCCCAAAGCACCCGTTACGGGAGCTGGGCGCGGGTGGCGCGGCATGCCGGCCGTGATAGGCTGGTCGCATGGAGCTGCACTTCACCAAGCGCGCCGGCCGGTTCGACACGCTGATCCTGATTCGGCCAACCGGCGAGCCGGAGACGATCGCCTGCCCGAAACAGGGCATCATCCCGCACGATATGGTGCATTACGCGGTCGAAACCGTGCTCGGCCGGCGCGGTTTCCTCGCGCGCGTGGCGGAAGGCGGAGCCGCGGATTTCACCGCGCCGGGCGAGGTCGACGAAGCGGCGATCGAGCGGCTGGTGGAGTGCGTCCAGGCAGAATTATGGGGCGGCCCCGTGCCGGCGGCGGATCTGATCGCCATGTATGAACAGGCCTGCGGCGCGCGGGGGCATGGCGCGATCGCCGTGACGCACGCGGGGATCGAGGCGATCCGCGCGCGGTTGGAGGATCTGTCGCGCGCATGGTCGGCCCTGCCCCCGAACGAGACGATGCGGCTGCGCGTCTGAACGGCCGGGGCGCCCGCCAGGTCCAGCCGTCGCTCCGCACCCTCCGCCGTTCACCGCGTCGCACGCATAGCAAAGGGGCCGAAGGACAAGCCCCCGGCCCCTGCCTGGTCCGGAACGGTTGGCGGGACTTAGAAGTCCATGCCGCCCATGCCGCCCATGCCGCCGCCCGGCATGCCGGCGGGCGCCGGCTTGTCGTCGGGCAGTTCGGCGACGGTCGCCTCGGTGGTGATCAGCAGGCCGGCCACCGAAGCGGCGTCCTGGAGCGCGGTGCGCACCACCTTGGTCGGATCGATGACGCCGGCGGCGACGAGATCCTCATAGACGTCGGTCGAGGCGTTGAAGCCCAGCTTCTCGTCGGTGCCGTCGAGCAGCTTGCCGGCGACGACGGCGCCGTCGAAGCCCGCATTCTGCGCGATCTGCTTGACCGGCGCGGTGATCGCGCGACGGATGATGTCGACGCCGCGGGTCTGGTCGTCGTTCACGCCCTTCAGGCCGTCCAGCGCCTTGGTGGCATAGAGCAGCGCGGTGCCGCCACCCGGGACGATGCCCTCTTCCACGGCCGCGCGGGTCGCGTGCAGCGCGTCGTCGACGCGGTCCTTGCGCTCCTTCACCTCGACCTCGGTGGCGCCGCCGACCTTGATCACGGCCACGCCACCCGCCAGCTTCGCCAGACGCTCCTGGAGCTTCTCGCGATCATAGTCGGACGTGGTGATCTCGATCTGCGCGCGGATCGCCTCGACGCGGGCCTTGATCGCGCCCTCGTCACCGGCACCATCGACGATGGTGGTGTTGTCCTTGTCGATCGTGACGCGCTTGGCGGTGCCGAGCATGCCGACGGTGACATTCTCGAGCTTGATGCCGAGATCTTCCGAGATCAGCTCGCCCTTGGTGAGGATCGCGATGTCCTCGAGCATCGCCTTGCGGCGATCGCCGAAGCCCGGCGCCTTCACGGCCGCGACCTTCAGGCCGCCGCGCAGCTTGTTGACCACGAGCGTGGCGAGCGCCTCGCCCTCGATGTCCTCGGCGATGATGAGCAGCGGACGGCCCGACTGCACCACCGCCTCGAGGATCGGAAGCATCGACTGGAGGTTCGACAGCTTCTTCTCATGGATGAGGATGTAGGGGTCGCTGAGCTCGACCTGCATCTTCTCCGGGTTGGTGATGAAATAGGGCGAAAGATAGCCGCGGTCGAACTGCATGCCCTCGACGACGTCGAGCTCGAACTCGAGACCCTTCGCCTCTTCGACGGTGATCACGCCTTCCTTGCCGACCTTCTCCATGGCCTCGGCGATCTTCTCGCCGACTTCCTTGTCGCCATTGGCGGAGATGATGCCGACCTGGGCGACCTCGTTCGAGCCGGCGACCGGCTTGGAACGCGCCTTCAGATTCTCGACGACCTTGGTCACGGCGAGATCGATGCCGCGCTTCAGATCCATCGGGTTCATGCCGGCGGCCACCGACTTCATGCCCTCGCGGACGATCGCCTGGGCGAGCACGGTCGCGGTGGTGGTGCCGTCACCGGCGAGATCGTTGGTCTTCGAGGCCACTTCGCGCACCATCTGGGCGCCCATGTTCTCGAACTTGTCCTTCAGCTCGATCTCCTTGGCGACGGTGACGCCGTCCTTGGTGATGCGCGGGGCGCCGAACGACTTGTCGATCACGACATTGCGGCCCTTGGGGCCGAGCGTCACCTTCACCGCGTCGGCGAGGATGTCGACACCGCGCAGAATCCGCTCGCGGGCGTCGCGGGAGAACTTAACGTCCTTCGCAGCCATGTTGTATTCCTTCCTAGAAACAGGGTCCGGCCGGGGCCGGACAAGAAGCGGTCGCGATCAGCGGCTCAGCCGACGATCCCCAGGATGTCGCTCTCCTTCATGATGAGGAGATCCTCGCCGTTGATCTTCACCTCGGTGCCCGACCACTTGCCGAACAGGATGCGATCGCCGGCCTTCACGTCCAGCGGGCTCACCTTGCCGCTCTCGTCCTTGGCGCCGGCACCGGCGGCGACGACCTCGCCCTCCTGCGGCTTTTCCTTGGCGGAATCGGGGATGATGATGCCGCCGGCCGTCTTTTCCTCGGCCTCGACGCGACGAACGAGCACGCGGTCGTGCAACGGACGAAAGTTCATGGGATCGACCTTTCTCATGCGCGCCGGCCTCGCCCCCCTGTCGGAGTCGGCCGGCATGGGAAACACTGTTAGCACTCTCGTGCGGCGAGTGCCAACGCGGCGGATATGGCGCTGTCAGGGGGATCGTCAAGCGGGGCGCGGAACAATTTTCGCCGCATCGGGCGGCGCGATTGTCAGCCCCGCTCCGCTTCTATAGCGCTGCGCGCGTGACGGTGAGGTGACGGCGCATGCGTTTCGTACGGGCCTTCTGGCGTTTTCTGGTTGGGGTCAAGGATCTGCTGGCGCTGATCCTGCTGCTGATCCTGTTCGGGGGGCTGTTCGTCGGCTTGTCGGGCGGCGGCCCGGCGGTGCCGTCGGGCGGCGGCGCGCTGGTGCTGGATCTGAAGGGCGCGCTCGCCGAGCAGCCGGCCGATGCGCGGGCGCTCGATCTCGTCAATGGCGGCGACGCCGGCGGATCCCAGTCCGTGCGGCTGCGCGACATGGTGCGCGCGGTCAAGGCCGCGGCCGGGGATGATCGCATCAAGGCGCTGGTGCTCAACCTCGACGGCTTCACCGGCGGCGGCCAGGCGGCGATCTCGGAGCTTGGTCGGGCGATCGATCTGGTCCGCGCCGCCGGCAAGCCCGTGCTCGCCCGCGCCACCGCCTATGATGATGCGCGCTACCTCATCGCCGCCCATGCCAGCGAGATCTGGCTCGATCCGCTGGGCGCGGTGCTCACCCTCGGGCCGGGCGGCGCGCAGCTCTATTACAAGGGGCTGCTCGATAAGCTCGGGGTCGAGGCGCATGTCTATCGGGTCGGCAAGTTCAAATCGGCGGTGGAGCCCTTTATCCGCAGCGATGCGAGCCCCGAAGCGCGCGCCGCCAACCAGGCGCTGATCAACGCGCTGTGGACGCAATATCAGCAGGAGGTGGCGCGCACGCGGCCCAGGGCCCAGCTCGCCGCCTATCTCGCTCGGCTGACGGCCGGCCAGCTTCCCAATCTCTCGCTCGCCGAGGCGGCCCGCGCCGCCGGGCTGGTCGATCATCTGGGCGACCGCATCGCCTTTGGCCGCCACGTCGCCGATCTGGTGGGCGCCGATGCCAAGGCCGGCCCCGGCGGGTTCAAGACGGTGGCGCTATCGGATTGGGTCGATCTCAATCCCGCGCCGAGCGGCGGCGACGCGATCGGCGTCGTCACCGTGGCGGGCGCGATCGTCGACGGCAAGGCGCCGCTCGGCACCGCCGGCGGCGACAGCATCGCCGAGGCGCTCAATCGCTCGCTGGCGCGCGACGACCTGAAGGCGCTGGTGGTGCGGATCGACAGCCCCGGCGGCTCGGTGACCGGATCGGACCGGATCCGCTCCGCCATCCTCGCCGCCAAGGCCAAGGGCCTGCCGGTGGTGGTGTCCATGGGTTCGGTGGCGGCGTCGGGCGGCTATTGGGTGGCGACCGCCGGAGACACCATCTTCGCCGAGCCTTCCACCATCACCGGCTCGATCGGCGTGTTCGGCATCATCCCGACCTTCCAGAACGCGCTCGGCAAGATCGGGCTTTCGGCTGATGGCGTCGGCGCCACGCCGCTGTCGGGCCAGCCCGACGTGCTGCGCGGCACCACGCCGGTGGCCGACGCGATGCTCCAGGCCGGCGTCAACCAGACCTATGCCCGCTTCCTCGCGCTCGTCGCGGGCGCGCGCCACATCCCGGTGCCGACGGTGGACGCGATCGCGCAGGGGCGGGTCTGGGATGGGGCGACCGCGCGCCGGCTCGGGCTGGTGGATCATTTCGGCGGCCTCGCCGATGCCCTGGCGGAGGCCGCGCGTCGCGCCGGGCTCGATCCGGCGCAGGTCCATCCGGTCTTTGTCGAGCGTCCGGCCTCGCTGCGGCTGCGGCTGCTGCGCATGCTGACTGACGGCGCCGATCAGGGCGCGCAGGGCCGCGCGGACGATGTCTTCGCCGGGCTGCGCGCCGCGCCCGATCTGGCGGCGGCGCGCGCGCTTGGCGATGCGCGGATGATCCTCACCGGCCCGGCCATTCAGGTGCGCTGCCTCGTCTGCGGCGCGGCGCTGCCGCCCGATCCGGCCGATCTCCGCACCACGCGCGGCCTGCTCAGCCATGCCGGCTTCTGAACCGGCGCGCGGGCCGGCGCTGATCCGGCCGGTGCGGCGGGAGGACGCCGCCGCCATCGCCGAACTCTACCGCCCCTATGTCACGGACAGCGTCATCACCTTCGAGCTGGCGGCCCCCGACGAGGGCGAGATCGGCGCGCGGATCGAGGCGATCACCCACGCCTTCCCCTGGCTGGTCGCCGAGCGGGAGGGCGCGGTGATCGGCTATGCCTATGGCAGCCCCTATCGCACGCGCGCCGCCTATCGCTGGGTGGCGGAGACGGGCATCTATCTCGCGCCGGCCGCGCAGGGCCAGGGGCTCGGCCGCCTTCTCTACGGCGCCCTTTTGGACGCGCTGGCGGCGCACGGCTATGTCGCCGCCATCGGCGTCCTCACTTTGCCCAATCCGGCCAGCGAGGCGTTGCACGCGGCGCTCGGCTTCCGCCCCGCCGGGGTGCAGCCGGGCATCGGCTTCAAGCAGGGGCGCTGGCACGATGTCGGCTTCTGGCAGCGCGATCTCGCGCCGCGCACGGCCGATCCGGCGGTGCCTCAGCCGCGATAGGCGGGCAGCGCCAGGCCGCGCGCGATCGCGGCGGCGCGCAGCGCGAAGCCGGCGAGCACCGCCACCGCCGCCGGCCAGGGCGCGGCGAGCCCGGCACGCGTCAGCCCCACGAACAGCCCCGCCGCAAGCGCCGCCGCGGTGACATAGAGTTCGGGTCGCAGGATGATCGACGGCACGCCCGCGACGACATCGCGGATGATCCCGCCCAGGCAGGCGGACACCACCCCCATCATCGCGGCGGGCAGCGGCGGCACGTCATAGCTCAGCGCCTTGCCCGCGCCATAGACGGCATAGGCGGCGAGGCCGGCGGCGTCGCACCAGTCCAGCGCGGCCTCGGGCCACCAGCGTCGCGGCACCAGCCACACCAGCGCCGCCATCGCCAGGCAGATGCCGAGGCTGGCGGGATCGCGCAGCCAGAAGACGGGCGCGCCGATCAGCAGGTCGCGCGTGGTGCCGCCGCCGGTGCCGGTGACGCAGGCGAAGAAGCAGAAGGTGACGAAGGTCTGCCGCGCCCGTGCGGCGGCGAGCGCGCCCGAGGCGGCGAACACCGCCAGCCCGGCCATGTCGAGCCAGGGCAGCACCGGCCCGAGCGGCGGCAGGCTAAGCGGATGCACCATGACGCCTGGTTTCGCCGCGCCGCTCGCCAAGATCAACCGTCGCCGCGCCGGAACCGGCCCCCGCCGCCGCCGGTTGGGCGGCCATGACCCTGATCTATGATGTCGCCGTGATCGGCGCCGGCACCGCCGGGCTCGCCGCCGAACGCGCTGCGCGTGCGGCCGGGGCGAACACCCTGCTGATCGATCCGCAGTTCGCCGGAACGACCTGCGCGCGCTGCGGCTGCATGCCGTCCAAGCTGCTGATCGCGGCGGCGCGGGCCGCGCAGGCGGTGCGGCGCGCGCCGGACTTCGGCGTGGGCGCGTCGGCGCCTGCGGTCGACGGCCGGGCGGTGATGAAGCGCGTGCGGGACTTGCGCGATCGGTTCACCGCCGGGGTGGAGGCGGACATCGCCGCCCTGCCGGAGGGCGTCAAGCGGCGCGGATCGGCGCGCTTTCTCGGCCCGACGCGGCTCGGGCTCGACGATGGCGCGGAGATCGAGGCGCGCGCGGTGGTGATCGCCACCGGCGCCCGGCCGGCGCTGCCGCCCGCCTTCGCCGCGCTCGGCGATCGCGCGCTGACGCACGAAAGCCTGTTCACGCTCACCGATCTGCCCGCGCGGTTGGGCGTGATCGGCGCGGGGCCGCTGGGGCTGGAGCTTGCCCAGGCCTTCGCCCGTCTCGGCGTGGAGGTGGCCGTCTTCGATCAGGGGCAGACGCTCGGTGGCGTCGCGGCGGACGGGCCGATCGGCGCGGCGCTGCGCGACGTGCTGACGCGCGATCTCGCTCTGCATCTCGACACCGAGGTGATCGCCGAGGCGGAGGGCGATGGCGTGCGGCTGCGCTGGCACGGCGCCAGCCAGGGCAGCCTGATGGTGGATCGCCTGTTGGTCGCGACCGGGCGGCCGCCCGCGCTGGACGAGCTCGATCTCGCCGCGACGGGGCTGGTTCTGCCCGAAGACGGATCGCTGCCGATCGACCCGGAGACGCTCCAGCTGGGCGCCGGGCCGCTGTTCATGGCCGGCGACGCCGATGGCGTGCGCCCCGTGCTGCACGAGGCGTCCACCGAGGGCGCGATCGCCGGGCGCAACGCGGCGCTTTATCCGCAGATCGCGCGCGTGCGGCGCGACCCGCCCTTCTCGATCCTCTTCACCGAACCCTCGCTGGCGCTGATCGGCGAGACCGACCGGGCGGACGCGCTGATCGGCGAATCCGATTATCGCGACCAGGGGCGCGCGACGATCGACGGCGTGGCAGACGGGCTCGCCCGGCTCCATGCCGCGCCCGACGGGCGCCTGATCGGCGCCGAGATCTTCGCGCCCGGCGCCGAGCATCTCGGCCACCTCCTGGCCTGGGCGATCGCCGACGGTCTCGCGGCCCACCAGCTGCTCGACCGGCCCTTCTATCACCCCACACTGGAAGAAGGGCTGAAGCCGGCGCTGCGCGCGCTCTGCGCGCGGGCCGGCACCATGCCGCCGGCCGAGCGCGACGAAGGCAGCCCCGCCGGCCCCTGATCCGTCACCCGCCACAGGCCGAAGCGCGCGCCCGGGATCGGCACGGGCGCGAGCCAGGGCGGGATGCGGCCCGCCACCAGATGCGCGGCGAACCCGTGGGGCGCCGCCACGATCGAATCGCGGGTTTCGACATAGGTCGGGCAGAGCAGGACATAGGTGAGGCCGTGCCGGCGCAGCACCGTGCGGGCGGTCGCATCCGATCCCTCGAAGGCGCGGATGCTCTCCGCCATCGCCGCATGGTTGCGGTGATGGCCGCTGGCGAGCGCGCTGTGGTGCGTCGCCATCAGCAGCGTCGGCGCGAGATCGAAGGGCAGCAGGAAGCGCGCCGGCGCCAACCTGTTGAGCGCGGCGAGGCTGGACGCGCTGCGGCACGCCTCGCCGGCCGCCCGGCCGGCGGGATCGGCCGGCGGCGCCGCGAGCAGCCCCGCGCCCAGACCGGACAGGATCGGAGGCGCCAGGGCGAGCCCGGCGGCGGCGGCACCCGCGACCCGCACCAGCGCGCGACGGTGGGCGGCGGCGCGCGCCATCAGCCGCGCCATGGCCCAGGCAGCGGCGGGGACGACGAGGAGATTGGCGAGCGCGCTCGCCCGCAGCACAAGCACGGCGACGAGCGTCGCGGCGGCGAGCAGCGCGGCGTAGCGCATCCAGAGCGCCCGCGCCGGCCCTGCCGCGCTGCGCCAGCCGGCCAGCGCGCAGCCGAGCCCGATCAGCGGATACAGGATGACGCCCAGCGCCACCGCCCCGCCCGCATGCCAGATGGGCATGCCTTCCTTCACCCCTTCGTACCAGCGATGCCGCACGATCGGCTCGAGCGCGGCGAAGGCGTCCGCTCCGCAGCGCGGCGGCAGCGCGTGAAAGGCGAGCCCGGCGGCCAGCGCGACCAGGCCGAGCCCGGCAAGCCGCGCCACGCGCCGCGCGGGCGCCGCCGCCGCCAGCCCGATCACCCCCGCCGCCGCCACGCCCAGCGCGGCGAGTTGCGGCGGCGAGATCGCGTCGCAGGCGCCCTCCCGCGTGCCGGGCGCATGGAGGCCGAGGAAGAGCAGCGCCTCGCCCAGCGCCAGCGTCGCCAGCGTGGACGCCAGCCACCGCCCCTCCGCCCGGCGTCCGCTCCAGGCCCAGCCAAGCCCCGCAACACCCAGGATGGCGACCGCCATCGGCAGCGATTCCAGCGAGATCTGAAGGCCGATCGCCAGCGCCAGCGCGGCGGCAAGCGCGCTGCGTCGGCTTGGCGGCGCCAGCGCGGCGGCGATCGCGGCAAGGCTGAACACAATCTCCCAGCCATGATGATCGATGCGGAGCGGCAGGAACTGGGCGAGGCCGGGCGGGCAGAGCGGCACCAGCGCCACGGCGAGCAGGCCCACGCGCGCGCCGGCCAGCCGCCGCGCGATCAGCCCGATCGCCAGCATCGCCAGGAAGAGCGTGGCGAGCGGCACCAGCACCGTCGCCCACAGCTCCGCGCGCGCGGCGCCGAGCAGCGGGCGCAGCGCCAGCACCAGTGCCGCCAGCGGCAGGTCCACCAGGCGCGACCAGTGCATCGGCGCGCCGAAGGGCGGGTTGAGCCGATGCTGGCTGACATCGCGAAAGGTCTGGCCGCCCAGCCAGTCGCGCAGCTCGACGAGGCGGAGCTGGTCGTCGGCGTCCAGATAGGTTCCCGCCGCGATCCGACCCCGGGCGAGCAGCACCATCAGCAGCGCCGCCGCCAGCCAGATCAGCATCACCGCGAGCGCGAACCGTCGCGCGTCGGCGCGCGGCGCCACCGGCCCGCTCAGGCGACGCGGCGGCGCGGCACCGCCCGGTCGGCGTTCAAGGCCGCCGCGATGTCGGCGGCATCGCCCTCGGCGCCCGCCTCGTGATATTCGGCATCCTCGTTCACCGCCCACACATCGTGGACACGGCGCCCGGCCAGGATGTTGCGCACCGACAGCATCGCCGTCATCATCGCATGATCCTGATTATTGTAGCGGTGCATCCCGTTGCGGCCGACAAGGTGGAGCGTGGGATAGAGGCTTTCCAGCTCGCCCCGCAGCGCCTCCACATTGTCGCGATAGGCGGCATCGTAGATCGGATAGGCCTTCTCCTGCCGCACCACCACGCCGCCCTCCACGGCGGCGGGATCGCACAGGCCGAGCGTCGCCATCTCGGCGGTGGCAAGCTCGATCAGCGCCTGATCGGACATGCCCCACAAGCCGTCGCCCTCGAAGCAGAAATATTCCAGCCCGACACAGGCGACCGAGGGATCGGGCACCATCTCGGGCGACCAGGAGCGGTAATTCTGGATGCGCCCCACCTTCACCTTCGGGTCATGGATATAGATCCAATTGTCGGGGAAGAGATCGGGCGCGCGAATCTTGAGCGCCACGGTCAGGAAGTCGCGATAGCGGAGGTCGAAGGCGGCGGTGGCGGTGCGGGGCAGCGGGTGGAGGCGCGCGGCAAGCTCGCGCATCGGCGCCGAGGAGATGATCGCGCGCGCGCGGATCAGGCGCTGGCCGCCATCGCCGGTGGTGGCGAGCAGATGCCAGCAGCGCTCCGCCGCGTTCCAGCTGAGGCGGGCGAGCGCATGATCCATCAGCACTGCGTTGCCGCCGGCGACGACATGATCGCGCGCCGCCTCCCACATCATGCCCGGGCCCTTGCGCGGATAGCGGAAGCTCTCGAGCAGCGTCTTGGCGGCCATGCCGTCATTGGGGCGCCGCGCGAGGCCGAGCGACCGCTTGAGGCCATCCAGCACCGCACCGCCCAGGCTCAGCCCCTTGATGCGCTGCGCCGCCCAATCGGCCGAGATCTCGTCGCACGCCATGCCCCATACTTTTTCGGTATAGGTCTTGAAGAAGATGCCGAAGAGGCGCGCGCCGAACTGGTTGATCGTCCAGTCCTCGAAACTTTGCGGATCGCGGCGCGGCCGCAGCCGGGCCCGCGCGAAGGAGGCCATGCAGGCGATCGAGCGGCCGATCCCGAGATTGCGCAGCGCCTCGAACGCCCGCAGCGGATAGGCGTAGAATTTGCCCTCGTAATAGATGCGGCTCATGCGCGGCCGCTCGATGAAATCGTCGGGCAGGATCTCGTTCCAGAGCTCCACCACCTGACGCGATTTGGAGAAGAAGCGGTGGCCGCCGATATCGAAGCGGAACCCGTCCTGCTCGACCGTGCGGCTGATGCCGCCAACGTAGCGGGGATCGCGCTCGATCACCGTCACCGATCGGCCCGCCTTGGTGAGCAGATAGGCGGCCGTGAGCCCCGCCGGGCCGGCGCCGATCACGCCCACATCCACCACCGCGCCGTCCTCGCCCATCTGCTCTTCCCTGGTAGCGATCG
Source organism: Sphingomonas morindae (assembly GCF_023822065.1). Classification (NCBI taxonomy): domain Bacteria; kingdom Pseudomonadati; phylum Pseudomonadota; class Alphaproteobacteria; order Sphingomonadales; family Sphingomonadaceae; genus Sphingomonas; species Sphingomonas morindae. The sequence goes on from NZ_CP084930.1 coordinate 422,125, forward strand.
GAAGGCCATGCCGCAGACGCCGCTAAGACATAGTTAATCGGAGATATTTCTTGTGGATACCAATGGCCTTAGCCATGGGCGGGGAAGCGCGGCGCGGGCCGCCGGAGGCAAGCCGATGCACTGCGTCTCGATTGTTCAGGCGGCGGCGCTGATCGCCCTCGTCGCGGGTGCCGGCACGCCGGCGGCGGCCGCCCAGGCCATGCCCGGCGCGCCGGGCGAGATCGTGACCGACATGGCCTTCGATCCGCTCGTCCAATGTCTGCGGAGCGAATGGAGCCCGGCCGGCCGCCTCACCGCCATCAACACCGCCGCCGGGGTGATGCTGGATCTCAATTTCGACAGCGTGGGCGCGGATGGCCGGGTCGCCAATGGCCATGCGCTGTTCTCGGTGGACGATCTCGGCACCCAGCGTCGCATCCGCGCCACCGCCGCGACCCCGGCCGACGCCCCGCTGGCCGCCCAGCTGCTGGCCAGCGCCGCCCGCCACTGCGCGCCGGAAAGCCGCAACTGACGGGGCCGGCGTCGCCCATGACGCCGCCCGCCCCGTCCGGCTCAGCCGCCGCTCACCATTGATAGGCCTTGGGCAGCGCGCCTTCCTGCGGCGTGAGGTAGCGGTCGCGCAGCTCGGTCTGGCGCGAGCGCATGGGCTGCGGGCGCCCGTCGATGAACAGCGCCACCGGCGCCGAGGCGAGTTCGAGCGGATCGCCATCCCACAGGACGATGTCCGCGCGCCGGCCGGGCCGCAGCGAGCCGATCTCGCCGCCCAGGCCGAGTATCTCCGCCGGCCGCGCGGTGATGGTGGCGAGCGCCTCGCCCCAGCTCAGCCCGGTGGCGCCGGGCAGCTTGCCGATCGCCACGAGATTGCCCGCGAACTGCTTGAGATTGCGCTGCATCGGCGCGGGCGCGCTGGCATCGACGCTGGACAGTGCGACGGTGACGCCGGCCTGGCGCAGCCGGCCGACATTGCTCTCCGTCGCCGACAGCCGCTCGAACCGCTCGGGCAGATCGGCGAGCGCCGCGGCGATGACGGGGACATGGGCGGCGGCGATTTCGGGGGCGACGCGCCAGCCCTCGGTGGCGCCCACCAGCACCAGCCGCAGCCGGGGGTAGCGCGTGGTGAGCGCCAGCACCGCGCGAATGTCGCTCGCGCGCTCGACATGGACGAGCAGCGGCTGCCGCCCGTCCAGCACGGGCAGCAGCGCCTCGGCATCGCCGCGCTTCACCAGCGAATCGCGCTCGCGTCCGCCAAAGGCGGTGGGGTTGCGGCGATACTCCTCGGCCTCGGCGAGCGCGTCGTGCAGCACCGCGAACGCCGCGGGTCGGCTGCCGCCCGCCAGCTGCGCGCCCTCCTCGCCGAATTCGACATATTGGAAGGCGCGCGCCTTGAGCACCGGCGGCGCACCGGCGCCCAGCCCGATCACCGCCCCCTGCCCGGCGAAGATCGATCCCGCCGCGTCCGGCGTCAGCACCGCGCGGGTGATGCCGCCGAGCCGCTCATTGCCGAGGATCGCGGCATCGGGATTGACCGCGGGGGCGATGTCGATCGCGGCATGGAAGGGCGCGCCGCGCGCCGACACATCGTTGCTCTCCTCGATGCCCTCGGCGTCGGACAGGCCGATATTGGTGAGGCCGGCGACGAGGCCGGGCGACACCCATTTGCCGCGCGCGTCGATCCGCCGCGCCTCTGGAGGGATCGCCACGCCGGCGCCGGCGGCGAGGATGCGGCCGTCGCGCACCAGCACGATGCCGTCCGGGATCGGCGCCGAGCCATCGCCGATCGCGACGGTGCCGCCGGTGATGGCGATCGTTTCGGCGACCGCCGGGGCGGTGGCGATCAGGCCCGCCAGGCCAAGCAGCAGCGCCTTCACTTCACGTCTCCCGCGCCAGGCTGGCCCAGTTCGAAATCGCTCACCGGCCGCCGCTTGGGATCGGCCGAGTCGTAGAGCAGCGCGCCATCCACCCACACTTTGTCGGGGCGGGTGTAGACGCTGAAGGGATGGCCGTTCCACAGCACCAGATCGGCCATCTTGCCGGGCTTGAGGCTGCCGGTGCGATCGGCGATGCCGAGCGCGCGCGCGGGGTTGTAGGAGAGCCACTCCCACGCCACCGCATCCGGAATGGCGATGCCGGCCCGGCGCCCGGCGGCGAGCGCCTTGGCGACTTCCTGGTTCAGCCGCTGGATTCCGTTCTGATCGTCGGAATGGATCATCGCGCAGGCGCCGGCCTGCTGCAGAATCGCGAGATTTTCGGGGATGCCATCGTAGCTTTCCATCTTGAAGCCGTACCAATCGGCCCAGACGGCGGCGCAGACATTCTCGCGCTTGAGATAGTCGGCGATCTTATAGGCCTCCACCGCGTGGTGGAAGGCGCTGACATGATAGCCGAACTCGTGCGCCATATCGAGGACGTTGGCCATTTCGTCGGCACGGTAGCAGTGGTTCTGGACGAGGATCTCGCCCGCCAGCACGCCGGCCAGCGTGTCCATGCCGATGTCGCGCGCCGGGGGTTCGCCGCCGTCGCGCTCATATTTGTCCCATTTGCGCTTATACTCGACCGCCTTGGCCCAGGTCTGCCGGTCCACCGCGATATTGCCCATGCGCGTCGAGGGCTCGCGGCCCTTGGAGCCGTAGACGCGCTTCGGATTTTCGCCGCACGCCATCTTCAGCCCATAGGGCGCGCCCGGAAACTTCATCGCCTGGGCGGTGCGGGCATAGACATTCTTCACCACCACCGAGCGGCCGCCCATGAGATTGGCCGATCCCGGCAGGATCTGCAGCGTGGTGACGCCGCCATTCATCAGCGCGCGGCCGAAGCCGGGATCCTGCGGCCAGACGCTGTGCTCCGCCCACACATCGGGCGTGGTCGGCGCGGTCGCCTCGTTGCCGTCGGACAGCGCGGCGATGCCGGGCGAAGGATAGTCGCCGAGATGGCTGTGGATATCGACGATGCCGGGGGTGAGATATTTGCCCGTGCCGTCGATCCGGGTGACGCCCGCCGGCGCCTCGACGTGCGGCCCGACCGCCACGATCTTGCCGTCCGCGAACAGCGCCTCGCCGCTGTCGATCCGGCCCCCCTCGCCGTCGAAGATGGTCACGTTCGTCACCAGCGTCGGCACGCCCGGATAGGGCCGATAGGTGGACGGATACGGATCATGGGCATAGCCCTTGCCCGGCCCCGGCCCCTTGGCGGGCGCGGCGGCGGCGCTTTTCGCCGGGCCCGCGCCACTTGGGCCGGTCGCGCAGGCGGCCAGCGCCAGCGCGCCCGCGCACGCAAACAAATGTGTCGCTCGCATAGTCACCCCTTGTCCCCCGAACCGCGTTGGTAAGCGTGCTTCGGGGCCTCGCGCAAGCGATGGCTTGAGCCCGCCATGCTGCACCCGCTAAGAGGAGCGATCCAAACGGGAGACGCGACCGTGCGCCTTGTGCCTACCACCCCCTTTACCGATCAGAAGCCCGGCACCTCCGGCCTCCGCAAAAAGGTCGGCGTGTTCCAACAGCCTCATTATGCGGAAAACTTCATCCAGTCGGTGTTCGATGTGGTGGCCGCTCCGGCGGGTGCGACACTGGTGATCGGTGGGGACGGCCGCTATCACAACCGCACCGTGATCCAGACCGCGATCCGCATGGCCGCCGCGAACGGCTTTGGCCGCGTGCTGGTCGGGCGGGGCGGCATCCTCTCCACCCCGGCCGCCTCCAATCTGATCCGCGCCCGCGGCGCCTTTGGCGGGCTGATCCTGTCGGCCAGCCATAATCCCGGCGGCCCGCACGGCGATTTCGGCATCAAATACAATGTCTCGAACGGCGGCCCCGCGCCCGAGAAGATCACCGACGCGATCTTCGCGCGCACCAAGGCGATCACCGAATATCGCCTGGCCGAAAGCCCCGATCTCGATCTGGACGGGCGCGGCAGCCTCGAGGTGGAGGGAATGACGGTCGAGATCGTCGATCCGGTCGAGGATTATGCGGCCGCGATGGAGCAGCTTTTCGATTTCGGGGCGATCCGCGCGCTGATCGCGTCGGGCTTCCGCCTCCGTTTCGATGCGATGCACGCGGTGACCGGTCCCTATGCCCACGAGATCCTTGAGAACCGCCTCGGCGCGCCCAAGGGGACGGTGGTGCATGGCACGCCCTCCGAGGATTTTGGCGGCCACCATCCCGATCCCAACCTCGTCCATGCGCGCGCGCTGTATGAGGAGATGATGGCGCCTGACGCGCCCGATTTCGGCGCCGCCTCGGATGGCGACGGCGATCGCAACCTCATCATCGGCAAGGGGCTGTTCGTCACCCCCTCCGATTCGCTCGCGGCGCTGGCGGCGAACGCGCATCTGGCGCCCGGCTATGCCGCCGGGCTCAAGGGCATCGCCCGCTCCATGCCCACCAGCCAGGCCGCCGATTGTGTCGCCGAGGCGCTGGGCATCGGCTGCTACGAGACGCCGACCGGCTGGAAATTCTTCGGCAATCTGCTCGATGCCGGCATGGCGACGATCTGCGGCGAGGAAAGCGCCGGCACCGGCTCCGATCATGTGCGCGAGAAGGACGGGCTCTGGGCCGTGCTGCTCTGGCTCAACATCCTCGCCGTCCGCAAAATCCCGGTGGCCGAGCTGATGCGGGATCATTGGGCCCGGTACGGCCGCAATTATTATGCGCGCCACGATTATGAGGGCGTCGCCAGCGAGGGCGCCGAGGCGCTGATGGCCGGGCTGCGCGGCAAGCTGGAGGGGCTGCCCGGCAGCCATGTCGAGGGGCTGGTCGTCGCCGCGGCGGACGATTTCGCCTATACCGATCCCACCGACCAGAGCATCAGCCGCAACCAGGGCGTGCGCATCCTGTTCGAGGGCGGCTCGCGGATCGTCTTCCGCCTGTCGGGCACCGGCACCGAGGGCGCGACGCTGCGCGTCTATCTGGAACGCTATGAGCCGGCCGATGGCGCGCTCGATCTCGTCACCGGCGAGGCGCTCGCGCCGCTCGTCGCCGCAGCCGAGGCGATCGCCGGCATCAGCGGCCATACCGGCCGCAACGAGCCCGACGTCATCACCTGAAGCCAATTCCGCCGGCGCGCGCGCCCGCGCAGCGCCGGCGGATCTTTCGTGGAGCGCTGCATGACCAAACCCCCGCTCGGCCGCGATACGCGGCTGTGCATGTCGCTGTCCGGCCGGCCGAGCAATTTCGGCACGCGGCTGCACAACCGCCTCTACGAGCTGACAGGGCTCGATTATGTCTATAAGGCCTTCACCACCCGCGATCTCGCGGCGGCGATCGGCGGCATCCGCGCGCTCGGCATCCGTGGCTGCGCCATCTCCATGCCGTTCAAGGAAGCGGTGATCCCGATGCTGGACGCGCTGGAGCCCTCCGCGCGCGCCATCGACAGCGTCAACACCATCGTCAACGACGATGGGCACCTCACGGGCCACAACACCGATTATAGCGCGGTGGCGGCGCTGATCGGCGATGTCGATCCGGCCACGCCCTTCCTGCTGCGCGGTTCGGGCGGCATGGCCAAGGCGGTGGCCGCCGCGCTGCGCGATGCGGGCTTCCGCCATGGCACGATCGTCGCCCGCACCGAGGCGAGGGGCGCGCCGCTCGCCGCGCAGTATGGCTTTGTCTGGCGTCCGACGCTGGAAGCCGAAGGCGCGCCGCTGCTCATCAACGTCACGCCGCTCGGCATGGAAGGGCCCGAGGCCGAGACGCTCGCCTTTCCCGAGCCGATGATCGCGGCGGCGCAGATCGTGTTCGACGTGGTGACGCTGCCGGTGGAAACGCCGCTGCTGCGCGCCGCCGAGCGGCTGGGCAAGCGGCGTATCCTCGGCGCCGATGTGATGGTGCTCCAGGCGATCGAGCAGTTTCGCCTCTATACGGGCGTGACCCCCACCGCCGCGCAGGTGGCCGAGGCGGCGGCCTTCGCCCGCGCCGCCTGACCGGTGCGACCCGTCCGCCGCGCTCAGCCGCGCGGGCGGGTCGTTACCTTCTCGATATGCTTGGCGTTGATCGCGGCGGGGATGATGCGATCGACATAGATGCCCGGCGTATGGATGGCGTCGGGATCCAGCGTGCCGGTCTCGACGATCTCCTCGGCCTCGACCACCGTCACCTTCGCCGCCGTCGCCATCATCGGGTTGAAGTTGCGCGCCGTCTTGCGGAAGACGAGATTGCCCGCGCGATCCGCCTTCCAGGCCTTCACCAGCGCGAGATCGGCGCGCAGCCAGCGCTCGCGCACGTAGAGTTCGCCGTCAAATTCCTCCACCGGCTTGCCGTCCGCCACCACCGTACCGACGCCGGTCTTGGTGTAGAAGGCCGGAATGCCCGCCCCGCCGGCGCGGATGCGCTCCGCCAGCGTGCCCTGGGGGTTCAGCTCCAGCTCCAGCTCGCCCGAGAGATATTGCTGCTCGAACAGCTTGTTCTCGCCGACATAGGAGGAGATCATCTTGGTCACCTGCCGGCTTTCCAGCAGCATCCATAGGCCCAGCCCATCGGCGCCGGCATTGTTGGAGATGATTGTCAGCCGCGACACGCCCCGGCGCCGCACCTCGGGGATCAGCGTTTCGGGATTGCCGGACAGGCCAAAGCCGCCCGACATGATCGTCATGCCGTCGAACAGCACGCCCTCCAGCGCCGCCGCCGCGTCCGCAAACACCTTGTCCATCGCCGATCTCCGCCCACAGTTTAGGCGCCGATGCCTGTTGGGCCGGCGCGATTCAAGCCGGCGCGAACGCCGCCGCGAGCAGCGCCGCCAGCTTCAGCCCGCCGGCGACATCGGCTTCGCCGAAGCGCGCCACGCGCGGGCTGTCGAGATCGATCACGCCGAGCACCCGCCCGTCCGCCGTCACGATCGGCACCACCAGCTCGGAGGCGGAGGCCACGTCGCAGGCGATATGGCCGGGAAAGGCGTGGACATCGTCGACGCGCTGCACCGCGCCCGTGGCGGCGGCGGTGCCGCACACCCCCTTGCCCAGCGGGATGCGGATGCAGGCGGCGCGGCCCTGGAAGGGGCCGAGCACCAATTCGCCTTCCACCATGCGGTAGAAGCCGGCCCAGTTGAGATCGGGCAGCATCTCCCACAGCAGCGCCGCGACATTGGCCATGTTGGCGATGGCGTCGGGCTCGCCCTCCGTCACGGCGCGGGCGGCGGAGAGGAGATCGTCCCACTGGATGGCGGGATCGGTGGAAGCGGCGGGCTCGAAATCGTACATGGCGCCGCTCTAGGCGGTGGCGGCGATGGCGTCCATCGCCTCAGTCCAGCCGGGGCTTGCCGCGCCCGGCCTTGATCGCGCTGCGGCTGCCCTTGGCGTCCAGGCGGCGCGTCTTGCTGGCCTTGGTCGGCTTGGTGGCGCGGCGCGGCGTGGGCCGCTTGCACGCCTCGCGGATCAGCGCCACCAGCCGCGCCAGCGCCGCCTCGCGGTTGCGCGGCTGATCCCGATATTCGTCGGCGCGCAGCACGATCACGCCCTCGCCCGTCAGCCGCGATCCGGCGAGCCGCTGGAGCCGGATCGACACGGCATCGGGCAGCGAGGGCGAATGGCGCGCATCGAAGCGCAGCTCCACCGCCGAGGAGACCTTGTTCACATTCTGGCCGCCCGGCCCCGAGGCGCGGATGAACTTCTCCTCGATTTCGTCGCTGTCGATCGCGACGCTGGCGGTGATCGGGATGCGGGCCATGGCTCAGTCCTGGGGCAGCAGCGCGTGCCAGGGCGCGAAGCGCGCCGGCAGCGGCGCCTCGCCGCGCACCGGCGGCTTGGGCGGCCGCGGCACCTCCAGGCGCCACGCATGGAGCATCAGCCCGCCACCGGCAACGCCATAGAGCGGATCGCCGACGATCGGCAGGCCGAGCCCGTCGGCGGCATGGACGCGCAGCTGGTGGGTACGGCCGGTCTCGGGGCGGAATTCCACCAGCGCCCGCCCCTCCGCCGCGCCGAGCAGCCGCCAGGCCGTGACCGCCGGCTTGCCCTGCGGATCGACGACCATCCGCCAGCCCTCCGCCGCCGTGGAGCGCTTGCCCAGCGGCAGGGCGATGCGGCCCTCCGCCTCGGCCGGAACCCCGTCGAGCACGGCGAGATAGGTCTTGCGCGCCTGGCGCTCGGCAAAGGCGGCGGCGAAGCGCTGGTGCGCCTTCGGGTTGCGCGCGAGCAGCAGGCATCCGGAGGTATCCGTATCCAGCCTATGCACAGGTTGCGGAGGGCGGCGGAAACCGAACGATAAGGATTGGACCTTAGTCGTGACGCTGTCGCCGCCGCGTCGCGGCTGATCGACCGGCAGGCCCGCCGGCTTGTCGATCAGCAATGCCTCGCCGTCGAGGAAAAGGATATGTTCCGGGCCCATGGCCCGCCTGTGCCATGGCCGCCACGGTCCTGCAAATTCAACCGATCCGGAAGCATCTTCGCTTTACCCGGAGTTAACCTTTATAGCGCATTGCTGTAATGGTTAACGGCGATGATGTCGCGCAACTGCCGCGATGTCGACCATGGGGTAACAGACGATGCGCGTTCTGCTGATCGAGGACGAGCCGACCACCGCCAAGGCGATTGAGCTGATGCTCGGTGCGGAGGGGTTCAACGTCTATACGACCGATCTTGGCGAGGAGGGTTTGGACCTCGGCAAGCTCTACGACTATGACATCATCTGCCTGGACCTCAACCTGCCGGACATGCACGGCTATGACGTGCTGAAGAAGCTCCGCGTCGCCAAGGTGCAGACGCCGGTGCTGATCCTCTCCGGCGTATCGGAGATGGATTCCAAGGTGCGCGCGCTGGGCTTCGGCGCCGACGATTATGTCACCAAGCCCTTCCATCGCGAGGAGCTGATCGCCCGCATCCATGCGATCGTGCGGCGCTCCAAGGGCCATTCGCAATCGGTGATCCGCACCGGCAAGCTGCAGGTCAATCTCGACGCCAAGACGGTGGAGGTGGATAGCGCGCGCGTGCACCTCACCGGCAAGGAATATGCGATGCTGGAGCTGCTCTCGCTGCGCAAGGGCACCACGCTGACCAAGGAGATGTTCCTCAACCATCTCTATGGCGGCATGGACGAGCCCGAGCTGAAGATCATCGACGTCTTCATCTGCAAGCTGCGCAAGAAGCTGAGCCTCGCCTGCGACGGCGAGAATTACATCGAGACGGTGTGGGGCCGCGGCTATGTGCTGCGCGATCCCAACGACGCGACGACCGCCGCCGTCGCCTGATCTTGGGCCGTGGGGGCCGAACCGGGCCGCGTCGCCTCGCCGGCGGCGCGGCCCTTCTTGTATCAGCCGCGCGCCAGCGCCTCGGCCGCCTTCAGCACCGCCTCGGCATGGCCGGGCACCTTCACCTTGCGCCAGATCTGCGCGATCCGGCCCTCGCCGTCGATCAGGAAGGTGGCCCGCTCGATGCCCATATAGGTCTTGCCGTAGAGGCTTTTCTGAACCCACACGCCAAAGGCCTCGCACGCCGCACCGGCCTCGTCGCTGGCCAGCGGCACCGTCAGCTGGTGCTTGGCGGCGAACTTGGCGTGCGTGTCGGGCGTATCGCGCGAGACACCGAGCAGCCCCACCCCGGCCATGTCGAACGCGGCCTTGCGCGCGGAGAAATCCTGCGCCTCGCGCGTGCAGCCCGAGGTATCGTCCTTGGGGTAGAAATAGAGCACCAGCGGCGCGCCGCGCAGCTGCGCCAGCGTCAGCCGGCCGCCATCCGGTGTCGTCAGCTCGATCTCCGGCGCCGGATCGCCGGGCTTCAGCTCTTGGGTCATGCGCGCTCTCCCGCTGGCGCGGCGATGCCTTGCCACGCCGCCTCCACCCTCTGCCGCGCCGCGTCGAGCGCCGCAAGCAGCGCCGGCCAATCCGCCATGCCACAGGCGCGCGCCAGCGCGGCGCGGGCGGGCGGCGCGGGCGCCTCGGCGCTCGGCGCGATCAGCCGCAGCGCCACCAGCATGCGGCTGAGCAGCGCATAGGCCTCGTCCAGCCCCGGCGGCAGCCACGCGCCCAGCGCCGCGATCGCCTGCGCCAGGCCAGGGTCGAAGCCGGCGCGGTGCGTGAGCTGTGTGACATGGATGGCGAATTCGAGATCCACCAGCCCGCCCGGCCCCAGCTTCACGTCGAGCGGACCGGTCGCGGGCTTGTGGCGCGCCATGTCGCCCCGCATCTGCACGGCATCGGCCCGCAATTGCGCCGGATCGCGCGGGCGCTGGAGCGTCTCGGCGATCGCCGCCGCCAATGCCGCGCGCGCCGCCGCGCTGCCGAAGATGGGCCGCGCCCGGGTCAGCGCCATATGCTCCCACGTCCAGGCGCTTTCCGCCTGGTAGCGGCGGAAGCTTTCGATCGAGAGCGCGAGCAGCCCCTTGGCGCCCGAGGGTCGCAGCCGCGTATCCACCTCGTACAACGGGCCCGCCGCCGTCGGCACCGATAAAGCGGCGCTCACGCGCTGCGCGAGCCGGTTGAAATAGTGGGTCGCGCCGAGCGGCTTGGCGCCGTCCGACTCGGCCATGAAATCGCCCGCGAAGAGATAGACGAGATCGAGATCGGAGGCGTGGGTGAGGATGCCGCCGCCCAGCCTGCCCAGCGCCAGGATCACCAGCTCGCCGCCCGGCACGCGGCCATGGACGCGCTCGAACTCGGTCACCGTGGCGGCGGCGAGCGCCTGCACCGCGCCTTCCGCCACGCGCGCATAGCCGGCGCCGACCTCAAGCGGATCGCGCGCCGCCGACACGATCTGCACGCCGAGCGCGAAGCGCAGCTCGCCCACCAGCCGGCGCACGCGATCGAGCTGGCCCTGATAATCCTCGCCGGGCTGCGGCGCGAATCGCGCGGCGAGCGTGGCGGTGTCGGGCGGGAGCGCGAGCGCGCTGGCGTCGATCAGCCCGTCGATCAGCTGCGGCGCGCGGCCGAGCATATCCGCTAGAGTCGGCGCGAGGCTCAGCGTCTGGCCGAGCAGGCGCGCCAGCGGCGGCTGCGCGGCCAGCAGGCGGAACAGGTTGATCGCGCTCGGCAGCGCCCGCACGACATCGTCGAAGCGGTTGAGCGCCGCCAGAGGCGCGGGCGCCTCGCCCAGCGCGGCGATCAGCCCCGGCAGCACCGCTTCCAGCGCTTCCTGCGCCGAGGCCGAGCGCAGCGCGCGCGCCTGGCCGCCGCGCCAGCCGAGAATGCGATCGGCGGCATCGGCCGCGGGATCGAAGCCCGCCTCGGCCAGCGCCGCCTCCAGCGCATCGCGATCATGCGGCAGACCGTGCGCCTCCTCGCCATCGAGCGCGTCATAGATGCGGCAGACGGTGGCGACAGGCGGCGCCAGCCGCGCCAGCAGCGCCGCGCCGTCCGCCAGACCATCCAGCCGCGCCACCCCGTCCAGCGCCGCCGCATCCTCGGGCAGGCGATGCGTCTGCTGATCCTCGATCATCTGGAGGCGATGCTCGATCCGGCGATAGAGCGGATAGGCGGCGGCGAGCGCGTCCGCCTCGTCCGGATCGACGCGCCCCGCCGCCTTCAGCGCCGCCAGCGCGGGCAGCGTGGCGGGCGCGCGCAGCGCCGGATCGCGGCCGCCATGGATCAGCTGGTGGATCTGCACGAAGAATTCGATCTCGCGAATGCCGCCCCGGCCGCGTTTCAGATCATAGCCGGGGCCGAAACGCTGGCCGCGCTGGTGGTGGCTGCGGATGCGGCGCGAGATGCCGCGGATTTCGGATATCGTGCCGAAATCGAGCGCCCGCCGCCAGATGAAGGGGCGGATCGCATCGAGGAAATGCGCGCCCAGCGCCATGTCCCCGGCCGCGGCGCGGGCGCGGATGAAGGCGGCGCGCTCCCACGGCAGGGCGGCGCTTTCATAATAGCCGATCGCGGCGTTGATCGGCACCGCCGGGGGCGTCGCCTCGGGCGAGGGCCGCAGCCGCAGATCGACGCGGAACACGATCCCGTCCGCATCGGGCGCCTGCAAGATCTGCACCACGCGCCGCGTCAGCCGCGCCGCCGCGTCCACCGGATCGTCCTGCGCGCGGCGCGGCAGCGTCGCCGGATCGAACAGGAAGATGGGATCGATATCGGAGGAATAATTCAGCTCGCGGCTGCCATGTTTGCCCAGCGCCAGCGCCACCAGACCGGTGACCGGCGCGCCCGGAACGCGCTCCTCGATCGCCGCCGCGATCGCCTGGGCGAGCGCGCGATCCGCGAAATCGGACAGGAGGCCCGTCACGCCGTCCAGATCGAGCAGGCCGGCAAGATCGGCGATCGCCACCGCCAGCGCCAGCCGCCGCCGCTCGCGCCGCAGCCGCACCGCCACCGTCTCGCCCGCCACCGCGCGGGTGAGCGCGAGCGCGCCGGCGAGATCGCCCGCGGCGAGCCGATCCACGAGTTCGGGTTCGCGCTGCATCGCCCGCCGCAGGAACGGCGCCTCCGCCTCGGCGCGGGCCAGCGCGGCGGAGAGGGACGCGGCATCGGCGCTGTTCGTCATCCGCCCTGCTTGTCCTTTGTGCAAGGCGATCGCAACCGCGCGATCAGGCCCGCGTTGTTGCGAAATGATGGCGTCAACCGACTGGACCTATATGGGAGAAGAAAGCCGGCGCGGCGGCTCGGAGCCTTCGCATGTCGTCGAGACACCGCCGCCCAATCTCGGCATCCGCAATGCGCTGCGCGGCGCCTTCCGGTGCAGCGCGGCGGATCTTCCGGAGGAGTTCCGCAGGCTGCTCGCGCGGCTGCGCTGAGCCGAGAGGCGCCACGGGCCGGAACCGTGGCGCCCCTCACGCCGCCTCAGTCGCGGCTCAGTTCGTCCACCTGGTCCATGATGGTCTGCAGGGCGGTGGTGTTGCTGTCGGTCTGATGCTCGCGGCGCGAGGGCAGCTTGCCTTCGGTGAGCAGCGCCTCCAGCGCCACCCGGCCCCGCGCGACGCGGCTCTTGATCGTGCCGACCGCGCAGCCGCAAATCTCGGCCGCTTCCTCATAGGCGAAGCCGCCCGCCCCCACCAGGATCAGCGCCTCGCGCTGCGGCTGGGGCAGGTGCAGCAGGGCGCGCTGCATATCGCCAAGCTCGACATGGCGATCCTGGCTCGCCGGCGCGGCGAGCAGCTTGGACGCGGTGATCTCGTCCCACTCGCCCTTGAAGCGCGCGCGCCGCATCTGGCTGAGGAAAAGATTGCGCAGGATGATGAAGGTCCAGGCGCGCATATTGGTGCCGGCCTGGAAGCGCTGCCGCGCCGCCCACGCCTTGAGCAAAGTTTCCTGCACGAGATCGTCGGCAAGATCGCGGTTGCCGGACAGGGATCGGCCGAAGGCGCGCAGATGGGGAATCACCTGAGCCAGCTGAACCTTGAAGTCCGCATCCGACAGCGGCGTGTGAGGAACAGGCGCCCCGCCCGCGGCCGCCCCCTCTTCCGCCATGGGCGGACTGGTCTTGGTCATGAAACCCCCAAGCTCCGTTGAGCGGGATACATCCCCGCAGCCTGAATCAAGATAGGCGCGCCCGAGCGGCAACGCCAGTGCCCCCGCGTCGAGTGTCGTCAACGATAGACAATCAACAGGATGGCGAAGAGGATGACGATGAGGACCAGCGAGGCGACCAGCACCTTGCGGCCCACGCCCGGGGTGGTGCCCGCGCGAAGCTCGTCTGTCGTCACGCGCGGTTCGCGTTCGTTCACCATGGAATTCCTCCCGGCACTCTATGCTAACGTGAGGGGCCGGGAGGAGTTCCGTCGCACCGGTCAGGCGGGTACGGTCGCGCCGTCGAAGAACAGCGCCTGGCTGATCGCCGCCTTCACCGTGGAGCGCTGGAAGGGCTTGGTGATGAGGAAGGTCGGCTCGGGCCGCTCGCCGGTCAGCAGCCGCTCGGGGAAGGCGGTGATGAAGATCACCGGCACGTCGAACTGGGCGAGAATGTCCTTCACCGCGTCGATGCCCGAACTGTCGTCCGCCAGCTGGATATCGGCGAGGACGAGGCCGGGCCGGCGCGCCATGGCCTGGGCCACCGCCTCGTCGCGGGTCACCGCGACGCCCGTCACGCCATGGCCGAGATCGCGCACGATCGTCTCGAGATCCATCGCGATGATCGGCTCGTCCTCGATGATGAGCACCTCGGCCTGGGTCTGACGCTCGATTTCGGCGAGCGCCTCGGCGACCAGCGCGTCCACCTCGGCCGGGGTCACGCCGATCAGATAGGCGGTGTCCTCGGTGGTGAAGCCCTCCATCGCGGTCAGCAGCAGCGCCTGGCGCGAGCGCGGCGTGATCCGCGCCAGCCGCGCCTGGGCGATAGCTTCGGTGGGGCTGTTGTCCTGCCCACCATCGACCCCGGTATCCACCGAGGCGGACTGCCAGATCGCCTGGAAGGTACGGTAGAGACCGAGGCGAGGATCGACGTCGCGCGGAAAATCCTCGGGCGCGGCGACGATCGCTTCCAGCGTCGCGCGCACATAGGTGTCGCCCTCTTTCTGGTTGCCGGTCAACGCCCGCGCATAGCGCCGCAGAAAGGGAAGGTGCGGCGCGAGTTCCTGGCCTAGTGGCATATCCGTGTCCAAACTCCTGAGCATGTCCGTGATGCGAGGCGTTTGCTCGGCCATCCCCCGCGGAATGGCCACCCCCCGTGTCGCGGCGGCCGCGCGGGAGCGGCCGTCGGACAGGGAACCAACGGACCAGTTTTTTGTTTCCAAGGCCAGCCGGCAAATTGTGCGACGCCTATCCCTTGCACTATGGCTGGGAACGGTAACGCGGCTGGCGCGTCTAGAGGCGGCATCGACATGGGGACGGGGCACATTGGCGTTGAGCGACGATAAGACATCACGGAACGTCCCGGACCGCGAAACCTCGTCCGCCGGCCGCAAACAGGCCGATCGGGACGTTGGACATGCGCTGCGGTCGGTCTATGCATCGACCGTTAACGAGGAGATCCCAGCCGAGCTGATCGATCTGCTCGGCAAGCTCGACTGATCCGTCGGGCGCACCATCGCCCGAAGGCCGCGCTTATGTCCAATGACGAACAGATCCGCGCGGGCTTCATCGCCTCCCGGTTCGCGCGCCTGTCGACCAGCGGTAAATTGCTGCTCATCCTCACGCTGGCGCTGCTGCCGCTGGGGCTGATCGCGTCGCTCGCCTCGATCGAGACGGCGCGCGCCAACCATGCCAATCGCGCCGCCGCGGCACGCCTGCTGGCGGGCGATTCGGCCGATCGGCTGAGCCTCTTCCTGGATCATGTCAGCGCGTCGCTCCGACTCGCCGGGCGCGGCGGCGGCGCCGGCGCGTGTCGCCGCGCGGCCGAGGAGATCAGCGTGGCGGGGGTGGAGAGCGCCCGCGTCGCGCTGTTCAATCCGGCCGGGCGGCTGATCTGCGCCAGCGCCAGCTTTCCCGGCACGCTGCCGCTGCGCGCGCCCGGCGTGGCGCCGCAACTGCTGCTGGATGGCAAGGGCGGCATGCTGCGCGTGATCCTCGGCACCGGCCAGAACTGGGCGCTGGCCGAATTGCCGCGCGCGCTGCTTGCCAAGGTGAGCCACCCCAATGCGGTGGACGGCAGCTATGATCTCCGCCTCGCCGACGGGCGCGGCGGCGTGATGCCGCTGGCGGCGATGCGCACCGTGGCGCTGGGGCGCGACATCGTCTCGCAACTGCCCGTCGCCCAGGGCCAGTTGCGGCTGGCGATGCGCGTCGAATCGCTGCCGCTCAGCGCCAACGAACTGCTCATCACCGCTCTGCCGCTGCTGATGTGGCTGGCGGCGGCGGCGATCGGATGGGTGGTCGCCAACCGGCTGATCCTGCGCCCGCTCGGCGAATTGCAGCGCGCGATCGAGACGGCGCGGGCGCGCGGCGGCGCGCTGGTGATGCCCGCCATGACCACGCCCGCGCAGGAAATCCGCGATCTCGGCGATGCCCTGTCGGGCGCGATGGCGACGATCGCGCGGCACGAGGCGGAGCTTGAGGACGGCCTCGCCCGCCAGACCCGGCTGACGCGCGAAGTGCATCACCGCGTGAAGAACAATCTCCAGGTCGTCGCCAGCCTGCTCAACATCCATGCGCGCGGCGCCCGCACGCCCGAGGCGATCGCGGCCTATGGCGCCATCCAGCGCCGCGTCGATGCGCTCGCGCTGGTGCATCGCAGCCATTATGCGGAGCTCGAGATCAATCGCGGCGTGGCGCTGCGCCCGTTGATCGGCGAACTGGCCGCCAATCTGCGCGGCTCCGCGCCGCCGGGCATGGCGCCGCCCCGGCTGGTGCTCGACACGCGTCTGTTCAGCGCCACGCAGGACGTGGCCGTGCCCGTCGCCTTCCTCATCACCGAGCTGGTCGAGCTGGCGATGTTCCGCTTGCCCGGCACCGAGATCCGCATCGGGCTGGATGGCGAGGGCCCGGACCTCGAGCCCGGGCGCGCGCGCCTCTCCATCGTCTCGCCGGGCCTGGCCGATGCCGCCGCCCCGCGCGACGAAGCCTTTGTGCGGGGCGAGCGGGTGGTCGGCGGCCTCGCCCGACAGCTGCGCACCACGCTCGTCACCGATGCCGAGGCCGGCCGCTTCGCGCTGGACATCATCGTGATGGACGAAGGCCAGCCGCGCATGGATGGCGCCGGCGGCCGTGATCTGGTGATGCAGCAGCGCGGCGGCGCGCTGCCGCCCGTCCATATGGGCGGCTGAGCGGCGGCATTTTTTTGGCGCGGGCCGGGAACCCCCTGGCGCAGGCGGCGTTCTACAGTCCGGATAGCGACCTTTTGCCCCCCCGCTCTCGCTATCCAGAACACACTGGGCCCGGACGCGCCGCCTTCCCCCCCGACGGCGCATCCGGGCCCTAAACTTGTCCGCGCCTCAAGATGCGCGTCGTCCCCGGTCAAAGACGCCTGCTCCGCCGATCCATATCGGACGTGGAACTAAAGTTTTGGGGGCGCATTTCCCCGGAGACAGTGCAGTGTGGCACGTCGAAAAAGGGAATAGACCTATGGTCCGCAAGATCGTCACCGCCGGCCTCGTCGCCGGTGCGCTCCTCACCACCGCTTGCAACACTATCGCGGGCGCGGGCAAGGATGTCTCCTCGGTCGGCCACGCGACCACCGACGCCGCCAACAAGACGAAGTAAGCGTCGCTCTTCGTCGAGCAGCAAGGGCGTCGCCGGATCACCGGCGGCGCCCTTTGCCTGTTCAGCCTTCCCTGGCCCGCCGCCGCTCGGTGAACCAGATCGCGATCAGCGCGAATTCGTAGAGCAGCACCAGCGGCACCGCGAGCAGCAGCATCGAGACAATATCGGGCGGGCTCAGCACCGCCGCGATCGCCGTCACCGCCACGATCGCATAGCGGCGGCCGGAGACGAGCTGCGCGCGGGTGACGATGCCGGCGCGCTCCAGCAGCATCAGCAGCACCGGCAGCAGAAAGGCGACACCGAAGCCGAACAGGAATTTGGTGACGAACGACAGGTAGTTGCCGATCGCCGGCAGGGCCTCCTGCTGGATCCCTCCGATATTGCCCTGGAAGCCGAGCAGAAAGTGCAGCGCCAGCGGCATCGCCATGTAATAGGCCAGCGCCGCGCCGGACAGGAAGAGCAGCGGTGTCAGCACCAGGAAGGGCCGGAGCGCGCGCTTCTCCTTGGTGTAGAGGCCGGGCGCCACGAACCGCCAGATCTGGTTCGCCACCACCGGGAAGCTGAGCATGATCGCGGCGAAGAAGGCCACCTTCACCTTGGCGAAAAAGGCTTCGAACACGTCGGTGTAGATGAGCTTGCCCTGGCCCGCGCGCAGCAGCGGCTGGACCAGGAAGGCGAAGATCGTCTCGGCGAAATAATAGCAGGCGAGAAAGGCGATCAGCAGCGCCGAAAAGCTCCAGATCAGCCGCCGGCGCAGCTCGATGAGGTGATCGAGCAGGGGCGCGCGGCTGTCTTCCAGTTCGTCCTCGTCCATGATCATGGTCAGGCCGGACGATGCGGCGCGAGTTCGATCCCGTCCGCCGCGTGGCGCGGCGCCTCGCCCCGGCCGGCATGATCCGCCTCGCGCGGTTCGGCCTGGGGAGCGACGGTGGCGGTCTCTGGCGGCGGCGCCAAAGGCCGGCCGGGCACGCCCTCGTCTTGCGCGGGGACCGCCGGATCGCCGGCCTCGGCGCCGTCGACAGCGGGAGCCGGCAGCGCGGCGGCGGAAGGCGCGAGCGGCGCGATCAGATCGGCATGTTCGCGCATGATCCGCTCATTCTCCTCCTTCCACTTCTTCTCCATCTCCGCCAGCTCCGCCTCGCGCACCATCTCGTCCATGGCGGAGCGGAAATGGCGCGCCATCGACCGGCCCTTGCCGACCCATTGGCCGACGAAGCGCATGACGCGCGGCAGATCCTTGGGACCGATGAAGATGATCGCGACCAGCGCCACGACCAGCATCTCGGACGGTGCGATATCGAACATCGAGCGCCGGCGCCGGACTAGGGATCAGGCGCGGTCAGTGGCGCGGCCGATCGTCCTGCATCGGCTGGAGATGCGGATCGGCATTGGGCTCGAGCGGGGCCTGGGACTGGAGGCGTGGCGCCGGGCGCGCCGGCTCATCCTCCTCGGCCATGCCCTTCTTGAAATTCTTCACGCCCTTGGCGACGTCGCCCATCATCGCCGAGAAGCGACCGCCGCCAAGCAGCAGCACCGCGACCACGGCAAGGAGCAGGATATGCGGCAACGACAAGCCCATGATGAATCTCCCGAGAAGACCCCTATCTAATCCTCTTCCCCGCCGCTTTCCACCTCCCCCGCGAACATCGCCGTTTCGAGCGCGAGATCGACCGGATCGAGCAGGCCGGCGGCGCGCAAATCGTCGATCCCGGGCAGGTCGCGCCGGCTCGACAGGCCGAAATGGCTGAGGAAGGCGGGTGTCGTGGCATAGATGAGCGGTCGGCCCGGCACCTCGCGCCGTCCGGCGGGCCGCACCCATCCGGCCTCCATCAGCACGTCGAGCGTGCCGCGGGAGATGGCGACGCCCCGGATCGCCTCGATCTCGGCGCGGCTCACGGGCTCGTGATAGGCGATGATCGCGAGCGTCTCGATCGCGGCGCGGCTCAGCTTGCGCGGTTCCTCGCGCGTTCGGCGCAGCAGATGCGCGAGATCGGGCGCGGTTTCGAAATGCCAGCGGCCGCCGCGCTCCACCGGGCGGATGCCCCGGCCCTCGTAGAGCCGCGCCAGCGCCGCCAGCGCCTCCGGCACGGCCACCCGGCCTTCGGCGGCGGCGTCGATCTCCGCCACGCTCATCGGCGCCTCCGCCGCGAACAGGATCGCCTCGACGATCCGGCTGGCGGCGGCGAGCGCGGCCGGCTCCGCCCCCGGTTCCGACTCCACGACCCCGCTCATGCCGCGCGCACCCACAGGGTCGCGAACGGCCCGTCCTGGCGCAGATCCAGCCGCCCCTGTTTGGCGAGTTCGAGCATGGCGAGGAAGCTCGAGGCGCGCGCCGAGCGGGCGAGGCCCGCATCGCCCGCCTCGGGCAGGAAGCGCTCCAGCGCGGTCCAGTCGATCGCCGCGCCGATCAGCCGCTCGACGCGGCGGATCGCCTCGTCCAGCGGCATCACCGCGCGCCGCTGCACGACATGCAGCACCGGCCGCGTCCGCACCTTCACCGCGCCATAGGCGGCGAGCAGCGCGTAGAGATCGGCCTGCCAGGCGGCCTTGCGCACCAGCCGCACGCCCTCGGGCGCGCCGCGCGCGAACACGTCGCGGCCGAGCCGGTCGCGCGCCATTAGCCGCGCGCCCGCCTCGCGCATGGCATTGAGCCGCTGCAGCCGCAGATGGAGGCGCAGCGCCAATTCTTCAGGGCTCGGCTCGACCTCGGGATCGCGCGGCAGCAACAGGCCCGATTTGAGATAGGCGAGCCACGCCGCCATCACCAGATAATCGGCCGCCAGCTCCAGCTTGAGCGCGCGGGCATTGGCGATGAAGGCGAGATATTGCTCGACCAGCGCGAGGATGGAGAGTTCGCGCAAATCCACCTTCTGGTTGCGCGCCAGCGTCAGCAGCAGGTCCAGCGGCCCTTCCCAGCCATCGATCTCGATGGTCAGCGTGGCGTCCTCGCTCATGCCAGGGCCAGCAGCGCATCCCGCTGGGCGGCATAGGCCGCCGCCGTCTCGGCGGGGGCGAGCCCCGCCACGCTCGCCATGGCGCGGTCCAGCCGCGCGCGCGAGACAGGCGCGATCGATCCGAGCGCGCCCGCCACCGCCTCCATTTCGGCGCGCACGCCCGAGCAGTGCAGCGCGACGTCGCACCCGGCCGCCACCACGCCGGCGGCGCGCGCGCCATAGCCGCCGTCGAGCGCCTCCATGCCGAGATCGTCGGACATGAGCAGCCCGTCAAAGCCGATCCGGCCGCGGATCACCTCGCCGATCACCACCGGCGAGAGGCTGGCGCAGCGCTCGGCATCCCAGGCGGTGAAGATGATGTGCGCCGTCATCCCCATGGGCGCGTCGGCCAGCGCGGCGAAGGGACGGAGATCCTCCTCGAGCGCCGCCGCGTCGGCGGTGACGACGGGCAGGCTCTTGTGGCTGTCCACCAGGGCGCGGCCATGGCCGGGCATGTGCTTGATGACGCCGACCACGCCGCCCTCGCGCAGCCCGTCCAGCACCAGCCGGCCGAGCGCCGCCACCTGCGCCGGATCGGTGCCGAGCGCGCGATCGCCGATGATGGCATCGGCATCCGGCCGGCGCACGTCGAGCAGCGGCAGGAGGTCCACGGTGATGCCCACCTCGCGCAGCATCGCCGCGATCGACAGCGCGTTGAGCCGCGCCGCTTCCATCGCCGAGACGGGCGCCACCGCCCAGAGCTGCGCGAACCGCTCCGCCGGCGGCAGCGCCGGCCATTCCGGCGGCGCCATGCGCTGCACGCGGCCGCCCTCCTGATCGATCAGTATGGCGAGATCGTCGCGCCCCGCCAGCGCCCGCAGCTCGGCGGTGAGCCGCGCCAGCTGGTCGCGGCTGACGCAATTGCGGCGGAACAGCACATAGCCCGCCGGCTCGGCATCGCGGAAGAAGGCGCGCTCCTCGGCGCTGAGATCGGGGCCGGCAAGGCCGAACATGGCAGGGATCATCGCCCGCCTTCCTATGGTCTTTGCCGGCGCCCCGCAATGGTGGCGGCCCCGCGCGCCGCCGCCATCAGGCCGATGGTCGTATCGTCAGCCGATCACCAGGCAGGTCTCGCCCGCGACGCGCAGCTTGCCACACACCTCGCCGGCCCGTCCTCCGGCGGCGGCGCGGAGCCGGTAGACGGTCTTGCCGTTGCTCTGGATCGGCTGGATCAGCGGCGACAGGCCGGACAGCGCCGCGAAGCGGCCGGACAGCGCCGTCCAGGCGGATTTGGCCTTGGCCTCGCTGGAGAAGGCGCCGAGCTGGATCTGGCCGCCACCGCCACCGCCACCGCTCGTCGCGGCGAGCGCGGGCGCCGGCTTCGGGGCCAGCGTCGGCTTGGGCGCCGGAGCGGGCGTGGCCGCGTGCGCCGGCGCCGGCTTGGCAGCGGGCGTCGCCACGGGCTTGGCGGGCGGCGCGGTCTGCGGCGCGGGCGTTTGCGCGGGAGCGGCCGCCGGCGCGGGCGTGGGCGCGACGGCCGGCGTCTTGGCCGGCTGCGGCTTGGTGAGCGGCGCCTCGGGCATGGCCGAGAGATCGATCTGGCCGTTCACGTCCACGCCCTCGCTCGCGGCATAGCTGGAATCGCCCTGCCCCGCGACCTGCATGCCGCCCGGCTCGCTCGGCCGGACCTTATAGGGGCCGGCGGGCGCCGCGATGGTGCGGGGATCGCCGAGCGCGACCTCGGGCTGGCGCCGCTGCTTCAGCCAATAGACGCCGCCCACCACCAGGCCGAGCGCGACGAGCGCCACCACCAGCCCGATGATGAGCCGCGCGGCGGAGACGCCATCGTCCAGCGGTTCCTCATCGACCGGCTCGAGCCAGGGGAGCCGATCCTCCTCGATGGCGCCGCGCCCGTCCCGCCCCGCATCCGACATCATCACATCTCCTCGGCGGCGACGACTCCCATGATCGTCAAGCCATTGCGAATGGTCTGCCCGATCGCTTCCCCGAGCGAAAGCCGAGCCCGGCTGATCGCGGGCTGGTCCTGCACCAGAAAGCGACGATCCACCTGATCGTTGCCGCGATTCCACAGTCCGTGGAAAGCGGCGGCAAGATCATAGAGATAGAAAGCCACACGGTGCGGCTCGCGGGTCGCGGCCGCCTGTTCGACGATGCGCGGAAATTGCGCCGCCAGCTTCACCAGCGCCAATTCCTCCGCGTCCAGCAGCGTCAGATCGGCCGCGCCCTGATCGAGCCCCATCTCCGCCGCCTTGCGCTTGAGCGAGGCGATCCGGGCATGGGCATATTGCACGTAGAAGACGGGATTGTCCTTGGACGCCTCGACCACCTTCGCGAAGTCGAAATCCATCTGCGCATCGGCCTTGCGGGTCAGCATGGTGAAGCGGACGACATCGCGGCCGACCTCGTTCACGACATCGGCGAGGGTGACGAAGGTGCCGGCGCGCTTGGACATTTTCACCGGCTCGCCGTTGCGCAGCAGCCGCACCATCTGGACCAGCTTGACATCGAAGCGGGTGCGCCCCTCGGTCAGCGCCGCCACCGCCGCCTGGATCCGCCGGACGGTGCCGGCATGGTCGGCGCCCCAGATGTCGATCAGCTCGTCCGCTTCGGCCGCCTTCTGCGCGTGATAGGCGAGATCGGTGCCGAAATAGGTAAGGCCGCCGTCCGATTTGCGCACCGGCCGGTCCTGATCGTCGCCGAACTGCGTGGCGCGGAACAGCGTCAGCTCCACCGGCTCCCAATCCTCGGGCGTCTCGCCCTTGGGGGCTTCGAGCACGCCCTCGTACAAAAGGCCGCGCGCGCGCAGCGTCGCGAAGGCGGCGTCGACCTTGCCGCTGTCCTGCACCTCGGCCTCCGAGGCGAAGACATCGTGATGGATGCCGAGCAGCGCGAGATCGGCGCGGATCATGTCCATCATCGCCGCCACCGCGCGGGTGCGGAACAGCGACAGCCACTCCTGCTCGGGCGCGTTGACGAAGCGATCGCCAAACTCGGCGGCCAGCGCGGCGCCGACCGGCTGCAGATAGGCGCCCGGATAAAAGCCTTCGGGGATCTCGCCGATCGCCTCGCCCAGCGCCTCGCGATAGCGCAGATGCGCCGAGCGGGCGAGCGTCTGCACCTGCGCGCCGGCATCGTTGACATAATATTCGCGCGTCACCGGATGGCCGGCAAAGGCGAGCAGATTGGCCAGCGCATCGCCCACCACCGCGCCCCGGCAATGGCCCATATGCATCGGCCCGGTCGGGTTGGCGGAGACATATTCCACGTTCACGCGATGGCCCGCGCCCGCCTGCGAGCGGCCATAGCGCGCGCCGTCGGCCAGGATCGTCGCCAGTTCGCCACGCCAGATTTCGGGCGCCAGCCGCAGGTTGAGAAAGCCGGGGCCGGCGATCTCCACCGCCGTCACGCCGTCGAGCGCGGCAAGGCGCGGCTGGAGCAGCTGGGCCAACGCGCGCGGATTGGTGCCGGCGGGCTTGGCCAGCACCATCGCCGCGTTGGTGGCGAGATCGCCATGCGCCGGATCGCGCGGCGGCTCGATCGCGATGGCGTGGCGCGGCAGGCCGGGCGCGAGCCGGCCCTCCGCCTCCAGCGCATCGAGGATCGAGCCGATTTCGGCGGCGAAGCGGGCGTAAAGCGTCATGGATCTGCCAGATAGCCGGAAATGGCGCGGCTGTAGCGCCTGTCCGCGCGCGGGGCAAATCGGCCCGGGCTCAGAAGCCTTCGGGCAACGCCACCGGCCCGATCAGCTCCGCGTGGCGGCCGATGGCGTAGCGATCGGTCATGCCGGCGATGAAATCGGCGATGTGGCGCGTCCGCGCCGGCTCCGTCTCGGGTAGCGTCGCGCGCCAGGCCGCCGGCAGCCGGTCGGGCGCGGCGACATAGGCGGCGAACAGCCGCGCCACCAGCCCGCGCGCCACCGCCGCCACGGCCAGCTGCGAGGGGCTGTGATACAGGGTGGCGTACATGAAGCGCTTCAGCACGCGCTCGTCCTGCGCCATGGCATCGGAGAAGCCGATCAGCGGCTGGCCGGCGGCGCGCACCGCCTCGACACTGTCGACGCCGCTCGCGGCGATCCGCGCGCGGCTGGTCTCGATCAGATCGTTGACCATGGCGCCGATCTGATCCCGGATCAGCTCGCCCCGCAGCCGGTCCGGCGGCAGATCGGGATGGCGCGCCCGCACCGCCTCCCAGCGCGCGGCGACCAGCGGTACGGCGCAAAGCGCATCGAGATCGAGGATGCCGGCGCGCAGCCCGTCATCGATATCGTGATTGTCGTAGGCGATATCGTCGGCGAGCGCGGCGACCTGCGCCTCCAGGCTCGGCCAGGCGTCCAGCGCCAGCGGCAGCTCGGCATCCACCTCCGCCAGCGCCCAATTGGGCGCGGGCACGGGACCGTTATGCTTGGCCAGCCCTTCCAGCATGTCCCAGCTGAGATTGAGCCCGCGCCAGCGCGGATAGGGGCTTTCCAGCCGCGTCAGCACGCGCAGCGTATGGGCATTGTGATCGAATCCGCCGGCCTCCGCCATGGCCTCGCGCAGCGCCTCCTCGCCGGCATGGCCGAAGGGCGGATGGCCGATATCGTGCGCGAGGCACAAAGCCTCGGTAAGATCCTCGTTGAGGCCGAGCGCGCGGGCGATGGTGCGCCCGATCTGCGCCACCTCGAGGCTGTGGGTGAGCCGCACGCGGAAATGATCGCCATCGGGCGCGACGAAGACCTGCGTCTTGTGGCGCAGCCGCCGAAAGGCGATGGCATGGACGATACGGTCGCGATCGCGCTGGAAGACATCGCGCGGGCCGCGCGTCTCGCCGCCCGGATCCGGATGCAGCCGGCCCCGGCTGCGCGCCGGATCGGCGGCATAGGGCGCGCGGCTCATCGATCGTCGCCGAGCGCGTCGGCCGTCTGGCCCTTCTCGCTGCGCACCACAAAGCCCGGCACGCCCTTGGCCGTGAGCTTGTTGACGAAGCCCTGCGCCTCCTCGGCCGTCTTGAACGGGCCGACGACCAGCCGATTGGTGGCGCGCACCGGGATGGTGGCGGGGCTGCGGCCCTTGAGCAGATCGGGCGCCTTCTTGCGCACGCTCTCCCACGCCTTGCCCATATCGTCGCGATTGGCGCCCCCGGCGACCTGCACATAGACGCGCGCGGGCGCGCTCTTCTGCGCCTTGTCCGCCGTGCCGCGCCTGTCGCGCTGGCTGCCGCCCTCCGCCCTGGCGGCCTTGCCGCCTCGATCGGACGTGTCGGCCTTGCCGCCCCGGGCGGACGCGTCGGCCTTGTCCGACTTGCCGGACGTGTCGGCCTTGTCCGACTTGCCGGACTTGTCCGATGCGCCGCCCGTGTCCGACTTGGCGCCTCGCGCGCCCTTGCCCGACTTGCCGCCCTTGGCCGGCGCGTCGGCCTCGTCCGAGGTCGCGGCGGCCTTCTCGGCCTTGCCGGACGCGGCGCCGCGTTCGGCCTTGGTGCCCTTGCCGGCGCGGCTGGCTCGCGCGGGGGCGTCGCCGGCCTCGGCGTCGCCCTCCGCTGCACCGCTACGACCGGAACGGCCGGCCGCCGCCTGCGGCTCGCGCGGGGCGGCAGTGTCGGCCTTTGCGAGCCTGGCATCGCCGTGCGCACTCTTGGCCGACCGGGGGACCGGAACGGCCTCCGCCGTTTCGACCTCGTCGGCGGTGTCGCGCGGGCGGCTCGTCCGGCTCGCGCCGGTGTCGCGGCCGCCGGTGGCGGCGCCATGCCCTGTGGCGGCATGATCGGCGCGCGCCGGGGTGGCCGCCGCCTCGGCCGCCGCCGCCGGCAGGGCGCGGGCCGCGCGCGGCGCGGGCTCGACCCGATCGAGCGCCGCGACGCGCGGCGCCAAGGGATGGCGCACCACCGGCACGCTCGCCGGCGCTCCCTCGGCCACCGCCACGGGCCTATGGACGGCGGCGGCGCGCGGCGCGGTCGCCGCCGGCGCGGCCGCCGGAGCCGGGCGCGTGATCATCGGCACCGGCGCCATCGCCGGCGCCGGGGTCGCGGCCGGCATCGACACGCTGCTCGACGGCGGCAGCGCCACCGTGGCGATCGCCGCCGGCGCGGCCGGGCGCGCCGGCACCGAGGCCGGCGGCGACGCGGCGACCGCCGGGGGTGCGGCATAGGTGTTGGTCGCAGGCACGGGCGACGCCGCCGCCACCGCCCCGGGCGCCGCCACGGCTGAGAGCGCGGTGGCGGCGGCCGCAGGCGCGGCGGTGGCCGAGCTGGGAGCCGCGACCGGGCTGCGCGGCGCGCGCGCGCTGGCCTGGGCCGCGCGCGGCACGGCGCGGCGCGCCACCACATCGTGCGGCCGGTCGAAATAGCCCTCCTGCCCGGTCGAGCCGATCGGCATGGGCGGGCTCGCGGCGGCGGCATAGGGCGCGGCGGCGGCGACCGGCGCGAGATCGGAGCGCGGCGCCGGCGCGGCGGCGGCGGATGACGGCGGGACGGCGGCCGGCGCCAGGTCCGATCGCGCGGCCGGCGCGGCGGCGCGGGGGCGCGGCGCGGCATAACTCGGCGCCGGTCCGATCGTCGCAAGCTGCGCCGGCGTGTAGTTGCGGCCGCCGGCGGGCATTTCGCCGAAATGCACCGCGCGCGCCTTGTCCGCCGGGCCGAGCGTGGCCAGCCGCTCTAGGAAGGGCTGGAGGCGCGCTTCCTGCTGCGGCAGCATGATCCGGGTGATGGCGTGCGCGCCCTCGGGATCGCCCGTCATCGCCAGCACGAAGGTCTGCGCGCGCCAGGCGGCGATGTCGCTCTTGCGGATCAGCGGATCGAGCGTGGCCAGCGCGGCCTTGCGATCGCCGCTGATCCCCTGCGACAAAGCGAGGCGGCGGCGGGTGAGATCATCCTCGGGATGCGCGCCGAGCGCGATCTTGTAATCGCGCTGCGCGCGGCTGGGATCGCCGGTGAGATCATAAGCGAGGCCCCGCTGCGCGGCGAGGCTGGCTTCGGGCGCGCCGAGTTCGACCGCCTTGTCGAACAGGCGCAGCGCCTCCTGCGGCCGCTCCAGCTGCACCAGCGCCGCGCCCAGCCCCGCCTTGACCCGCGCATCGCGCGGCGCCAGCCCGTCGGCATGGCCGAAAAAGCCGACGGCGGCGTTCGGATCGCCGAGCGTCAGCGCATTGTCGCCGGCCGCGATCAGCGCGGGCAGATCATCGGGGTTGGTGGCGAGCGTGCGCAGCGCGGCGGCGAGCTGCTCGCCGGCATCGCCCGGCTTGGGCAGCGCCTGCACCACCGCCCCCGCCGGATATTGCGCCAGCGCGGCCGGCGCGGCGGCGAGCAGCAGCAGGGCGAAGGCGGCGCGGCGGCAGGCGGAAACGGGATTCGAAGGCATGGACATGGCGCGCCGCTTCTGGCCGCCCGCGCCCGCCACGGCAAGCGCCGAAGCCGTCGCGCCGCGCCGGACGCACCGCCCGCCGCGTTCGGATGTTGGACAGGCGCGCCACTGCTTCTATGCCTCGGAGCACCAGAGAGGATGCGGGGGAGAGACACGATCGCCTGGGGATATCGCTCGGCGTCGCTCGCCGCGCTGCTGCTGGCGCTGGGCGGCTGCGCCCGCCAGCGTCCGGCACCTTCCGAAGCGCCCGCGCCGCCGCCGCCCGCCGCCTCGCCGCGCCCCGAGGTGCCGCCCGCCTATGCCGGCATTCTCGTGCCGCCCAAGAGCGCGGACGGGCGCTACGCCACCATCAATAGCGGGCTCGATCCGGTGGAGGCGCAATGGCATGTGCGGGCCGCGCTCAACGTGGCGGCGCTCAGCTGCCGCGCCCCCGCCCTGGTCGCGGATTATAACCGCCTGCTCGCCGTGCAGAAGGCACCGCTGCGCGCGGCCAATGCCGCGGCGATGCGCAACCATGGCGGCGGCGCCGCTTACGATGGCTTCATGACGCGGCTCTACAATTATTTCGCGCTGCCGGCCGCGAAGCCCAGCTTTTGCGCGGCGGCGGCACCGATTGCGGCGCAGGCGGCCGCGCTGGCGCCGGGCATGCTCGCATCCTTTGCGCCCAATGCGCTGGCGGCGCTGGAGCAGCCCTTCCTGTCGCTGTTCGCGCTGGTGGAGCAGAGCCGGGCAGAGGCCCAGGGGCAAACCCAATCGCAGCCGGAAGCCGGATCCGGAGCGGCGCAGGCCGGCCCGGCGCCCGTGCCCGCGGCGGGCGCCGTCAAGCCCGGGCCGCGCCTGCCCTATGACATAGGAACATTGCCGCACTAGCGCCGCGCCCCTTCAGGAGCGCGGCGCGCGTCGCTTATTGCGGGACGACGGTGACGGCGCGGCGGTTCTGCGCCCAGCTCGCCTCGTCGGAGCCGGTCGCCACCGGCCGCTCCTTGCCATAGCTGATGACATTGATGCGATCGGCCGAGACGCCCGCCGCGACCAGCGCGTTCTTCGCCGAATTGGCGCGGCGCTCGCCCAGCGCGAGGTTATATTCGCGCGTGCCGCGCTCGTCGCAATGGCCTTCCAGCGTCACGCGCACCGAAGGATGCGCCACCAGCCAGCGCGCCTGCGCGGCGAGGATGCCCTGCGCCTCGCTGTCGACATCCGAGCTGTCGGTGCCGAAATGCACCGTGTCGGTGCCCGCCTGCTGGAGGAATTCGGCGCGGCTGCCCGGCAGCACGCCCGTGCCGACGCCGGTGCCGGCGCCGGAGCCCGCGCCATTGTCGGACGCCGACGGCGCCGGCGGCGGGGGCGGCGGCAGCTCCGCCGGCTTCTTCTTGGCGCAGCCGGCCACGGCGAGCGCGGCGGCGATGGTGAGGAGCGAGGCGGAGCGAGCGATCTTCATGGCGTTCTCCCTCATTGGGTGCGAAGTGAAGTGCGGACCCTGGACGGGACCGGGGGTAACGACGGAACGCGATCAGGGCAACAAAGGCGACCAGCTCGGATCGGACCCGTCAAGCGGGGTAGGAATTTTCCGCTCGTTCACCCCCGTAAGATCCACCGAGGAGAGATCGGCCCGGCCCGAGCCCTGGGCGGTGCGGAAGAACATGATGACGCGGCCATTGGGCGACCAGCTCGGCCCCTCGTCCTGCCAGCCATGGGTGAGGATCTTCTCGCCCGAGCCGTCCGGCGCCATCACGCCGATATTGAAGCGTCCGACCTTGGTGAAGGCGATGAGATCGCCGCGCGGGCTCCACACCGGCGTGGCGTAGCGGCCGCCGCCAAAGCTGATCCGGTGCTGGTTGGAGCCGTCCGCGTTCATCACATAGATTTGCTGGCCGCCGGACCGGTCGCTCTCGAACACGATCTTGGAACCGTCGGGCGAATAGCTGGGCGCGGTATCGATGCCCGGCGCCGAGGTGAGCTGCTGCGGCGTGCCGCCTCCGGCCGGGACGCGATAGATATTGGCGTTGCCCGCGCTCGACATGGAGAAGACGATGTAGCGGCCATCGGGCGAATAGCGCGGCGCGAAGGTGAGCGCGGCGCGATCCACCACCAGCCGCGTGCGGCCCGAGCCGATATCGTAGGTATAGATGCGCGGCCGGTTATTCTCATAGGACATGAAGACGATCGACTGCTGGTTGGGCGCGAAGCGCGGCGTCAGCACGATCGACTGGCCGTTGGTGAGGAAACGGTGGTTGGCGCCGTCCTGGTCCATGATCGCCAGCCGCTTGACGCGCCTGTTCTTCGGCCCCGTCTCCGAGACATAGACGACGCGGCTGTCGAAATAGGGGCCCTCGCCGGTCAGCCGGGTATAGACGGTGTCGGCGCATTTGTGCGCGGCGCGGCGCCAATTCTGCGGCGAGACGACAAAGCCCTGCCGCGTCAGCTCGCTCTTGGCAAAGACATCGTAGAGATAGCAGCCCACCGTCAGCGTGCCGTCGCCATTGGCCTGGACAAAGCCCTGGACCAGCGCCTGCGCGCCCGTGTTCGTCCAGAAATCATAGGCGGGCGCGGTGACCTGGGGATAGGCGACCGGCTGGAGCTGGCCCGGCCCGAGCGGCTTGAACAGGCCCGATCCCTTGAGATCGTTGGTCACGATATCGGCCACCTGGCGGCCCAGCGCATCGGTTTGCCCGGCGGGGGTGGCGGCGGCCTGCGGCGTCGGCATCGCCGGGATGGCGATCGGCATCGGCGCCGAGATACCGCCGGTGATATCGACGCGGATCTGCGCCGCGCCCGGCGTCGCCGCCGCCAGCGCGAGCGGAAGCGCGGCGAGCGGCCAGGCGGACAGGCGGAGGCGGAAGCGGCGGCGTGCGGCGAAGGGCGTCGTCATAATCCTCATCCTCAACCCATGGAGTCCGGGCGGAACACAAATTCGATATCTTCCCAACCACCCTGATACAGGTCGGCGGGCAGTTTGAGCGGCGCGCAGCGCAGCACCGCGCGCTTGGCGGCGTCGCCCATCTGACGGGCATAGGCCTGATTGGCGCCGGACACACCCGCCTGGTCGACGATCTGGGGCGGGCTCGCCACCGATCCGTCGGGCTTGAAGCGCAGACGCAAGGTGGTGACGATCGAGGCCGCGCTCGCGCCGCCCGCGGGCGGGCTGTAGCAGGGCTTGACCTGCGCGGCGATCAGCCCCGCCAGCCCGGCCATGGACCGCGCCGAGACCGCCGAGGCGCGCGGCTTGTCGCTCGTGGCATTCTTGTCGCTGCCCAGCCCCTTGAGGAAATCGGGGCCGAGCCGCGACCCCTTGGGCCGGGCGCTGCCGGCGCTCTTGCCCCGGCCCGGATCCTTGGGAAGATCCTTGAGGAAGTCCGAAGGCAGCCCCTCCGGCTTGGCGCTCGCCTTGGCGGGCGCGGCCTTGCTGGGGGCGGGCTTGGCGGGCTTTTCCGGCACGGGCTTGGCGGTATCGGGCTTGGCCTTTTCGGGCTTCGCCTTTTCCGGCTTGGGCGGCGCCGGCACGGGCTTGGGCGGCACGGGCTTGGGCTCGCGCTTCTCGATCGGCTTTTCCGGCGCGGGCTTGGGCGGCGCGGGCTTGGGCGGCGCGGGCTTGGGTGGCACCGGCTTGGGCGCGGGCTTGG
Source organism: Sphingomonas morindae (assembly GCF_023822065.1). Classification (NCBI taxonomy): domain Bacteria; kingdom Pseudomonadati; phylum Pseudomonadota; class Alphaproteobacteria; order Sphingomonadales; family Sphingomonadaceae; genus Sphingomonas; species Sphingomonas morindae. The sequence continues at coordinate 453,024 of NZ_CP084930.1, forward strand.
GCGGCGCCGGCTTGGGCGGCGGCGGGGTCGGCCTGGGCGGCGGCGGCGCGGGCTCGGGCGCGGGCGGCGGCGGCGCCTCCTCCTCGGGCTTGCCCTGTTCGGGCGCTTCGGAGGCCTTGGGCGGGCTCGGCGACGCCTGCGGGGCGGCCGAGCGCAGCCCCACCGTGTCGGCCAGCGTCACCTCCATCGCATCGGCCACGGGCGGCTTGGGGACGCGCGCCGAGAACAGGCCGAGCGACAGCGCGGCGAACAGCAGGCCGTGCGCGACGGCGGCAACGACCAGCCCCTGTTTCTCGGCGCGATCCATCGCCCTATCCGTTCACTCGGCGGCCGGCGTCGAGACCAGCGCGACCTTGTTGAGGCCGGCGCGGTTAAGCTCGCCCATCACCTGCATGACCTTGCCATAATCGATGGCTCGGTCGGCGCGCAGGAAGATCTGGGTGGGATCGGCGCCCGCGCTTTGCTGGGCGATCTGCTCCAGCCGGGCGGCGAGCTGGGCGTCATCCACCGCCGCATCGTCGACATAGACGCGGCCCTGCGCGTCGATCGCGATCTGCACCGGCTTTTTCGGCTGCTCCAGCGCCTTGGCGCGGCTGTCCGGCAGGTTCACGGGCACGCCGGTCATCAGCAGCGGCGCGGTGATCATGAAGATGATCAGCAGCACCAGCATCACGTCCACCAGCGGCGTGACGTTGATCTCGGCCATCGGCGCGCGTCCGCGCCCGCGACCGGAGGAAGGCAGCGGCCCCATCGCCATGATCAGTCCGTCTCCAGTTCGCGGCTCAGCGTGCCGTGAAAGGCATCGGCGAAGCGGTGCAGCCGCGCCTCGATCCGGTTCACGCCATGCGTCAGCCGGTTATAGGCGATCACGGCGGGAATGGCGGCGAACAGGCCGAGCGCGGTGGCGAACAGCGCCTCGGCAATGCCCGGCGCGACCACGCCGAGGGACGTGTTCTGCTGCGCGGCGATGTTGGTGAAGGCGCGCATGATGCCCCACACCGTGCCGAACAGCCCCACAAAGGGCGCCACCGAGCCGACCGTGGCGAGGATGTTCAGCCGATCCGAAAGCCTGTCGATCTCGGCGCCGGCGGCGGTGGCCATGGCCGCCGCGAGCCGCGAGCGCGTGCCCTCGCGATCGATCGTGCGCCCCGAGGTGGAGCGCCGCCACTCGCCCACGCCCGCGCCCAGCACCTTCGCGATCGGGAGATCGGACTGGCGGTGGGCGGTGTAGAAATTGTCGATATCCTCCGCGGCCTTGAAGTCCTTCTCGAAGGTCTTGCTGCGGCTCTGGATGCGGCGCAGCCGGCCGCCATGGACGAGGATGATCGACCAGGTCCAGACCGAGGCGGCGATCAGGCCGATCATCACGATCTTCACCACAATGTCGGCCTGCAGGAACAGGGCGACCGGCGACATGGTGGCGGCGTCGGTGGCGAGAACGGGTGTCATGATCAGGCAAATTCCCCTTGCAGACGCCGAAAGGCCGCGACCCAGGCCGCGGGTTGGCGACGCGGCCTGCCATCGGGTGACAGAAAGGCCGCAGTCACGTCCGCGTCGGCAAGTAACTCCTCGCCGCGCATGACTCTCTGATGAATGGCACAGGATGCGCCGCGCGCCGCCGTCACCCGGCTCTCCACCAGCAGCGCATCCTGGAGCCGCGCCGGCCGGCGATAGCGGATGGCGAGATCGGTGATGGCGAACACCCCCGCCCCCGCCGCCCAGGCCTGATGCTGGTCAATCCCCGCCGCCGCCAGCATGTCGGATCGCGCGCGCTCCATAAATCGCAGATAGTTGGCGTGATAGACGACGCCCGACAGATCCGTGTCCTCAAAATAGACGCGGATCGGGAAGCGGTGCGCGCCCGCGGCGAACCGGCCGGCGGCGGGCAGGTCGAGAAGCTCCTCAGCCATGACAGGCCGATAGCGGCTGGCGCGGCGGTGGCAAGCGCCATCGCCACGCCCGCGGCCCGATCAGGCGAAGAGTTCCGCCAGATAGTCGGTCAGACGCGCCCAGGCGCGGGTATCGGCCAGCGCGCGGTACATGTCGGGCCGGTTATAGTTGGTGAAGCCGTGACCGGTATGGCCATAGGCGACCAACTCCCACTCGGCCTGCTTCTCGGTCAGTTCGCGGGCCAGCGCGACGACCGCCTCGGGCGGCGCCAGATTATCGTCCCAGCCGTGCAGCGCCAGCACCTTGGCCGCGATGGTGGCCGCCACCGGCTGGGGCGGCGGATCGAAGATGCCGTGCAGGCTGGCGACACCGCGCAGCGCCCGCCCCGTCCGGGCGAGATCGAGCACCGCCTTGCCGCCCAGGCAGAAGCCGATCGCCGCCAGCCGATCGGGCGCGACCACCGGCAGCGCGGCCAGCTGATCGAGCGCGGCCGTCATGCGGCGGGCGAGCAGCACGCGATCCTCGTTGACCACCTTCATCGCCTCGCCGGCCTGCTCGAAGCTTTGCGGCTGCACCTCGACGCCGTACAGGTCCATCGCGAAGCCGACATAGCCGAGCGCCGCCAGCTTTTCGGCCTTGTCCTCCTCGAAGGCGGACCGGTCCATGAAGGTCGGCGCGATCAGCACGCCCGGGCGCGGGCCGTCCTGCGCCGGATCCCACACGGCCAGCGCTTCGAACCAGAGCCCGTCCAGTTGATAGCGGACCGGCTGCTTCTCCATCGCCATGCACGTCTCCTGTTTTTGCCGCCGCCGAGATGCGCCGGGGATGACGCCACGACAAGCCCCCGCTAAGCGGGGCGCACGCCATTCAGGGAGAATCTATGCCGCGCCTCGTGCTGATCCGCCACGGCCAGTCCGCCTGGAATCTCGAAAACCGCTTCACCGGCTGGTGGGATGTCAACCTCACCGAACAGGGCGTCGCCGAAGCCCAGGCCGCCGGCGCGCTGATGGCCGAGAAAGGGCTGGATTTCGATCGCTGCTTCACCAGCGTGCAGACCCGCGCGATCAAGACGCTCAATCTCGCGCTCGAGGCGATGGGCCGGCTGTGGCTGCCCGTGACCAAGGATTGGCGCCTGAACGAGCGCCATTATGGCGGGCTGACCGGGCTCGACAAGGCGGAGACGGCGGCCCGCCACGGCGCCGAGCAGGTCCATGTCTGGCGGCGCAGCTTCGACGTGCCCCCGCCCCCGCTGGAGGCCGGCAGCCCCTTCGATCTCGGCCAGGATCGGCGCTATGCCGGCATCGCCATTCCCGCCACCGAGAGCCTGAAGGATACGATCGCGCGGGTGCTGCCCTATTGGGAAGCCGAGATCGCGCCGGCGCTGCGCGCGGGCGAGCGGGTGATCATCTCCGCCCATGGCAATTCGCTGCGCGCGCTGGTGAAGCATCTTTCGGGCATTTCCGACGCGGAGATCGCCGGCCTCGAGATCCCGACGGGCCAGCCGCTCGTCTATGAGCTGACCGACGCGCTCACCCCCACCGACCGCTATTATCTGAGCGAACGCTAGGCTAAGCACCGCGCGCTGGGCGCAAAAGGCCGATTGCCACGCCCCGCGCCGGCCGCTAAGCCGCCGCTTTCCCGCCGCGGCAGGACGAGAGATGATGACGGACCAGCCGCGTGTCGGGCTGATCATGGGTAGCCGTTCCGACTGGGAAACGATGCGCCACGCCGCCGAGACGCTGACGACGCTCGGCGTGCCGCACGAGGCGCGGGTCGTCTCCGCCCACCGCACGCCACAGCGTCTCTATGACTATGCCGCCACCGCCGAGGGACGCGGGCTGCGCGTGATCATCGCCGGCGCGGGCGGCGCCGCGCATCTGCCCGGCATGGCCGCCGCGATGACCCCGCTGCCGGTGCTGGGCGTGCCGGTGGAATCCAAGGCGCTGAAGGGCATGGATAGCCTCTTGTCGATCGTGCAGATGCCGGCGGGCATTCCGGTCGGCACGCTGGCGATCGGCAAGGCGGGGGCGATCAACGCCGCGCTGCTCGCCGCCGCCATCCTCGCCGGCACCGAACCGGCGCTGGCGGAACGGCTCGCGGCCTGGCGCGCGCGGCAGACCGCCGAGGTCGCCGAAACGCCCGAATGAGCGTTCCGCCGGGCTCCACCATCGGCATCGTCGGCGGCGGCCAGCTCGGCCGGATGCTGGCGATCGCCGCCGCCCAGCTCGGCTTCCGCAGCCATATCTATGCGCCCGAGGCGAGCGGCCCGGCCGCCGAAGTCGCCGCCTGGTGGACGCGCGGCGGCTATGACGATGCCGAGGCGCTCGCGCGGTTCGCCGCCCAGTGCGCGGTCGTCACCTATGAGTTCGAGAATCTGCCGGCCAATGCGCTCGCCGCCCTGCCCCGGCTGCGGCCGCCGGTGCGGGCGCTGGAAATCGCGCAGGACCGCGCGCAGGAGAAGCGCTTCGCCGCCGAACAGGGCCTCGCCACCGCGCCCTGGCGGCCGGTGGACAGCCGGGCCGAGCTGGACGCGGCGCTTGCCGCGATCGGCGCCCCCGCCATCCTCAAGACGCGGCGCTTCGGCTATGATGGCAAGGGCCAGGCCCGGCTCGCCAGCCCGGCGGATGCGGACGCGGCCTGGGCGGCGATCGACGGCCAGCCGGCGGTGCTGGAAGGGCTGGTGCGGTTCGAGGCGGAATTCTCGGTGATCCTGGCACGTGGTCCGGATGGCGCCAGCGCCGCCTGGCCGCCCCCCACCAACCGCCACGAGGACGGGATTCTCGCCCGGTCCGAGGTGCCGCCCGGCGGCATCGTCGCGGCCCAGGCGGAGGCGGCGATCGGCCATGTCCGCCGAATGGCCGACGCGCTCGATTATTGCGGCGTGCTCGCGGTGGAATTCTTCGCCGGCGCCGATGGTCCGATCTTCAACGAAATGGCGCCGCGCGTGCACAATAGCGGCCATTGGACGATCGAAGGCGCGGTGGTTTCGCAGTTCGAGAACCATATCCGCGCCATTTGCGGCCTGCCGCTGGGCAGCACCGCGCTCACCGGCGCCGGCGTGACGATGGACAATCTGATCGGCGACCAGGCGCTCGCCTGGGACGCGATCCTCGCCGAGGGCGACGCGCATCTCCATCTCTACGGCAAGACCATCCGGCCCGGCCGCAAGATGGGCCACGTCACCCGCGTCCGGCGCTGAGCGCCCCCCGGCTGGGCCGGGGAGCGCCGCTCAGCCGCGCCGCGTCGCGCGGAGCGGGAAGCGCCCAAAGGCGCCCGTATCCACTGTGCCCTCGATCCGATCATCGCCGATCAGCCGCGCCTCGCAATCCAGCGTCATCGGCATCGGCAAAGTGATCGCCATCTTGAAGCTGAGCTGATCGCCCAGCACCTGGCCATTGGTGATCTCGACCGAGCCGAGCGGCCCGCTCGCCACGCCCGCAAAGCCCGTGCCGGACGCGGTGAGCGTCAGCAGGCTCTGCTGCTTGCCCATCGGCGAATCCACTTCGCAATCCCATTGGCCATCGATCTGCGCCATGCCGCTCAACTCCTTATCCTATACTCTCAACGCGCGGTGGGCGTCGCCGTTTCGACCGGCAGCCCCAATGCCTCGAGCTGCGGGCGTACCGTGGCGGCATCGCCCACCACCAGCCAGAGCAGCTCGCCCGGCCGCAGCGCGCCCTTCAGCGCCGCCTGCATCTCGGCGGCGGTCAGCGCGCGGTAGCGGCCGGCGAGATGGACATAATAATCGTCCGGCCGCTTCAGCCGATCGTTCTTCTGCATCGCCGCCAGGATATCCCCGGCGGTGGCGAGCGCGCCGGGGAGCGCGCGCACATTGCTCGCCACCACCTTTTCGCGCTCGTCCTCGGTGATCGGCGCGCTGCCGAGCAGCGCGGTCATATCGTCAAGCGCGGCCTTGAGCGCGGGGCCGGTCTTGTCGGTCTGCACCGGGGCGACCAGCTTGAACGGCACGCGCCCGACATAGTCGCTAATCCCGCTCGCCACGCCATAGGACCAGTTGCGCGTCTCGCGCAGATCAGTGCTGAGCCGCGAGGTGATGCTGCCGCCCAGCGCCTCGTTGGCGGCGCGCAGCGCGAGCAGTTCGTCGGTGCCGTCCTGCGCCAGCACCTGCCCGGCGACGATCACCGATTGGGGCGAGCCCGGCCGGTCGAGCAGCACGATGCGGTTGCGCGGCGCGGGCACCGGGCGCGACAGATCCTTGGCGCCGGCCGGTGCCGCCGCCGCGCGCCAGCCGCCGAAGCGGGTCTCGAGCAGCGGCTGCACCTCGGCCAGCGGACGATCGCTGACGACGAAGATGGTCGCCTTGTCGGGCCGCACCCAGCGCGCCTTGAAGGCTTCGAGATCGGCCTTGCCGAGCTTTGCCACCGCCGCCGGATCGCCCGATCCGCTCGGCGGCACGCCATAGGCCGTGTCGCCATAGATCAGGCCCGGCAGGGTGCGGCTGGCCAGGCCGCTGGGATCCGCCAGCTCGGCCTTGATGCCGGTAAGCTGCTGAACGCGCACGCGCTCCAGATCGGCGAAGCTGGGGTTGAGCGTGACATCGGCGAGCAGATCGAGCCCGCCCGCGAGATTGGCGCTGAGCCCCGCGAGCGTGATCAGGCTGCGGTCCATCGAGGCGCCGCTGTCGATCGAGATGCCGTAGCGCTCCTCGTCGGCGGCGAGATCGCCCGCGCTGCGCGTGGTCGTGCCCTGATCGAGCAGGTTGAGCATCAGCGCGTCCGTGCCCAGCGCGGCGCGCGGATCGGCGGCATGGCCGGCATCGAAGCTCAGCACCACGCGCGTCAGCGGCAGCGGCCCGCGCTGGGCGAAGACGATCGGGATGCCGTTGGACAGGCGCGCGCGCTGGATGGTGGGATAGGTCAGCGCGACGATATCGCCCACCGCCGGCAGCGGCCGGGCCGGCTTGGCCGCCGGCGCGGCGCCGCTCGCCGCCGGCTGGGCGGCCGCCGCCGCCGCGCCCGGCTTGTCGGCATCGTCCTGCGTCGCCTTGGCCTGCTCCGCCGGCGGGCGCGGCCCGGGCGCGACGGTGAGCGCATAGGCCGGCCGGGTGAGCCAGCGCGCCGCCGCCGCGCGCACGCTCTCCGGCGTCGCCGCCGCATAGGCCTGGAGCTGGCGCGCGTAGAAGCCCGGATCCCCCGCGAACACCGCGCCCTGCGCCAGCGTGACCGCGCGGCCCGAAAAGCCGCCGACCGATTCCAGCGCGAACAGGCGCGACGAGACCTCGCGCGTCACGGCGCGGGCGAGTTCGTCCTGGCTGGGGCCCTTGGCGATCAGATCGGCGAGGATGGCATCGATCCGGCGGTTCACGACCGAAGCGTCGGCGCCCGGCGCGAGATCGACCTGGATGCGGAAAATGCCCACCTTCTCCTGGCTTTCCAGCGAAGCGCTGGCGCCGACGGCGAGCTTGTCGCGGCGGACGAGCTGATCGTCGAAGCGCGAGCTGGCGAGGCCGCCCAACACGCTGCCGAACAGATCGAGCGGCACCGTATCCGGCGCCGCCCAGCCCGGCACCACCCATTCGCGATAGAGGCGCGTCGTCGCCACCTGATCGTACAGCGTCTCGGCGCGCGGCGCGGGCAGGCTGGGCACCGAGACGGGCACCGGCGCGGGATCGGGCCCGCGCGGAATGTCGCCGAAATATTTCTGCGCGAGCCGCCGCGCGGTCGGCGCGTCGATATCGCCCGCCAGCACCAGCACCGCATTGTTCGGGCCATAATGGCTGCGGAACCAGCCGCGCACATCCTCAAGGCTGGCATGGCCGAGATCGTCCATCGAGCCGATCGTGCTGTGATGATAGGGATGATCCGCCGGGAAGAGCGCGTCCGCCTCGGCATATTGCACCAGGCCATAGGGCGCGTTGTCGCCCTGGCGCTTCTCGTTCATCACCACGCCGCGCTGGCGATCCAGCGTCTGCTGGCTGACCGCGCCGAGCAGATGGCCCATGCGATCGCTTTCCAGAAACAGCACCCGCTCCAGCGCCGGGGTCGGCACCGTCTCGAAATAATTGGTGCGATCATACCAGGTGGTGCCGTTCCAGTCGGTCGCGCCCATCGCCTCGAGATGCGGGAAGATGCCGCCCGGCACATTTTCGGAGCCGTAGAACATCAGATGCTCGAACAGATGGGCGAAGCCGGTCTTACCGGCGGGCTCGTCCTTGGAGCCGACATGGTACCAGATCGACGTCGCCACCACCGGCACGCTGCGATCGGTCGAGACGATCACGCGCAGGCCGTTGGCGAGGGTGAATTGCTCGAAGGGGATGCGCGCCTGGGCGGCGATGGCGGCGAGCGGCGCGGGCTTTGGCAGCGGCGCCGCCGCGGCAAGCGGGGACATCACGGTCGCGGCGAGAAGCAGGCCGAGGGCGCGCAGGCGCATCAGAAGGGCTCCGATGAAGAAGGGAGACGCGGAACGATCGCATTAGGCTTGGCGAAGCGGCGCGGGTTAGGCAAGCCTCGAGATCCGTACCCAAGCCGGAGTGTCCTTATGCCCAAGCGCCCCGATTTGCCCGAGCTGGCGCTGCGCTATCTTCACAAGGAACCGCACGCGCTCGAACCGGAAGAACGCAAGGTTCTGACGAGCCTGGAGGAACGCCGCCCGATCAGCCGCGACGCGAGCGATCTGGAGGCCGCCGAGCTGGGCTTTGCCGACCGGCTTTCGGATCGGGTCGCGGCGATCGGCGGATCGTGGAGCTTCATTATCGGCTTTCTCGTCGCGCTGCTCGGCTGGATGGTGCTCAACAGCGGCGTGCTGGCGCATTGGAACCGGGCCTTCGATCCCTATCCCTATATCTTCCTCAACCTGATGATGTCGCTGATCGCCGCAATCCAGGCGCCGATCATCATGATGAGCCAGAACCGCCAGTCCGACCGCGATCGGGTCGCCGCCAGCCATGATTACGAGGTCAATCTCCGCGCCGAGCTGGAGATCATGCGGCTGCACGAGAAGATCGATCTCGTGCTGGCGCGGCTGGAGCGGCTGGAGCCGGCGTCGTGAGGACGATCATGGCACCGCGCGGGCACGGTGCCTGACCTCTTGTGTTGCATTTGGGCCACACCATATGAGGCCCGAACATCGAGGGGAGACCCATGAATCTGGAACAATTCACCGATCGCGCGAAGGGCTTTCTGCAGGCCGCGCAGACGGTCGCGATCCGGCTGAACCATCAGCGCATCGCGCCCGAGCATCTGCTCAAGGCGCTGCTCGAGGACGAGCAGGGCATGGCGAGCGGGCTGATCGCGCGCGCCGGCGGCACCGCCCAGATCGCGCTGCGCGATACCGATGCCGCGCTCGCGCGCATCCCGCAGGTGTCGGGCGGAGGCGCGCAGCAGCCGCCGGGGATCGACAATGATCTGGTGCGCGTGCTCGACCAGGCCGAGCAGATCGCGAAGAAGGCGGGAGACAGCTTCGTCACCGTCGAGCGGCTGCTGCTCGCGCTCGCGCTCGCCACCACCACCGCCGCCGGGCGCGCGCTGGCCTCCGCCGGTGTCACCGCCGAGGCGCTGAACAGCGCCATCGCCGAGCTGCGCGGCGGGCGCACCGCCGATACCGCCTCCGCCGAGGACCGGTATGACGCGCTGAAGAAATTCGCGCGCGATCTCACCGAGGCGGCGCGCGCGGGCAAGCTCGATCCGGTGATCGGCCGCGACGAGGAGATCCGCCGCACCATTCAGATCCTGGCGCGCCGGACCAAGAATAATCCCGTGCTGATCGGCGACCCAGGCGTCGGCAAGACGGCGATCGCCGAAGGGCTGGCGCTGCGCATCGCCAATGGCGACGTGCCCGACACGCTCAAGGACCGGACGCTGATGGCGCTCGACATGGGCGCGCTGATCGCCGGCGCCAAATATCGCGGCGAGTTCGAGGAGCGCCTCAAGGGCGTGCTGGACGAGGTGAAGAGCGCGAACGGCGCGGTGGTGCTGTTCATCGACGAGATGCACACGCTGATCGGCGCCGGCAAATCCGAAGGCGCGATGGACGCGGGCAATCTGCTCAAGCCCGCGCTGGCCCGTGGCGAGCTGCATTGCATCGGCGCCACCACGCTCGATGAATATCGCAAATATGTCGAGAAGGATCCGGCGCTCCAGCGGCGGTTCCAGCCCGTCTTCGTGGGCGAGCCCAGCGTCGAGGATACGATCTCCATCCTGCGCGGGCTCAAGGAGAAATATGAGCTGCACCATGGCGTGCGGATCACCGACGGCGCGATCGTCGCCGCCGCCACTTTGTCCAACCGCTACATCACCGATCGTTTCTTGCCCGACAAGGCGATCGACCTGATGGACGAGGCCGCCTCGCGGCTGCGCATGGAGGTGGAGAGCAAGCCCGAGGAGATCGAGGCGCTGGATCGCCGCATCATCCAGCTCAAGATCGAGCGGGAGGCGCTGCGCAAGGAAAGCGACAAGGCCTCGCAGGACCGGCTCGCCGCGCTCGATTACGACCTCGCCCGGCTGGAGGAGGAAAGCGACGCGCTGACCACGCGCTGGCAGGCCGAGAAGGAGAAGATCGCGGGCGAGGCCAAGCTCAAGGCCCAGCTCGACGAGGCGCGGATCGCGCTCGACCAGGCGCAGCGCGGCGGCGATCTCGGCCGCGCCGGCGAATTGTCCTATGGCGTCATCCCCGCCCTGGAAAAGCAGCTGAGCGAGGCCCAGGCCGCGAGCGCGGGGGCGATGCTGCGCGAGGAGGTGACCGGCGAGGATATCGCCGCCGTCGTCAGCCGCTGGACGGGCATTCCTGTCGACCGGATGCTGGAGGGCGAGCGCGACAAGCTGCTGCGCATGGAGGCGATGCTCGGCCGCCGCGTGATCGGCCAGGCCGATGCGGTGGCGGCGGTATCCCGCGCCGTGCGGCGCGCGCGCGCCGGGCTGCAGGATCCTAACCGCCCGCTCGGCTCCTTCCTCTTCCTCGGCCCGACCGGCGTCGGCAAGACCGAGCTGGCGCGCGCGCTGGCCGGCTTCCTGTTCGACGACGATCAGGCGATGGTCCGCATCGACATGTCGGAGTTCATGGAGAAGCATTCGGTGGCGCGGCTGATCGGCGCGCCGCCGGGCTATGTCGGCTATGAGGAGGGCGGCGTGCTCACCGAGGCGGTGCGGCGGCGGCCCTATCAGGTGATCCTGTTCGACGAGGTGGAGAAGGCGCACGGCGACGTGTTCAACATCCTCCTCCAGGTGCTGGACGATGGCCGGCTGACCGACGGCCAGGGCCGCACGGTGGACTTCACCAACACGATCATCATCCTCACCTCGAACCTCGGTTCGACCTTCCTGACCGCGCTGGCCGACGACCAGCCGGCGGCGGCGGCCGAGGCGCAGGTGATGGAGGTGGTGCGCGGCCATTTCCGGCCGGAATTCCTCAACCGGCTGGACGACATCATCCTGTTCCACCGGCTCGGCGCGCAGCATATGGGGCCAATCGTGGATATCCAGGTGGCGCGCATCCAGAAGCTGCTCAAGGATCGCAAGATCGCGCTGAGCCTCAGCGACGCCGCGCGCGCCTGGCTGGGCCGGGTCGGCTATGATCCCGTCTATGGCGCGCGGCCGCTCAAGCGGGCGGTGCAGCGCTATCTTCAGGATCCGCTGGCCGAGCGCATCCTTCAGGGCGAAGTGCCGGACGGGACGGTGGTGACGGTCGACGAAGGCGATGGCGCGCTGGCGATGCGCGTCGGCGCCTAGCCGACGCGGCGGGGCGGCACCGGCGCCGCCCCGCTGCCCGGGATCAGAAGCGGAAATTCAGCGCGACGAAGAAATCGCGCCCGAGCGCATCGTACACGCTCGGATAGGTGTTGGACTGTTCCTGATTGTCGCCCATGATCGGCGGCGTCCGGTCCAGCAGATTGTTGACGCCGAGCGTGATGTTCGTGCCCTCGCGCAGCTTGTACATCAGCGCGAGATCGAAATAGTCCACCGCGCCGACCCGCTCGACGACATAGGTGTTGGCGGGATCGTCGTCGCGCACCTGGCTCAGATGGCGCCAGGCGGTGCTGAGCAGCACCGGCCCGTCGCTATAGCTGATCCGCATCGTGCTCTTGAAAGTGGATTGCGGCTGGCCGGTGGGTAAGGCCGCCTTGCACAGCGCGCCGAACTTGCCCGCGCAGTTCAGCCGGGTGGTGCCGGGGCCGAAATAGGCTTCCAGCTTGGTCGTCCAGCTCCCGGCGAAGGTGGCGCTGATCTTCGACTGGCCGGCGCCGGTAAGGCTGAAGTTCAGCGCGCGGCCGTAGTCCGCCTGAACATCGACGCCCCGGACGACGAAGGAGCCGATATTGGCCTTCCTCGTGTCCAGAACATACACCGTGCCGTCCGGGCCGAGGCTGCCGTCGAGCGATCCGGTGCGTGGATTGCGATGGATCGCGCGACAATAGGGGCTGCCCGCATCCTGGATGACCAGATAGCATTGGGCGAAGACATTGCCCGCGCCGCCGCCAAAGTCGGCGATCGCGTCCTTCACCTCGATCGCGTAATAATCGGCCGTCACATGAAAGCCGGGCACGGCGCGCGGCGAGAAAATGCCGCCGATCGTGTAGCTGGTGGAAGTTTCCGCCGAAAGATTCGGATTGCCCCCGGTCGTGGCAGGAATCTGCACATTAGGCTGCACCGTCGGCTGGCCGAGCGACGCCGCCGGCACCCCGGTGGCGATACAGACATCGCGGAGCTTGCCGGGCGCCAGGGCGGCGGCGGTGGCGCACGGATCGGTCAGGCTCGGATTGTCATCGCCCACGCCGCCGTAGAGATTCTCGACATTGGGCGCGCGGATGGCGCGCTGAAATTGGCCGCGCACCGTAAAATTCTCGACCGGGGACCATTTGAAATCGCCCGCATAGGTCCAGACCGCGCCGATGCCTTTGACCGAATAGGTTGAATAGCGGGCGGCGCCGTGCAGCTCCACGAGCTTGAGCAGGGGCTGATCCGCGACGACCGGGATGTTCAATTCGGTGAAGCCCTCGGTCACGTCATAGCCGCCCTCGGTCGGTTTGCCCGCGTTGAAGCCGAGCACATCGCCCGACGAGAGCGCGGTATCGGGGATGAAGCGGCTGCTCACGCTGCGGCGCTCCACGCCGGCGGCGAAGCCGATCGGGGCGGCGCCGAGGCCGAGGCCGAACAATTCGCCGCTGACCGTCGCCGTCGCCACCTGAAGCTGCGACATGGTCTGGTTCTGGGCGAGGATGCTGATCTTCTCGAGCGAGTCCTTGCTGATCGTGCCGGGCCCGAAAATATTCATCGATCCATCGAGCAGCGCGGCCTGGAAGGCTTTGTGGCTGATATTGCCCTCCTGCATGTTGGCGTTGCGGGTGCGTGCGAAGCTGTAATAGGCATCATAGTGCAGCCGATCGGTCAGATCGCCGCGAATGCCCGCCAGCAGGCGATAGGCGTTGCGCTCGTCCAGGCTCTTGCGCAGCCCCGTCTCGACGATGCGACGCCCGATGTTCAACTTGACCTGGCCGGCGCTGACCCCGCCATTCGCCAATTGACGCGCGGCGATCGTCTCGACCGCAAGCTGGTCCGCGGCGGCAAGGACGGTGTTCGCCTTCGCGACATCGAACACAAAGGCGCCGGTAACCGGCGTGGGCGCAAGCGCGGCGGCGACCTGGTTGTTGACGTAGGAGAATTCGCCATAGACGGTCGCCCCGTCATTCAGCTGATAGTCGGCATAGCCGCCAATCAGCCAGCGCTCCTGCGGCAACATCAGAAAGTTGACGGGCGCATAATTATAGGAGTCGGTGGCTTTGTTGAATGGGCGTGACGGATCGCCCGGCTTGTCGAAAATGGCGCCCAGCCCCGCGAAGTTGGTGCCGGCGCCGTCGGGCGTGAAGAACCGGCCCTGGGGTATGGTGCGCGAACCGCCCGGCGCGAAATAACCGCGCCCCTGATCGTCAAAGGCATCGGTGAACGTGGTTCTCGAAAAATCCCGATCGCCCTGGAATACCGAGGCGCGCCGGTAATATTCGCCGAACAGCGTCACATGGCCCCGTCCCTCGGCGAAGGCGCCGCCGACGGCGCCGTGGATCTCGTAGCGGCGACCATCGCCCCGGCCGGTGAGGCCATATTGCCCGCCGACCTCGAAGCCGTTGACCGACTTGCGCAGCTTGAAGTTCACCACGCCGGCGACCGCATCCGATCCATAGACGGCGGAGGCGCCGCCGGTAGTTGTCTCCACGCTTTCGATGAGGAAGGCGGGGATGGTGTTTAGATCGACGATCTGGCCGGTATCGTAGAACATCCAGCGCCGGCCATTGAGGAGCACCAGCGTCCGCGAGGCGCCGAGGTTGCGCAGCGACAGCGTCACCGCGCCATCGCCCGGATTGTTGGAAAAGGCCGTGGTGCCGGACACAACCTGCGGCAGGCTGTTCAGCACCGTCTCGACATTCACCGCGCCGCGCAGCGCGAAATCCTGGGCGGTCACCACCGTGATGGGCGCGGCCGAGGTGAGATCGGCGCGGGCGATACGCGAACCGGTGACGATGATCGCGCCCGGTTGCGCGGCGGCATTGTCCGCCGCCGCCTCGGGCGCGAGCGGCGCCTCCGCCTGCGCCCAGGCGGTGCCGGCACTCAAGGCCGTCAGAAGCACGGTTGACCCCAATAGGCGGGTCACTTTTTCCGAAAAACGCATGCTGTTCCCCCCTCTTAAAGCGGCGGTCGCCAGGCGCTGTGCGAAGGGTCGCCGGGATCCAACGCAGCACAAGCGACTGCACTCAAGAGCAGCAGAGTCGTTGAGGCTGTAAAGCTAGGGAATCACAACAGTCAGAGTCATTAAGTTATTCTGTCACAAACAGGCAACAGGATATTTCTCTAGGTGTTATTACGAGGTTTTTGGTAAGTTCGTGATTGTAATAGGTTTTGCTATCCGCAGGCGCCACGGGCATGACTTGCCGCGCCCATTTCCTTCTGCATTAATCGGATGAGGTGCGCGTGCCGGATTTCGGCTTCGCCTTTCACGAGGCCGCGCGCGCGCCATCTCCTGCCGGCGCCGGTTCGCGCACGCGCGTCGGCCCAAATGTCGCGCGATCGCCCGCGCGCGAAACCGCACGAGCGCGAGCACGGCACGGCATCCGCGCACCTAGCCTGACAGCCGCGCGAGCCCGGCGCCTCGCCCCATCCGCTTGAGCCAGAATCAGTCTGGTGCGGGCACGGCCGCGCCGGATGCGGGCGGTACGAGGCCATCCGGCGTGTCGCTCGATTTGGGTAGCCCGCGACACAGTCGGGAAGCCGATCGGTATCCCAACGAAATCATATTGCGACATCTATGCCATTGGTGCGTCAGACGTGTGGCAAAATTGCTACGGTGTGAACTCGAAAGGTCCTCCGCAGCACACTCGAGTTGCCGGTACGGAGTTTCTGTTCCTAGAAACGCTTATTCGGCACGGGAGCCGAGCAATGCGGGCGACGCCTAAAGGCCGCCTCTGAAGGGGACGAGTTTTCATGACTAGCAAGTCAATCGCCAGGCGATTGCTGGGCACGACGTTCATCGCCGGTGTCGTGCTGACCTGCGCGCCCGCCTTCGCCCAGACGGCGCCGGCTTCCTCGGCAACCCCAGCCGGCTCCGATCCGGGCGCCAGCATCACCCCGGCAGGCGTGAATGGCGGCGATCAGACCGGCAACAACGCGATCGTCGTCACCGGCTCGCGCATTCCGCAGCCCAACCTCACCTCGGCCAGCCCGGTCACGGTGCTGAACAGCCAGGCCGCCAAGCTGCAGGGCACGACCCGCATCGAGGATCTGATCAACACGCTGCCGCAGGCCTTCGCCTCGCAGGGCAGCGCCGTGTCGAACGGCTCCAGCGGCACCGCCACCGTCAACCTCCGCAATCTCGGCGACCAGCGCACGCTGGTGCTGGTGAACGGCCGCCGGCTGATGCCGGGCGACCCCACCTCGCCGACCGCCGACCTCAACTTCATCCCCACCGCGCTGGTGAAGCGCGTCGACGTGCTGACCGGCGGCGCCTCTTCGGTCTATGGTTCGGACGCGGTCGCGGGCGTCGTCAACTTCATCCTCGATACCGACTTCACCGGCTTCGGCGTCGACACGCAATATGGCCTCTACCAGCACGACAATCGCGATCGCTATTCGCAGCAGCTGAACGCCGCCGCCGGCTATTCGGCGCCGTCGGGCAATTCGGCCAACGGCCACACCATCGACGCCAACGTCAAGCTGGGTGCCGGCTTCGACGATAATCGCGGCCATGTCGTCGCCTATTTCGGCTATCGCAAGATCTCCGCGGTCGACCAGAGCACGCGCGACTACAGCAATTGCGGCCTCTCGGCGCTCTCGACCGGCGGCTATACCTGCAGCGGCTCCGCCACCTCCTTCCCGGCGGTGCTGAACCTCGTTTCGGGCGGCCGTTATCAGGTGGCGCCGAACGGCGGCCTGACGCGCAATGTGGCGCTGTTCAACGCCAACCCCTATAACTATTACCAGCGCCCCGACGAGCGCTATACGGCGGGCTTCTTCGGCCATTATGACGTGGCCGACTTCTTCAAGCCCTATGCCGAGTTCGGCTTCATGGCCGATCACACCAATGCCGTCATCGCTCCCTCGGGCGATTTCAGCAACACCACCACCATCAACTGCAACAATCCCTATCTGTCGGCCACGCAGTCGGCGGTGCTCTGCGCCCCCGGCAATCTGGTGCTCAACGATCCGTCCAACAACGCCAGCGGCGCCGCAACCTTCCGCAATCCGGAC
Source organism: Sphingomonas morindae (assembly GCF_023822065.1). Classification (NCBI taxonomy): domain Bacteria; kingdom Pseudomonadati; phylum Pseudomonadota; class Alphaproteobacteria; order Sphingomonadales; family Sphingomonadaceae; genus Sphingomonas; species Sphingomonas morindae. The sequence continues at coordinate 469,604 of NZ_CP084930.1, forward strand.
GGCACGCTCTACAACAAGGCGAATGTCGCGATCGGTCGCCGTAACGTCGAGGGCGGCGGGCGCGATGCGGACATCCGTCACACCGACTTCCGGATCGTGCTCGGCACCAAGGGCGATGTCGCCAAGGGTCTCAGCTACGATGCATATTTCCAATATGGTGAGACCCAGTACAATCTCATCTATCGCAACGAGTTCTCGGTTTCGCGCCTGAACAACGCGATCGACGTGATCTCGGATGCCAATGGCAATCCGGCGTGCCGCGCCGCGATCACCGGTGCCGATGCGAACTGCGTTCCCGTAAACTTCTTCTCCAGCGATCCGCTCAGCGCCGCGGCGCTCAACTATCTCCAGGTCCCGGGCTTCCAGAACGGCGACAACAAGGAGACGGTGGTCAACGCCTCGCTCACCTTCCTCGGTGACGAATATGGCCTGCGGTCGCCCTTCGCCGATCACGGCCTCGGCCTGAACTTCGGCGCCGAGTATCGCCGCGAGTCGCTCCGCCTCGAGGTCGACAACGAGTTCGCCACCGGCGATCTCGCCGGCCAGGGCGGCCCGACCCTGCCGCTTTCGGGCGCGTTCAACGTCCGCGAAGTGTTCGTCGAGGCGCAGCTTCCGCTCGTCGAGGACAAGCCCTTCTTCCACTCACTCTCGGTGGACGGCGGCTTCCGCTATTCCGACTACAGCACCTCGGGCTCGGTGGAATCCTATAAGGGCCAGCTGACCTGGGCGCCGATCCGCGACATCACCTTCCGCGGCGGCTACAACCGCGCCGTCCGCGCGGCCAATGTCCAGGAACTGTTCCAGGCCCAGTCGGTGCAGATCGACGGTTCGACCGATCCCTGCGCGGGCACCAACCCGACCTTCTCGGCGGCGCAGTGCGTCAATCTCGGCGTGCCCACCAGCCGCTATGGGTCGATCCTGGACAATCCGTCGCAGCAGTATAACGGCCTGGTCGGCGGCAACCCGCAGCTGAAGCCGGAGACGGCCGACACCTACACCGTCGGCGTGATCCTGCAGCCGAGCTTCCTCCGCGGCTTCAGCGCCTCGGTGGACGCCTTCTCGATCAAGGTGAAGAACCTGATCGGCACGGTCGGTGCCGACGTGATCCTGCAGCAGTGCGGCCTCACCGGCGCGGCCGAGTTCTGCAACCGCGTGCATCGTGACCAGTTCGGCACGCTGTTCCTCACCTCGAACGGCTATGTCGAGGATACCAACCTCAACGCCGGCTTCCTCAAGACCCGCGGCATCGACACCAACGTGTCGTACAATTATCGCAGCAGCCGCTGGGGCACCTTCGGCCTGAGCATGGTCGGCACCTATCTCGACGAGTTCCGCCGCAACGTGGTTCCCGCCGATTACGACTGCGCCGGCTTCTTCGGCGGCACCTGCGGCACGCCGGCGCCCAAGTGGCGTCACACGGCGCGCCTGAGCTGGACGAGCCCGGCCGATATCGGCCTGTCGCTCAACTGGCGCTTCTTCGGCAAGGTGCGGTACGACAAGACCAGCTCGCAGCCGGATCTCGCCGGCAGCTACGGCCCGTCCGACGCTCGTATCGGCGCGCAGAGCTATTTCGATCTGGTCGCCACGACCCGCGTCGGCGATCACCTCGACATGCGTCTGGGCGTGAACAACATCGCCGACAAGAAGCCGCCGATCCTCAGCCAGGCGGCCGCGCCGATCGGTTCGTTCGGCAACGGCAACACCTACCCGACCGTCTATGACGCGCTGGGCCGGTACATCTTCCTCGGCCTCTCGGTGAACTACTAAGACATGCCCGGTCGGCCTGGACAGGATCCGGGCCGACCTTCCTTTCCAGGCCCTGGACTCGCCCCGGCGACCCAGGGCCTTGTTTTTTTCACGATCGCGCCGTCCACACCCGGACGCGGCCCGATCCGCTCCCTTCCGGCGCCGCTTGCGCCGGCGCGGCGAGCCGCTAAGGCTGCCGCGCGCCCCCCTCACCGCTCAGAAAGGCCCAGCGCTTGAAGAGGCTTCTCCTTGCCGCCGTGCTGCTCGCGCCCGCCGCCGCCACGCGCGCCGCGCCGCCGCCGACGGCGGCCGCGTTCGATAGCATGTTGCGCTGCCGCACCATCGCCGTCGCGACCGAACGGCTCGCCTGTTTTGATCAGGCCGCGACCGCGCTGGACCAGGCGCAGAGCCGCCATGACATCGTCGTCATGGATCGGCAGGAGATCCGCCAGACGCGGCGCTCGCTGTTCGGCTTCGCCCTGCCCGCCATTCCGCTCTTCGCGCATGACGAGGGGAGCGCCAAAGGCAAGGAGGCGCGGCACGAGGAAGAGGAGGACGCACAGATCAGCTCCACCATCCGCGAGGCGCATGAAGGCCCGGACGGCTGGGTGGTGACGCTGGAGGATGGCGCCGTGTGGCGGCAGACGGGTGGCGAGACGGTCGGTGCCACGCTCAAGCCGGGCATGGCGGTGATCGTGCGGCGCGGCGCGCTCGGCAGCTATTTCCTCAAGCCCGGCAATCGCCCCGGCTTCAAGGTGCGGCGGGAACGCTAAGGCCGGGCATCGTCCCGGCGGGGGGCGGCGGCACCACCAGCAGCGGATCGAGCCGCTCGCCATGCCAGGTCAACGCCCAATGGAGGTGCGGGCCGGTGGCGCGGCCGGTCATCCCCACCTCGCCGATCTGCTCGCCCTGGCGCACCCGCTGGCCGGGGCGCACGAGAATGCGCGAGAGGTGGAGAAAGGCGCTGTCCAGCCCCATGCCGTGTCCGACCATCAGCAAATGGCCTTCCAGGCTGAAGACCTGGTCCGTCGCGGCGAGCAGCACCACCCCATCGGCGGGCGCATAGACGGGCGATCCCTGCGGCCGGGCGATGTCGAGGCCGCTATGATAGGCGCCCTTCTCGCCCTGGTAGACACGTTGCGCGCCGAACAGGCCGCTGATCCGGCCGATCGCGGGCCAGGCCATGCGCTGCCGCCAGCCATCGCTCGCCACCGTGAGCGACGCCGTGCGCGCGGCGCGGATCTGCGCGAGTTCGGCGCTGCGCCGGGCTAGGAATTCGGGGCTGGGGCTGGTCCCGCGCGGGATCGGCAGCGCCTCGATCCGCCACGCGCGCGGGCGGATCGTCAGCGTCTGGCGCAGCGTCTGACCATCGACCAGCCGAGCGACCAGCTCCGCCGTGGGGCCATGATCGCGGCCGAAGCCGATCAGGAAGCGCCCGTCGGGCGCCAGCGCCACCGGCTCCGCATCGAGATGCAGCGCCACCGTGCCGGCTGGCGCGCGGCCCAGCACCATGCCGCCCTGGCTCATCGCGCCGTCCAGCTCGAACCGCGCGGCGGTTTGCGGCGGCGCGGGCGGCGGCGATGGCCGAGGCGGACGCGGCGCTTCGGCCGCCCCGCCCGCGCGCGGCGCCGGCGCGGTGCCCGCACAGGCGGCGGCGAGCAGCGCCAGCAGCGGCCCGGCGCGCCGCATCAGCCGCGCAACGCCGCCTCGGTGGCGGCCCGGGCGGAGGCATAGGCTTCCTGCCGCGCCACGCTCCAGTAGCGCAGCCGATCGAGCGCGATGGATTCGCCGGTGATCGCGCACCGCACATGATCCCCCGGCACCAGCACGCGGAAACTATTGGCGAGATAGCGCAGGCGCGCCTCGCGCCCACCCTGGGACATCAGCATGGCCACTCCTTCGCGCTCCTTCTACAGAAGGCGGGGCTGAAGGGAAGCATCGCCCTTGGCGCGCCGCGGGGCGGCGGCGGGCTCGGGTGCAGGCGCAGGCGGAGAGGCGCCGGCCTCGGGCCGCACCGTCACCCGGCCATCGGCGAAGACGAGCTCCAGCGCCGCCGCCGCGCGCGCGGCGGACGCGCTGGAAACAAGCTTTCCGCCCTGCTCCACCCGCGCATAGCCGCGCGCCAGCACGCGATCGGGATTGAGGCTTTCGGCGATGCGCCACAGCGCCTCCAGCCGTGCCTGCTGGCGGGCGAGCGGCACCGCCACCAGCGCCGGCCGCAACCGCGCCTCGCCCAGCCGCCGCCGCGCCTGGTCCAGCGGCCGCGCGGCGGCGCGGTCGAGATCGCGGCCAAGCCGCGTCAGCCGCATCGCCTCGCGCGCCAGCATCGCCTGCACCAGCGGCGGACGGAGCCGCGCCTGATCCAGCCGTCGCCGCGCGCGATCCAGCGGCTGCCCCGCCGCGCGGACAAGATCGCGCCCGGCCCCGTCCAGCCGCACGCGCTCGCGCGCCAACCGCGTCGTGAGCAGCCCCGGCCGCAGCGCGCCGGCGGCATGGGCGAGATCGCCCCGCGCCTCGGCCAGAAGCCGGGCGAGCGCGCGCGGCAGCCGATCGGCCGCATCGTCGAACCGCTGGCGCTGGGGGGCGAGCAGCGCGTCGGCGCGCGGCAGGCGCCGCGCCACCGCCTGGAACCGCTCGCCCGCGCGATCGGCGCCGCGCCGCGTGCAGCCGGTCGCGCGCTGGCCCAGCGTGCCGACCAGCGCGAGCAGCTCGCCGCGCACCGGCACCGCCATCTCGGCGGCGGCGGTGGGCGTGGGGGCGCGGCGATCGGCGGCGAAATCGCACAGGCTCGTGTCGGTCTCGTGCCCCACCGCCGAGATCAGCGGGATGCGGCAGGCGGCGACCGCGCGCACCACCACCTCCTCGTTAAAGGCCCAGAGATCCTCGATCGAGCCGCCGCCGCGCGCCACGATCAGCAGATCGGGGCGCGGCACCGCGCCGCCCGGCGCTAGCGCGTCGAAACCGGCGATCGCCGCCGCCACGCGCTCGGCCGCGCCCTCGCCCTGCACCGGCACCGGCCACACCAGAACGCGGCTGGGAAAGCGGTCCGCCAGCCGGTGCAGAATGTCGCGGATCACCGCGCCGGTGGGCGAGGTGATGACGCCGATCACCCCGGGCAGAAAGGGCAAGGGCCGCTTGCGCGCCTCGTCGAACAGGCCCTCGGCCGCCAGCTGGCGCCGGCGCTTGTCCAGCAGCGCCATCAGCGCGCCCTGGCCCGCCAGCTCCATCCGCTCGATCACGATCTGATATTTGGAGCGGCCCGGATAGGTGGTGAGCCGGCCGGTGGCGATCACCTCCGCGCCATCCTCGGGGCGGAAGCGCAACCCGGCCGCCTGCCCCTTCCACACCACGCCATCGATACAGGCCTTGTCGTCCTTGAGCGTGAGATAGCAATGGCCCGAGACATGGCGCTTGAAGCCGGAAATCTCGCCGCGCACCCGCACATGGCCGAAGCGGTCCTCCACCGTGCGCTTGAGCGCGCCGGACAGCTCCGACACGGACAGAGCGGGCGAATTGTCGCCCGGGGCCGCGTCGGCTAGGAGCCCGCCAGATACGGAATCAAAAGGGGTGGCCATGAACGTCCTGCTGCTCGGCTCGGGAGGCCGCGAACATGCGCTCGCATGGAAGCTCGCGCAATCGCCGCGCCTTACCCGGCTCTTCGCCGCGCCGGGCAATCCGGGCATCGCGGCGCACGCCGAGCTGGCGCCGCTCGCGCTCGACGATGCCGACGCCATCCTCGGCTTCGCGCGCGAACGCAAGATCGATCTTGTCGTGATCGGGCCGGAACAGCCGCTGGTCGCCGGATTGGCGGATCGGCTGCGCGACGCCGGGGTGGCGGTGTTCGGCCCCTCGGCGGCGGCGGCGCGCCTGGAAGGCTCCAAGGCCTTCACCAAGGCGCTGTGCGATCGCGCCAATGTGCCGACCGCGCGCTATGTCCGCTGCGAATCGGCGGAGCGCGCCAAGGCCGCGCTCGCGCATTTCGGCCTGCCCGTGGTGATCAAGGCGGACGGGCTGGCCGCCGGCAAGGGCGTGGTGATCGCCACCAGCGCGGCCGAGGCCGAGGACGCGATCGACGCCATGCTCGGTGGCCGGTTCGGCAGCGCCGGCCGCAGCCTGGTGATCGAGGAGCATCTCGAGGGCGAGGAAGTCTCCTTCTTCGCGCTGTCGGACGGGCAGACGGTGGTGCCGCTCGGCTCGGCCCAGGATCACAAGCGTGTCGGCGACGGCGATACCGGTCCCAATACCGGCGGCATGGGCGCCTACAGCCCGGCGCGCGTGCTGACCCCGGCGCTCGAGGCGCAGGTGATGGCGCATATCGTCGAGCCATCGGTGGCGGCCATGGCGGCGGCGGGCACGCCCTTTGCCGGCGTGCTCTTCGCCGGGCTGATGCTGACGGCGGAGGGGCCCAAGCTCATCGAATATAATGTCCGCTTCGGCGATCCCGAATGCCAGGTGCTGATGCTGCGGCTGGACGAGGATCTGCTGACCCTGCTCGAGTCCGCCGCGCGCGGCACGCTCGCCGCGCGTCCGGTGCGCTGGCGCGACGAGGCGGCGCTGACGGTGGTGATGGCGGCGAGCGGCTATCCCGACGCGCCCCGCACCGGCGGCGCGATCGACGGGATCGCCGAGGCCGAGGCCGAGGGCGCGCACGTCTTCCACGCCGGCACCCGGCTGGAGGGGGCGCAGCTGGTCGCCGCCGGCGGTCGCGTGCTCGCGGTGACGGCGCGTGGCGCCACCGTGGCGGACGCGCAGGCCGCCGCCTATCGCGCGGTCGACGCGGTGCGTTTCCCATCCGGCTTCTGCCGCCGCGACATCGGCTGGCGCGAGATCGCGCGCGCCGATGCCGAGGCGCGGCCCTGATCCCAGCCCTTCGTTCCGGAGCCCTTGAATGACCGATACCACGCTCCTGCTCATCGGCGCGGCGGTGCTCGCGCTGGCGCTGCTGCTGTTCCTGCTCGCGCGCAGCGGCCGCAAGCCGCCGGAAGGCCCGGCCGAGACCGGCGCCGCCTTCACCCCGGTGCTGCCCGACCAGCCCCTGCCCGATCCCACGCTGGCCGCCGCCCTGCCCGAGCTGGACGCGACGCCGGCCATCCCCGTGGCCGAAGGGCCGGCCGATGATCTCACCCGGATCAAGGGGCTGGGGCCCAAGGCTCAGACGCGGCTGAACGCGCTCGGCATCACCCGCTACGATCAGCTGGCGGCGCTGGACGGCGACGAGGTGGCGCGGATCGATGCGCAGATGGGGCCATTCGCCGGCCGCTTCGCGCGCGATCGCTGGGTGGAGCAGGCGCGGTTCCTGGCGGCGGACGATCGCCCTGGCTTCGAGGCGATCTTCGGCAAGCTGGGCTGATCGGGCGGGCGCGGCGCGGCGCCGGCCGTACCGCGCGTTCAGGACGCGGAGGGCGCCGGCGCGACGAGCAGCTTGTCGACCCGGCGGCCGTCCATATCGACCACCTCGATCCGCCAGCCGCCCATCTCGAAATGGTCGCCGGTGTCGGGAATGCGGCGCAGCGCCGCCAGCACCAGCCCGGCGACCGTCGCATAATCCCGGTCCTCGGGCAAAGTCAGCCCGATCCGCTCGGCCAGCGCATCGGCGGAGAGCGCGCCCGAGACGAGCAGGCTGCCATCCTCGCGCTCGACCAGCTCGGGATCATCGCCCGATTCGCGATCCGAGGCGAACACGCCGGCGATCGCGGCGAGCAGGCTGGCGGGCGTCACCAGCCCGTCGAGATGGCCATATTCATCGTGCACCAGCGCGAGCGGAACGGGCGCGTCGCGCAGCACCGTCAGCGCGTCCATCGCATCCATGCGATCGGGAATGGCGGGTACGGGCTGCGCCATGGCGCGCAGATCCACCGGCCGTCCCTCCAGCATCGCCCCCAATATGTCGCGCAGCGAGACGACGCCGAGGATCGCGTCGACCGAGCCTTCCGCCACCGGCAGGCGGCTGTGCGGGCTTTCCAGTACCGCCTCGCGAACCTCTTCGAGGCTGGCGTCGGCATCGATCCAATAGACTTCGGGCCGCGGCGTCATCACCTCGCGCACCGGCCGGTCGGCCAGCCGCACCACGCCCGAGATGATCGCGCGCTCGCTTTCCTCGATCACGCCGGCGGACGAGGCCTCGGCCACGATCAGCTGCAGCTCCTCGGCGGTGACATGGCTTTCCACGTCGCGTTGCAGGCGGAGCAGGCGGAACACCAGCGCGCTGGTCTGGTCGAGCAGCCACACCACCGGCGCGGTCGCGCGCGCCAGCCACGCCATGATCGGCGCCGCCACCGTGGCGATGCTTTCCGGCGCCCGCAGCGCCAGCTGCTTGGGGACAAGCTCGCCCGCGATCAGGGAGACATAGGTGGTGGCGGCGATGACGAGCGCGAGCCCGGCCTCGCCGGCATGGCGCGCCGGCACGCCAAGCAGCGCGAGTCGCTCCGCCACCGGGCCGCCCAGCGCCTCGCCCGAATAGGCGCCCGACAGGATCGCGATCAGGGTGATGCCGATCTGCACCGTCGAGAGGAACTTGCCCGGATCCTCGCGCAGCAGCAGCGCCGTCGCCGCGCCGCGCCGGCCGGTACGGGCCAGCGCCTCCAGCCGCGCCGTGCGCGCCGAGACGATCGCCAATTCACTCATCGCGAACAGGCCGTTGAGCACGACGAGCGCGAGGATGATGAGGACATCGATCCAGGGAAAGGGCGCGGGCGGGGGCATGGCGTCGCCCCCCCATCGCCCAAATCGCGCGCCGCCACAACCTTGATGGTCAGCCTCGGTTCAGCCGCGCGCGCAAACAGGGGGCCGGCGGCCGCCCGGCCGCGCACCGCACCCGCTTTCGTCCGCCTATTCAGAGGAGTGATCCATGGCCCTGCCCCGTTCGCTCGGCACCGCCGCCGCGACGCTCGCGCTGCTCGCCACCGCCGGCTGCGTCACCGATCCCAATACCGGCGAGCGCACCATGTCCAAGACCGGCATCGGCGCGCTGGGTGGCGCGGCGGGCGGCGCGGTGCTGGGCGCGCTGGTCGGCGGCCGCCACAGCCAGACGGAAACGCTGCTCGGCGCCGGCATCGGCGCGCTCGCGGGCACGGCGGTCGGTTCCTATATGGACCAGCAGGAGCGCCGGCTCCGCGCGCAGACGGCGGGCTCGGGCATCGCGGTCGAGCGGCGCGGCGACGAGCTGACGCTGCGCATGCCCTCCTCGATCACCTTCGACACCAATTCCTATCTCATCCAGCCGCGCTTCCAGGCGACGCTGGACCGGGTGGCGCAGACGCTCGCCGCCTATCCGCAGACCTTCGTCGATGTCTATGGCTATACCGACAGCACCGGCGGCGACGCGATCAACGTGCCGCTCTCGCAGAACCGCGCGCGGGCGGTGGCGGATTATCTCGCCGGCCATGGCGTGGTGCCGCCGAGGATCGGCGTGCGCGGCATGGGCGCGCAAATGCCCATCGCCTCCAACGACACGCCCGATGGCCGGCAGCAGAACCGCCGCGTCGAGATCAAGCTCACGCCGGTGACGCAGGACGACCGGAGCGGCGCTTCCTAAGGACAAGCCGCCAGGCGGGCCGCGCCCCGCCTTCTCCGGCGGCTAATGCGGCGATCCCGCGCCCGCCGGCCGCGTCGGCACCGGCGCCGCGCAGAGATCGAGCGCGTTGGCGGGGCGGACGAAGAAGGCGTCGCGGCGGTTCGTCTTGGCGGCGAGATAGGTGGCGAAGCTCGGGCTCGCCACGTCCATCTCCTCATAATGCGGGCGCTCGGCCGGCGGCATGTCGGAGGCGAGGCGCGCGCGCAGGATAGGGCTGTTTTCCGCCGGGCTGGCATAGAAGCCGAGCGCCGCGCCCCCGCGCGGCAGCGCCGCCAGCCTCTCCATGCCGTCGATCACGCGGCCGACCAGCGCGATGTTGCGATCGAGATGGCGGGGCGCCTGGCCGATCACCGCGTACAGCTCGCTGCCGTCGCCCGTGTCGGGCGGCATGTCGCGGCCCACCCCCACCATGGCGTAGCAATGGGCGAGCCAGGCGGTGCGGCCGTCGCTCGCCACCGGGAAGCCGCCGACAAAGCCGGTCTGCGCCGCATAGACATCGCGGCCCGGGAGCGCGCGCAGCGCGAGGCCCGCGCGCGGCCGCTCATATTCGGCCGGCGGATGCGCGACGAGGCTCTTGGGCCGCATCCGGCCCGGCGCGGGTGCCCCGCCCCATTGCACGACATAATTGTCCTGCACGCGGACGATGGCGTTGCCGTCGAACCAGCCGGCACGGACCAGCGCGACGATATTGGCGACATGGGCGGGCGCGAAGCCGGGCGCGAGCGCGATCACCGCGCGGCCGCCCTGCGCGAGATCCAGCACGAGCAGGGTCGCCGGATCGATGGCGCGCCACGCCGAGGCGGGCGCGGCGGCGACGATCTCGGTGGGGCTGAGCGGGGCCGGCGCCGGCGCGGCGGCGGCGAGCGACAGGGCGGCGAGCGGGAGGAGCAGCGGGCGCATGGCGGCGATGCTGCCACGGCGGCCGGCCCGCGTCACGCCCCCGCTACGCTTCCCGCTACGCCGATGCGGGCACCCGCCGCCTCCGCCCGTGCGGCATGGCTCAGGCGCCGCCGGTCACGATCGCGAGCCGGGCCTCGAGCGCGCGTTGCTCGGCCCGGAGCGCCTCCGGCAGACTGTCGCCGAAGCGCGCGAGATCCTCGCCCGCGCGGCGCGCCTCCTCGTTCCACAGCCGGGGATCGACCCCGCGCAGCGTATCGAGCGCGCCGGGCGCCAGCGCCAGGCCCGACAGGTCCAGCGCGTCCGCCGCCGGCACGCGCCCGATCGGCGTATCCTCCGCCGCCGCCCGGCCCTCGATCCGCTCGACGATCCACTTGAGCACGCGCGCATTGTCGCCAAAGCCGGGCCAGAGGAAGCGGCCCTGCGGATCCTTGCGGAACCAGTTGACCAGATAAATTCCCGGCAGCGTGGCGCCGGCCGCCGCCGCCGCTTCGCCCAGGCGCAGCCAATGGCCGAAATAGGCGCCCATGTCATAGCCGCAAAAGGGCAGCATGGCGAAGGGATCGCGGCGCAACGCGCCGATCTCGCCCTCGGCGGCGGCGGTCGCCTCGGAGGCGATGCTGGCGGCGAGATACACGCCCTGCGCCCAATCATAGGCCTCGGTCACCAGCGGTACCGCGCTGGCGCGCCGCCCGCCGAACAGCAGCGCCGAAATCGGCACCCCCGCCGAATCCTGCCATTCCCGCGCGATCGAGGGGCATTGCGCGGCGGGCGCCGTGAAGCGCGCATTGGGGTGCGCGGCGGGCTCGCCCGAGCGTGGATCGTGGCGACGGCCGCGCCAGTCGATCAGCCCCGGCGGCGGCGTCTCGCTCAGCCCCTCCCACCAGACATCGCCGTCCGCCGTCAGCGCGGTGTTGGTGAAGAGGCAATTGGCGTGGAGCGTGGCGACCGCGTTGCGGTTGGTGGCGGGGCCGTTGCCGGGCGCGACCCCGAAAAAGCCCGCCTCGGGATTGATGGCGTAGAGCCGGCCATCGGCGCCGAAGCGCATCCAGGCGATATCGTCGCCGATCGTCTCCGCCGTCCAGCCGGGCAGCGCCGGCTCCAGCATCGCCATGTTGGTCTTGCCGCAGGCGCTGGGAAAGGCGGCGGCGATATAGTGCACGGCGCCGTCCGGCGCGGTGAGCTTGAGGATCAGCATATGTTCGGCGAGCCAGCCCTCGTCGCGCGCCATGGCCGAGGCGATGCGCAGCGCCAGACATTTTTTCCCGAGCAGCGCATTGCCGCCATAGCCCGAGCCGTAGGACCAGATCTCGCGCGTCTCGGGATAATGGACGATATATTTCTCGTCGGCGCAGGGCCAGGCGCTGTCGCGCGCGCCGGGGGCGAGCGGCGCGCCGACGCTGTGGACGCAGCGGACAAAGGCGCCGGCGCTGCCCAGCCTGTCGAGCGCGGCCGTGCCCATACGCGTCATGATCCGCATCGACAGGACGACATAGGCGCTGTCGGTCAGCTCCACCCCGATCACGCTGTGCGGCGAGTCGATCGGCCCCATACAGAACGGCACCACATAGAGGGTCCGCCCGCGCATCGCGCCCTCGAACAGCGGCGTCAGCGTCGCGCGCATCGCCTCGGGCGCGCGCCAATTGTTGGTCGGCCCGGCGTCCGCCTCGCGCTCCGAACAGATGAAGGTGCGGCTCTCCACCCGCGCCACGTCGCGCGGATCCGAGCGCGCGTAGAAGCTGTTCGGCCGCTTGGCGGGATCGAGCGGGATCAGCGTTCCCGCCGCGACCAGCGCGTCCGCCAGCGCCGCCGCCTCGGCCTCCGATCCGTCGCACCAATGCACCCGGTCGGGCTTCGTCAGCGCCGCCACCTCGGCGACAAAGGCCAGCAGGCCGGGATGGCGGGTCGGCGCCACCGGCGGCGCGCCATGATCGATAGCGGTGGCCATGTTCCGTCTCCCTCGCTCGTCTTCTGCGCGGAGTGAACAGGAAGGGGCGTCGCGCGCCAAGTCGAACCGGCGGAATGACAGCGCGATCACGATACAAAGCCGATAAAGGGAGGGGCCGCCGAGACAAAGCAGCGCTTGCCCCGCGCCCCGGAGCCGATAAAGCGGCGATCATGACAACGCTGAACATGCTCGTGACCGGCTCCAGCCGGGGAATTGGCGCCGCCATTGTCGAGGCGCTTGTCGCGCAGGGCCACAATTGTGTGGGCCATGGCACCCGCGCCGCGCCCGGCCGAGTCGCGGCGGATCTCGCCGAGACCGGCGCCGCCGCCCGGCTCTGGGCGGAGGCGATCGAGCGGCTCGACGGCCGCGTCGACGTGCTGATCAACAATGCCGGCGTGTTCGAGGCCGCGCCGCTCGACGGCGCCGACGAGGCGTGGCTCGCCGCCTGGGAGCGCACGCTGCGCATCAACCTCACCGCCGCCGCCGAACTGAGCCGGCTGGCGGTGCAGCATTTCCAGCGGCGGGGCGGCGGCGGCCGCATCGTCAATGTCGCGAGCCGCGCCGCGTATCGCGGCGATTCGCCCGCGCATTGGCATTATGCCGCCGCCAAGGCGGGCATGGTGGGCATGACCAAGACGATCGCGCGCGGCTATGGGCGCGAGGGCATCCTCGCCTTTGCCGTCTGCCCCGGCTTCACCATGACGGGCATGGCGGAGGAGTATATCGCCAGCCGGGGCGGCCCCGGCCTGCTCGCCGATATTCCGCTCGGCCGCGTCGCCATGCCCGAGGAAGTGGCCGAGACGGTGCGCTGGCTGGCGACCACCGCCCCCGCCTCCGCCACCGGCAGCGTGATCGACGTCAACGGGGCCAGCTATGTCCGCTGAGGCGACGAGCTGGAAGATCGTGCTGCCCTGCACCCGCGCCGAGGCCGAGGCGCTCGCGTTGGCGACCGATCCCTTTCCCGACCTGGACACCCCGCCCGTGCTCAACACGCTCGAGCCGGACGAGACGCAGCCCGAGGCCTGGCTGCTCGAGGCCTATGTCGAGGGCGAGCCGGACGCGGCGACGATCGCGGCGGTGCGCGCGCTGGTCGCCTCCACCGAGGCGCCGCGCGTCGAGCCCGTGCCCGATCAGGATTGGGTGACGCTGAGCCAGGCCGGGCTCGAGCCGATCCATGCCGGCCGCTTCTTCGTCCACACCGCGGCGCATGCCGATGTCGCACCGCCGCCGGGCGCCGTGCCCTTTCTGATCGATGCCGGCCAGGCCTTCGGCACCGGCCATCATTATACCACCGCCGGCTGCCTGGAGGTGCTGGACGGGCTCAAGCGCGCGGGCCGACGCTTCGAGGCGATCGCCGATGTCGGCACCGGCACCGGCCTGCTCGCCTTCGCCGCGCTGGCGCTGTGGCCGCGCGCCCGCGCGCTCGCCACCGATATCGATCCCGTCTCGGTGCGCGTGACGCTGGACAATGCCGAAGCCAATGGCGTGCGCATCGGCGGCGGCCGCGGCGCGCTGGTGGTGGCCGAGGCCGAAGGCGTGGCGCATCCGCTCTACGACGCCTTCGGGCCCTTCGATCTGGTGATCGCCAACATCCTCGCCCAGCCGCTGATCGAACTCGCGCCCAGCATCGGCGCGGTGGTGGCGCCCGGCGGCACCCTGCTGCTCGCCGGGCTGCTCGACAGCCAGGCCGATGCCGTGGCCGCCGCCTATCGCCGGCGCGGCTTCCGCCTCGCCGCCAGCCACCAGCGCGGTGACTGGCCCGTGCTCACCCTGCGCAAGCGCCGCACCTGGCTGCGCGACTGATCGGGGCGGCCCCCGGTGCCTAGAGGGGCGCGCGCCCGGCGCGGCCCCGCGCATGCGCCTGGGTGCCGCGCGTGATCACCGCGTCGCCCGGCAGGAGATCGGCGGGATCATGGTCGCTCGCGCCCTCGAGGCGCGCGTAAAGCGGGGCGAAGTCCGTCTCCACCGTCTGGCGGAGCAGATCCTCGAAACTGTCGATCACGAAATAGCTCTGCTGATAATCGTCGATCCGGTAGCGGGTGCGCATCACCCGCTCGAGATCGAAGCCGATGCGGTTGGGGCTGTCATCCTCCAGCGCGAAGCGGCTCTCGCCATGGCTGGAGACGATGCCCGCGCCGAACAGGCGCAGGCCGCCGGCCTCGCGCACCAGCCCGAACTCCACCGTATACCAGTAGAGCCGCGCCAGCTTGTGGAGCGCGCCGAACGAGAGGCTGCGCAGCCCGCCCTCGCCATAGGCCTGCATATAATCCGCGAAGACCGGGTCGGCGAGCAGCGGAACATGGCCGAACACGTCGTGGAACACGTCCGGCTCTTCCAGATAATCGAGCTGGTCGGGCCGGCGGATGAAATTGCCCGCGACGAAGCGGCGATTGGCGAGGTGATCGAAGAAGACGGCATCGGGCACCAGCCCCGGCACCGCCACCACTCGCCAGCCGGTCAGCTTCGCCAGCCGGTCCGACAATTCCTCGAAATCGGGAATGCCCGGCTTGGACAGGCGCAGCACGTCCAGCCCGCGCAGAAAGGCCTCGGCGGCGCGGCCCGGCAGCTGCGCCGATTGCCGGCGGAACAGCAGATCCCAGGTCGCATGGGCCTGGGCCGAATAGGCGGCCCAATCCTGCGGAATGGTCCAATCGGCGGCGGCGCCCTCCGGCGGGCGATCCAGGACATGCTCGGCCATGGCGGGATGGTAACAGAAGATACGGCTTCTGCTACCCCGCGCGCGCCACGATCGCCGCCCATTCCTCCTCGCTCACCACCTTTATCCCGAGATCCTGCGCTTTCTTGAGCTTGGAGCCCGCGTCCGCCCCGGCCACGACCAAATCGGTCGCCTTCGAGACCGATCCCGCCGCCTTGGCGCCGAGTCGCTCCGCCTGCGCCTTCGCCTCGTCGCGCGACATGGTGACGAGCTTGCCGGTAAATACCACCGTCTGGCCCGAAATCTCGGACTCGACCGTGCGGTGCACCACCTCGGCGGGCGTGACGCCCTGGTCGAGCAGATCCTGCACGGCCGCGCGATTGTGCGGCTCCGCCCAGAAATCCACAAGCGCGTCCGCCACCTCGGGGCCGATGCCGGCCACGTCGATCGCCTCGGCCAGCTGCTTGGCGCGGCGCGCGGCGAATTTCTCGTCGCTTTCGCCGGGCGCCTGCGTCAACGCCGCGCGCGCCTCGCACAGCGCGTCCAGTCGCGCGCGCAGCGCTTCCAGCGTGCCGAACCGCCGCGCGAGATCGCGCGCCGTCACCTCGCCGACATGGCGGATGCCGAGCGCGAACAGAAAGCGATCCAGCGGCCGCGTGCGGCTGGCGTCGATCCCCTTCACGAGATTGGCCGCCCAGACGCGCCCATCCTTCTTGCGCGCGCGCAGCGTCTCCTCGGTCAGCCGGTAGATGTCGGCCGGCGTAGCGATCAGCCCGTCGCGGAAGAAATCCTCGATCAGCGTCAGCCCCAGCCCTTCCACGTCCATGGCGTGGCGCGACACGAAGTGGCGCAGCCGCTCCACGCGCTGCGCGGGACAGATCAGGCCGCCGGTGCAGCGATACACGACCTCGCCCGGCCCGCGCTCCACCAGCGACTGGCATTCCGGGCAATGATCGGGAAAGACGAAGTCGGGCCGCGCGGCATCACGCGTGAGCACCTCGACGATCTGCGGAATCACGTCGCCCGCGCGCTGCACCACCACCCGGTCGCCCGGGCGGGCGCCGAGCCGGGCGATCTCGTCGGCATTGTGCAGCGTCGCGTTGGTCACCACCACGCCGCCCACCGTCACCGGCTCGAGCCGCGCCACGGGGGTGAGCGCCCCGGTGCGGCCGACCTGGATGTCGATCCGCTCGAGCAGCGTCTCGGCGCGTTCGGCCGGGAATTTGTGCGCGATCGCCCAGCGCGGCGCGCGCGCCACCGCGCCCAGCCGCTGCTGCCAATCCAGCCGATCCACCTTGTACACCACGCCGTCGATATCGAAGGGCAGGTCGGCGCGCCGCCGCTCGATCGCGCGGTAGCGCTCCAGCGCCTCGTCCACGGTGGCGCACAGCGCCAGCAAATCGGAAACGGGCAGCCCCCAGCCGGCGATCGCCGCCATCACCCCCGCCTGGCTCTCGGCGGGCAGCGCGGACACTTCGCCCCAGCCATGCGCGAGGAAGCGCAGCGGCCGTGCCCGCGTCACCGCCGCGTCCTTCTGGCGCAGCGACCCCGCCGCCGCGTTGCGCGGATTGGCGAACACGCGCTCGCCGGCCAGCCGCGCGTTGAGCGCCGCGAAATCGGCCTTGGCCATGTAGACTTCGCCGCGCACCTCGAACACCGCCGGGGCATCGCCGGCAAGCCGCTCGGGCACGTCGGCGATGGTGCGGACATTGGGGGTGACATCCTCGCCCGTGGTGCCGTCGCCGCGCGTCGCCGCCTGCACCAGCCGGCCCTGCTCGTAGCGCAGCGAGCAGGACAGGCCGTCGATCTTGGGCTCGGCGGTCAGCGCCACCGGCGCATCCTCGGCCAGCGCCAGGAAGCGCCGCACCCGCGCCACGAACTCGCGCACCTCGTCATCGGCGAAGGCGTTGTCGAGGCTCATCATCGCTTTGGCATGCGCGATCTTGGCGAGCGGGCTGGACGGCGCCACGCCGACCCGGCGCGAAGGCGAATCGTCGCGCGCCAGCGCCGGCCAGTCCGCCTCCAGCGCGCGATTCTCGCGCACCAGCGCGTCATAGTCGGCGTCCGAAATCTCCGGCGCGTCCTGATCGTGATAGAGCCGGTCGTGCCGCGCGATCTCGGCGGCGAGCCAGGCCAGCCGCGCGCGGGCCTCATCCTCGGTCATAGCGTGCGTCCCTCGCGTCCGGCCAGTTCCACCACATATTGCCAGGCGACGCGGCCCGAGCGGGCGCCCCGCCCCGTCGCCCAGGCGATCGCGTCCGCCGCCTCGAAGGGCAGGCCGCGCGCCCGCGCATAGGCTTCCACCATCGCCAGATAGCTGGTCTGATCGATGGCGTGGAAGCCTAGGCTCAGCCCGAAGCGATCGGCCAGCGCCAGCCGGTCGTCCAGCACATCGCGCGCGTTCACCGCGCGCTCCGCCTCGCCGAACTCGCGCGTCACGATGTGGCGGCGATTGGCGGTGACATGCAGCCGCGCATTGTCGGGCCGAGCCTCGGCGCCGCCCTCCAGCAGCGAGCGCAGCGTGCGCGCGCCCGCGCCATCCTCCTCGAAGCCGAGATCGTCGACGAACAGCGCGAAGGCGCGCGGCGCCTCGGCGACGAGATCGAACAGATGCGGCAGCGCCGCCAGCGCGTCAGGCGCCACCTCGACCAGCGCAAGCGCCGCGCCATCGGCCTGGAGCGCGCCGACCGCGCTCTTCACCAGCGAGGATTTGCCGGTGCCGCGCGCGCCCCAGAGCAGCACGTCATGCGCCGGCAGGCCGGCCGCCAGGCGCCGCATATTCTCGACCAGCGCCGCCTTCTGCCGATCCACCCCGGTGAGCAGCTCGAGCGCCAGCGGGCGAAAGGCGCGCGCCGCCACCAGCGTGCCCTCGCGCCACACATAGGCGGGATGGGCGAGCGGGTCCGCCGCCGGCGGCGGCGGCGGCGACAGCCGCTCGAGCGCGGCGGCGATGCGGGACAGGCTGTGCTCGGACATGGCGCGGGCCATAGCCGGCCTCGCCGGGCAATGCATCATCCACGCCGCGCCGCGAAGAAGGTGCGCAGCAGCGCCGCCGCCTCGCCCTCGCCGATGCCGGGATAGATGTCCGGACGGTGATGGCAGGTCGGCTGGCCGAAGAAGCGCGGGCCGTGCGCCACCGCGCCGCCCTTCTCGTCGGCGGCGCCGTAATAGAGCGTCTCGACCCGGGCATGGGCGATCGCCCCCGCGCACATCGCGCAGGGTTCCAGCGTCACCCAGAGCGCGCAGCCATCCAGCCGGCCCGTGCCAAGCGTCGCCGCCGCCAGCCGGATCGCCTCCATCTCGGCATGGGCGGTAGGATCGCCGCTGGCGCGCATCCGATTGGGGGCGACCGCCACCACCGCCCCCGCCCGGGTCACCACCGCGCCGACGGGCACCTCGCCGGCGCGACCGGCCGCCGCCGCCGCGTCGAGCGCGAGCCGCATCGGCGCCGGCAGCGGGAAGGCCATGTCAGAGCGACGAACGGCCGAGCAGACCGGGCCGCAGCACCACCACCAGCGAGAAGATCATGCCGGGGACATAGGCGAGCAGCGTCAGCAGCAGCGACAGCCAGAAGGCCGGGCCGATGCCGCGCGCCAGCCACACCCCCACGGGCGGCAGCAGCACCGCGAGGATGATCGCCAGGATCGAGGGCCGGTCCATGGCTCAGCGCGGCTTCTTCACGTCGACCGTCGGCACCTGCACCGTCTCGTTATGGACGCTGACATTGGCGGTCTGCACGTCGAACGCCGGCGCCTGCCCGCCCTTCACCTCAATCTTGGGCAGCGCCGCCTGGCGCGTCTGATCGACATTGATATAGCCCGTCGCCACCAGGGCGATGGCGACGACGACGAGGATGATCAGCAGAACCAGGATCGCGCGCATCGTCTCTCTCTCCCGCAAGCCATGATCGGTATCAAGTCCGCATCAACGTCGCGGGGGCGTCACGGTTTCAGGGGAGGACATGGCGCCATTCGCACACCTCGAGCGAGGCGAACAGCCCGGCCTCGGCATAGGGATCGCCCGCCGCGAACGCGCGCGCCGCGTCCAGCCCGTCGAACTCGGCAAGGATCAGCGAGCCTTGCGGCGCGCCCGCCGGATCCAGCAGCGGCCCGGCGCGGAGGATGCGCTCCCCCAGCGTCTTGAGATAGGCGAGGTGCCGGGGCCGCGTCTCGGCCCGCAGCGTGCCGGCGTCGGCGTGATCGCGTGCGAGGATCATGAACGGCTTCATGGCGTCTCCTTCCGGGCCTTGCGCGCGCTTCGGCTTGACCGCGCGCCCCCGGTGCCTTAGGGACGCCGGCTTTCCGGGCAATAGATTCTTTCGGGATTTGAGATCATGTCGCGCATTTGCGAGCTGACGGGCAAGGGTCGCCAGATCGGCCACAACGTGTCCCACGCCAATAACAAGACCAAGCGGACCTTTCTGCCGAACCTGCAGAATGTGACGCTGATCTCCGACGCGCTCGGCCAGTCGGTGCGCCTGCGCGTTTCGACGCACGGCCTGCGCTCGGTGGAGCATGTCGGCGGCCTCGACAATTGGCTGACCAAGACCAACGACGATCAGCTGAGCCTGCGCGCGCGCCGGTTGAAGCGCGAGATCGCCAAGAAGAAGGCGGCCGTCGCCGCCTGATTCGCGGTCGGCGGGCCTGCCCGCCGCCGTGCCGCAAGGGCCCGCCGGCTGCGCCGCGCGGGCCTTTTGCCGTTCGGCCGGCCGATTCCGCGGCCTAGTCGCGCAGCTCGAAGCACAGCAGCAGCGTGCGCTGGAGCGCGAGGAAATTATCGTCCGAGGCGATCCAGACGAGCAGCCGCCCGTCGCGTGGCTCCACCGCCAGCGCCTCCATATTGTCCACCGTCAGCGGCGGCGCGAGCCGCGCCACGGGCGCGGCGGCGAGATCGTCGCCCGCCTTGGCCGCGCGCGGATCGATGATCGCCAGCGCGGCGGAAAAGCCGAGCGTGCCGCTCAGCAGCCCCGCGCCGATCTGGAAGCGCCGCAGCAGCACCAGCACGCGCCCGTCGGGCAGTTCGGCGGCATCGGTCGGCGCGAAGCCATCGGGCGCACGGAAGCTCAGCCGCGCGGGCACCGCGCCCTCCACGGGATCGCCGGGGAAGAGCAGCAGCAGCGCATGGCCGTTGGGCGCGTGCATCGTCTCGGCGAAGACGAGGAAGCGGCCGTCGTGCAACCGCACCATCGCCTCGGCGCCCTCATTGGCCGGCCAGTCCGCCATGGCGGGGGGCGTGGCATGGCCATCGGCGGCGGCGAAGCCGCGGGTGTAGCGCCAGATCGCGTTGCGCGTCTCGAACCCCGCCCAGACATGGCCGCTCGCCGGATCGAAGGTCGAGGATTCGCTGTCGCGGTTCACCTTGCGCAGCGGCGTGCCGGGGCCGTCGGGCAGCGGGAAGAGCCGGTATTCGCGCTGCGGCCCGCTGCCCGAGAAGCGGAACTGGGTGACGGTGCCGGTATCGCTCAACAAGGTGAAGCGGCCGTCCTGAATCGTCATGGAGGAGATGCCGCCAAAGCCGCGGTCGCTGCCGTGCAGCACCCAGCCGCCGCGATAGCGGAGCCGGCCCACCTGGACCCGCCCCGGATCGGTGGGATCGAGCGGCACCGCCACCGCGCGCAGCTGCCCATGTGGCGCGGTGAAGGCGAGCGGCAGCGGTGCCAGCGCCACCAGCGCGGCGAGAAGGGCGAGTTTGGCCATGGCCCCTCCTAGAGCGGATCGCCGCCGGGTGGAATTGCCCAGGCGCCCGCTCATTCAGCCAGCACTCACCCTGGCCGTGCCAAAGCCCGCGCCTGGCGGCGCCGCGCGCGCCGCGGGGTCCGAGGAGATCGTCCATGCGCCGGATAAGACGGCCCGCTCTGGCGGTGGCCATTCTCCTGGCCGGGTGCGTGCTGCCCGGCGCCGGCGGCGCGCAATATCGCCACGCCCCGCCCCCCGGCCATGGCCGCGACGATGACCGCTATGATCGCGACGATCCCCGCGATCGCGATGACCGCGACCAGCGCGAGGATCGTCGCCCGCCGCGCCGGCCGCCCGGGCGCCCCTGCCGCGATGCGGGCACCGGCGGCACCATCATCGGCGCCATTGCGGGCGGGCTGCTCGGCAACGGCATCGCCGGCCATGGCGATCGCGCGGCCGGCACGCTGCTCGGCGGCGGGCTCGGCGCGCTCGCGGGCCGCGCGATCGATCGGGATTGCTGAGGTTCATCTCGCGCCCGCTACGGCCGTTCCGCCCGCGTAGCGTTTGGGCGCCTCGTGTCGCGTAGGAGGCAGGGCCGGGCCGCGCGCGGTCCGGCCCAAGCCTCCCGCGTCAGGGATCGTCGAACAGATCGGCGAGCTGCCCCACCATGGTGCCGCCCAGCTGCTCGGCATCCATGATCGTCACCGCCCGCGCATAATAGCGGGTGACATCATGCCCGATGCCGATCGCCACCAGCTGCACCGGCGAGCGCGTCTCGATCCATTGGATCACCTGGCGCAGATGCCGCTCCAGATAGGCGCCGCTGTTCACCGAGAGCGTCGAATCGTCGACCGGCGCGCCGTCCGAGATCACCATCAGCACGCGCCGCTCCTCGGGCCGCGCGATCAGCCGCTGATGCGCCCAGAGCAGCGCCTCGCCGTCGATATTCTCCTTGAGCAGCCCCTCGCGCATCATCAGCCCCAGATTGCGGCGCGCCCGCCGCCAGGGCTCATCGGCTTCCTTGTAGACGATGTGGCGGAGATCGTTGAGCCGCCCCGGCATGGGCGGGCGGCCGGCCGCGAGCCACGCCTCGCGCGATTGGCCGCCCTTCCAGGCGCGGGTGGTGAAGCCGAGTATCTCGGTCTTCACGCCGCACCGCTCCAGCGTGCGCGCGAGAATATCGGCCGAGATGGCCGCGATCGAGATCGGCCGCCCGCGCATCGAACCGCTATTGTCGATCAGCAGCGTCACCACCGTGTCGCGGAACGCGGTATCGCGCTCGACCTTGTACGACAGCGACTGGCCCGGCGTGACGACCACCCGCGCCAGCCGCGCCGCATCCAGCAGCCCCTCCTCCTGATCGAAATCCCAGGAGCGGGATTGCTGCGCCATCAGGCGTCGCTGCAGCCGGTTGGCGAGCTTGGTGACGGCGCCCTGCAAATGGGTGAGCTGCTGGTCGAGATAGGCGCGCAGCCGTGTCAGCTCATCCTCGTCGCACAAGGTCGCGGCATAGGCGATCTCGTCGAAGCGGGTGGTGTAGGCGGCATAGTCGAAACGCGGCGTGCCATCGTCATTGGCGCGGTTGGGCCGCGCCGGCGCGGCGCTCTCATCGCCCTCGTCGCCTTCGCCGCCTTCCTGATCGGCATCGGCCTCGCGATCCATGTCGAGCGTGTCGCCCTGGTCGCTCTCGCCGGCCTGGCTCTCGGAGCGCACCTCCATCTGCTCCTGCGGGCCGGCGCCGTCGCCTTCGCGCTCCTCGTCGCTCTCGCCCTCATTCTGATTCTCGCCCTCCTCCTCCTCGCCGCCCTCCTCGGGCTCGCTTTCGGGCGGGAGTTCGGGCGCGACCAGCTCGAGATCGCGCAGCAGCCGCGTCGCCAGCTCGGCGAAGGCGGACTGATCGTCGAGCGCGAGGCCCAGCGCGTCAAGCTCGGCGCCGGCCTTCTCCTCGATCCAGTCGCGCACCAGGGCGAGCCCGGGCGCGGCGCGATCGGGCGCGGCGCGGCCGGTCAGGCGCTCGCGCGCGATCAGCGCCACGGCGGTGGCGAGCGGCACCTCCTCGCGCGTGCGGGCGCGGGCGATCGGGTCGGAGCGCATCCGCGCCGCCAGGCCGCTGGCGAGATTGGCGGCGATGCCGTCCATCCCCCGCGCGCCCAGCGCCTCCACCCGGGCCTGCTCGATCGCGTCGAACACGGCGCGCGCGGTGACGTCCGCCGGCGCGCGGCGCTGGTGGAGCGCGGCATCGTGCAGCCGCAGCCGCAGCGCGAAGGCATCGGCCGCGCCGCGCGCCTCGGCCACCTGCTCGGGCGGCAGGGTGCGGCCGGGAATCGGCACCTTGATCGTCTTGCCGCTCTGCACCGGGCTGTCGGCGGAATAGCCGAGTTCCACCTCGGGCTCGCCCGCCAGCGCCCGGGTCGCGCCGCCGAGCACCTGGCGGAAGGCTTCGAGCGGATTGTCTTCAGCCATGCTTCACCCCCGCGGCGGCGATCACAGCGTCACCGCTTGGCCACGCTTTCGGGCAGATCCTTGCCGAACACGCGCTGATAATATTCCGCCACGAGCCCGCGCTCGGCCTCGTCGCACTTGTTGAGGAAGCTCATCCGGAACGCCGTTCCGACATCGCCGAAGATCAGCGCGTTCTGCGCCCAGGAGATCACCGTGCGCGGGCTCATCACGGTCGAGATGTCGCCGGCGACGAAGCCGTTGCGGGTCAGCTCGGCGACCTTCACCATCCGCTCGACCGTCTGCTTGCCGTCGGGCTTGTCATATTCGCCGGACTTGGCGAGCACGATCCGCGCCTCGGTGGCGGCGGGCAGATAGTTGAGCGTGACGACGATGTTCCAGCGGTCCATCTGGCCCTGGTTGATCTGCTGGGTGCCGTGATACAGGCCCGTGGTATCGCCCAGGCCGACGGTGTTGGCGGTGGCGAACAGGCGGAACCAGGGATTGGCGCGCAGCACCCGGTTCTGATCCAGCAGGGTGAGCTTGCCCTCGGCCTCGAGCACGCGCTGGATCACGAACATCACGTCCGGCCGGCCGGCGTCATATTCGTCGAACACCAGCGCGGTCGGCGTCTGCAGCGCCCAGGGCAGCAGGCCCTCGCGGAATTCGGTGATCTGCTGGCCGTCGCGCAGCACGATCGCATCGCGCCCGATCAGATCGATCCGGCTGACATGCGCGTCCAGATTGATGCGGATGCACGGCCAGTTGAGCCGCGCCGCCACCTGCTCGATATGCGAGGATTTGCCGGTGCCGTGATAGCCCTGCACCATCACCCGCCGATTGTGCGCGAACCCGGCCAGGATGGCGATGGTCGTTTCCGGATCGAAGACATAGGCCGGATCGAGATCGGGCACGCGCTCATCGGCTTCGGAAAAGG
The DNA here is from genome assembly GCF_023822065.1 of Sphingomonas morindae. Classification (NCBI taxonomy): domain Bacteria; kingdom Pseudomonadati; phylum Pseudomonadota; class Alphaproteobacteria; order Sphingomonadales; family Sphingomonadaceae; genus Sphingomonas; species Sphingomonas morindae. The sequence continues at coordinate 493,475 of NZ_CP084930.1, forward strand.
CGGGCACTTCGAGATCGATGTCGATCCCGAACGTGTCGCGCACCGAAACCACCCGGTCGGGTGCGGACAGCAGCGTGGCCGAGCGCGCATCGGGCTGGGTATTGGCAATATCGGACATTCTTGCGTCTTTCCGAGTCAGGCGAAGGCGGGAGCGGATTTGAGCTGCGTATAGGCCGCGATCACGTCCTGCAAAGCCTGTTCGTGGCTGCGGTCGCCCCCGTTGCGATCGGGATGGTAGCGGCGGACAAGTTCGGCATAGCGGCTGCGCAACGCGCGGCGATCGGCATCGGGGCCGAGCCCCAGCGTCTCCAGCGACCGGCGATCCTCGCCCGAGAGCGGCTTGCCATCGGCGCGCGGCCGCTCGGCCGCGACCCGCGCCTTGAAGCGGGCGCCGATCGCATCCAGCGGATCGCTGAAATCGCCCCAGCGCGGCGGCAGATCGGCGCCGACATGGCTGAAGGCGCGGGTCTCGCGCTCCCAGCCGGCATAGGGCCGCTGCGCCTGGGCGATCGCATCGGGATCCATGCCCTCGAAGAAATTATAGCCGGCGTTGAACGCCCGCACATGATCCAGGCACAGCCAGCGCCACGCGCCGGGCTGATCCCGCTGGCCGCCGCGCACCGCCGGCGCCCTGAATTCGCCGGGCGCCTCGCACCCCGGCTCCTCGCACCGCCGGCCCGTCTCCACCCGCCCGTGGAAGCGCGGTCCGCTCCGTCTGCCGTCCCGTTCGCTCAAGGAAGCTCCCCGTTTTCAGAAAGGGCTTTATATAGGGCGCATGACCATCACCGCCACCGGACCGATCGCCCGCGAAATCACCGAGCGCCTGCAGAAAAGCCTGGCGCCGACACGGCTTGTCGTGCGCGACGAGAGCGAGAAGCATCGCGGCCATGCCGGCCATGACGCGCGCGGCGAAAGCCATTTCTTCGTGGAGATCGAGGCGCCGGGCTTCGCCGGCCTGTCGCGCGTGGCACGGCAGCGGCAGGTCAACGCCGCCCTCGCCGATCTTCTGGCCGAGCGCGTCCATGCGCTCGCCATCAAGGCGGTGGCGCCCGGCGAATGAGCGCGCGCCAGGCGCGGCCGGCTGCCCGCATCCTCCTCACCGATGCGGCGGGACGGGTGTTGCTCTTCCGCTTCACGCCGGAGGATCGGCCGCCCTTCTGGTGCACGCCGGGTGGCGCGCTGGATCCGGGCGAAACCTATGCCGAGGCGGCGCGCCGCGAGCTGCGCGAGGAGACCGGGCTGGATTGTCCCTGCGGGCCCGAGCTGTTCCGCCGCGAGGTGGAGTTCGTGACGCTGGAGGGCGTGCCGGTGCATGCCGACGAACGCTATTTCCGCGTGCGCTGCGACACGCTGGCGATCGACACCAGCGGCCATACCGCGCTGGAACGGCGCGTGATGGGCACGTGGCGCTGGTTCGATCCCGCCGAGCTGGAGACATTCCCCGAGCCGATCTTCCCGACCGATCTTGCCGCCATGCTTGATCGAGATTAATTCTCGGTGCGGGGCGGCTCGCGGGGCGTTGGCACGGCATGACCTATGCGCTTTGGTACTGGTCCGAGATCCCGGGCCGTGGCGAATTCGTGCGGCTCGCGCTGGAAGCGGGACGGATCCCCTATGAGGACAAGGCGCTGGCGCGCGACGACGTGGCGCTGATGCGCGATAGGGGCGGCCGTCGGCCCGAGCCCTTCGCCCCGCCCTATCTCGTCGCCGGCGACCTGGTGATCGCGCAGGTCGCGGCGATCCTCCTCTATCTTGGCGAGAGCCACGGGCTCGCCCCGGCGGATCCGCGCGGGCGGCTTTTGGCGCATCAGATCCAGCTCACCATCGCCGATTGCGTGACCGAGGCGCACGATACCCACCATCCGGTGGCGATGGGCGCCTATTACGAAGACCAGATCGCCGAAGCGGCGCGCCGCGCCGATGATTTCCGCACCGAGCGTCTGCCGAAATTTCTGGGCTGGTTCGAGCGGATGCTCGCGCGGAGCGACGGCCCCTGGCTGCTCGGCGCGGACTGGAGCTATGCCGATCTCTCGCTGTTCCAGCTGCTGGACGGGCTGCGCTTCGCCTTTCCGCTGCGCATGGAGCGGCTCGCCGGCGGGCATCCGCGGCTGACCGCGCTCCACGCCGCCGTGGCGGCGCTGCCGGTGCTCCAGCCTTATTTCAAATCGGGCCGCCGGCAGCCCTATGGCGACGGCATCTTCCGCCACTATCCCGAGCTAGACGCCGCCTGAACCCGCACGAAAAAGGGCGGCGGCCGCCTGGCCACCGCCCTTTTCATCGCATCGCGACGCGCCGATCAGGCGGCGACGCGGGCGTCCTCGGGCAGCGCGGCCTTGGCCTGCGCCACGATCGCCTTGAACACCTCGCCCTCATGCATCGCCATGTCGGCGAGCACCTTGCGGTCGAGATCGACACCGGCGAGCTTGAGGCCGTGCATGAACACGCCATAGGTCAGGCCCTCGGCGCGCACCGCGGCGTTGATGCGCTGGATCCAGAGCGCGCGGAACGAGCGCTTCTTCACCTTGCGATCGCGATAGGCGTATTGGCCGGCCTTCTCCACCGCCTGGCGGGCGATGCGGATGGTGTTCTTGCGGCGGCCATAATAGCCCTTGGCCGCATCCAGAATCCGGTTGTGCTTGGCGCGGGTGGTCGTACCCCGCTTCACGCGTGCCATGTGCTAAGCCCTCCTCAGTTCAGGCCGTAGGGGGCCCAGAGCTTGACCCGGGCGGTATCGGCCTCGGCAAGCACGGTGGTGCCGCGATTGGTACGGATATACTTGGAATTGTGCGAGATCAGCCGGTGGCGCTTGCCGGCCACGCCATGCTTCACCTTGCCGGTGGCGGTGAGCTTGAAGCGCTTCTTGACGCCGCTCTTGGTCTTGAGCTTGGGCATTTTCGACTCCTTCATGATGTCGATTGCGGACCTGCCACGGCAGCCCATACTGGCCGGGCCATCCCTCGATCGAAGCGCGGGCCTATAGGGATGTCGGGGGCTCCGCGCAAGCCTTGTCGGAACCCCGGCGCGGCCGGCGCCGTTCATCCGGCCATGGCCACAACCGCCCCCGCGCGCACGCCCGCGCCGCCGCCGCCCCCCGCCGCCCCCGCGCGCCGCTCCGGCGACGCGCCGATCGGCGTCGGGCTCGGCGTGCTCGCCTGCCTGCTCGGGCTGTTGATGCTGGCCTGGGTGGTGCTGTTCGTCACCAAGGGCCGCTTCCTGAAGCCCACCGCCGAGCGGCTGGCGAGCCGAATGCTGCAGCGGCAGGTCCGGATCGCGGGCGACTTCCAGCTCTATCTGGCGCCGATCAACGTCAAGTTCGTCGCCGACGGCCTCACCATCTCCAATCCGGGCTGGGCCAGCCGGCCCAATTTCCTCGAGGCCGCGCATATCGACACGCGCGTCTCCACCATCCGGCTGCTGTTCGGCGAGCGCCATGCCCGCTGGCTCAATCTCGATCGTGCCGCGGTCGATACCGAGTGGGACCAGGCGCATCTCCGCAATACCTGGACCTTCGGCGATCCCAACAAGAAGGGTGCGCCCTTCCAATGGCCGGTGATCGACCGCGCGACCGTGACGGGCACGACGCTGCGCTACCGCGATCCGCAGATGCAGATCACCACGGACCAGCGCTTCGACACCGTCCACTCGTCCGACACGCATATCGACGAGGCGATCCGCTTCCAGGGCGGCGGCACGCTGCGCGGCCAGCGCTTCACCAATGCGGGTGCGCTGCTTTCGCCGAACTCCACCGTGCGGCTCGGGCGCAACCGGCTTGAACTCCATGCCGATGCCGGCCCCACCCATGTCGATCTCAATGGCGTGCTGCCGGCGGCGACGCAGATCGAGGGATCGGACCTGCACCTCAAGGCGCGCGGCCCCAACATGCGGCTGATGTTCGATCTGCTCGGCATCGTCATCCCCGATACGCGCGCCTTCCGCTTCACCTCCGATCTTACCAAGGTCGGCCCCGAATGGCGCTTCACGCGCCTGGCCGGCCGGTTCGGCGACAGCGATCTCGCCGGCCGCATGACCGTGTCGGTGCCGGACGGCCGTCCGCGCATCAACGCGACGCTGGCGTCGCGCCAGGTCGACATTCTCGATGTCGGTCCGTTCATCGGCTATGCGCCCGAAACGCTGGCGAGCAAGGGCGCCACCGCCGCCGCCACCACACAATCGCGCCGCGATCATCCGCGCATCCTCCCCGATGCCCCGCTCCGCGCGGAGGCGCTCAAGCGCTTCGACGCGCATGTCGATTACAAGGTGGCGACGGTGCGCGCGCCCAATCTGCCCGTGTCGAACATCGCGCTCACGCTCGATCTCGACCATAATCTGCTCGCCCTGTCGCCGTTGACCATGGATCTGGCGGGCGGCCACCTCGCCTCCGACATCGCGCTCGACGCGCGCCAGCCGGCGGTGCGCACCAGCTACGACATCCGCCTCTCGCCGACACCGATGGGCCGGCTGCTGAAAGGCTTCGGCATCGATCAGCCGGGCACCACCGGCACCGTCAAGGCGCGGATCAAGATGGAGGGCACCGGCGATTCGGTGCGCAAGTCGCTGGCCAGCGCCAATGGCCGGATCGCGATCGCGCTGCCGGCCGGCACCTTCTTCACCAGCTATGCCCAGCTGTCCGAATTCGACATCGGCGTGTTCGTGCAGAAGCTGCTGCAGAACAAGCTCAAGCAGCCCATCCAGATCAATTGCGGCCTGATCGCCTTCACGGTGCGCGACGGGGTCGCCACCGCCGATCCCATCCTCATCGACACCAGCAAGAATGTGATGAGCGCAACCGGCGGCTTCAGCTTCAAGGATGAATCGCTCAACCTCACCTTCCGCGCGCGGGCGAAGAAATTCTCCGCCTTTTCGGGCCAGTCGCCGGTCGGCATCCGCGGCTATTTCGCGGCGCCCGCGCTCCAGATCGTGAGCCCGCAGCTGCTCGGCCGCGCCGGCGCGGCGGTCGCGCTGGGCGTGGTGGCGACCCCGCTGGCCTCGATCCTCGCCTTTGTCGATCCCGGCACCACGCCCGACACGGCCTGCGGCCCGGTGCTGGAAGGCGCGCATGCCTCGGCGATGCGGACGGAGAAGGGCAAGCCCGTGAAGGGCCTCGGCACCAAGGCCGAAAACCGCGAGGAAGCCGCCAAGCCGAAGAAGAAGTTCCTGGGGATCTTCTGAGCGGCGGCGGTGGCGCGGTTCAGCCCTCGAGCCGCGCGAGGATGGGCGCGAGCAGGCGCGGATCGCCGGCGGCAACCACGCGCCCGTCGCTGGCGGCGGTGAGTGGGGCGCCCTGCCAGTCGCGCATCACCCCGCCCGCGCCTTCCACCACCGGCACCAGCGCGGCGAAATCATAGAGTTTGAGATTGGCCTCGATCACCGCATCCAGCTGGCCGAGCGCGACCAGCCCGTAGTTATAGCAATCGCCGCCCCAGATCGCGTCCCGCGCGCCGGCGGCGACGCGGCCATAGGCATGCAGTTCGGCCTCGGCGAAGGCCTGGGGCGCGGTGCTGCCGATATGGGCATGGTCCAGCGTCGCGCAGTGCCGCGTCGACACCGGCATGGCGTTGAAGCGCGTGGGCTGGCCCCGCGCGCCCACCCAGCGCTCGCGCAGAATGGGCTGGTCGATCACGCCGAGCGCGGGCACGCCCTCCTCGACCAGCGCGATCAGCGTGCCGAACAGCGGCCGGCCGGTCACGAAGGCGCGGGTGCCGTCGATCGGATCGAGTACCCAGACCCGCCGCGCCTCGCCGCGCACCACACCATATTCCTCGCCGAAAATGCCATCCTCAGGCCGCTCGGCCTCGATCAGCGCGCGCATCGCCGCCTCGGCGGCGCGATCGGCGGCGGTGACGGGCGAATCGTCGCCCTTCTGCTCCATCGCGAACTCGGCGCGGAAAAAGGGGCGGATCGCGGCCCCGGCGGCATCGGCGAGGGCATGGGCGAGGCGGATATCGTCGGGGCTCATGGCCGCCTGCCTAGCAAGCTGCTACAGCCAGCGCCATGCGCCCCGCCATCATCCCCTGCCTGCGCTATGCCGATGCGCCCTCCGCCATCCTCTTTCTGTGCGATGCCTTCGGCTTCTTGCCGGCGGCGATCCATGGCGACGAGGAGGATCAGCAGATCATCTACCACGCCCAGCTGGTGCTGGGCGAGGCGATGGTGATGCTCGCCTCGGCCGAGGCGGACGACGAGGCGCAGGCGCTCTATGGCTGGCGCTCGCCCGAAGAGGCGGGCGGCGTGACGCAGACGCTCTATGTCGTGGTCGAGGATGTCGACGGCCATTGCGCCCGCGCCCGCGCGGCCGGGGCGCGCATCCTCAGCGAGCCGCACGACAATGAGGGCTATCCCGGGCGTGGCTATGACGCGGTCGATCCCGAGGGCCATGTCTGGAGCTTCGGCAGCTACGATCCCTTCGCGCCGCCGGTCGCCGACGCCTGAGCCGCCGGGCTCAGTCGAACAGCGACGAGACCGAGCTTTCGTCGGCGATCCGCTTGATCGCCTCGGCGAGCAGCGGCGCGATGGTGAGCTGGCGCACCTTGTCCGCCTCGGCGGCGCCTTCCGGCGCGGCGAGCGAATCGGTGACGACCAATTCGGTCAGCGCCGAGCCCTGGACCCGCGCGATCGCGCCGCCCGAGAGCACGCCATGGCTGACATAGGCGACCACATCCTCCGCCCCCGCCTCGCGCAGCGCCGCCGCCGCGTTGCACAACGTGCCCGCGGAATCGACGATATCGTCGACCAGGATGCAGAAGCGCCCCGCGACATCGCCGATGATGTTCATCACCTCCGACTCGCCCGGCCGCTCGCGGCGCTTGTCGACGATCGCGAGCGGCGCGTTGTCGAGCCGCTTGGACAAGGCACGGGCCCGCACCACGCCGCCGACATCGGGCGAGACGACCATCAGGTTGCGGCCCGCGAACCGCGCCTGGATATCGGCCGACATCACCGGCGCGGCATAGAGATTGTCGGTCGGTATGTCGAAAAAGCCCTGGATCTGGCCGGCATGGAGATCGACGGAGAGAACGCGGTCGGCGCCGGCGCCGGTGATCAGATTGGCCACGAGCTTGGCCGAGATCGGCGTGCGCGGGCCGGGTTTGCGATCCTGCCGGGCATAGCCGAAATAAGGGATGACCGCCGTGATGCGCCGCGCCGAGGCGCGCTTCAGCGCATCGATGCAGATCAGCAATTCCATGAGATTATCGTTGGTGGGAAAGCCCGTGGACTGGATGACGAACACATCCTCGCCGCGCACATTCTCGTGGATTTCCACGAAAATCTCTTCGTCCGCGAAGCGGCGGACGCTCGCGTTCGTGAGCGGCAGGTCGAGATAGTCGGCGATCGCCTGGGCGAGCGGGAGATTCGAGTTGCCCGACAGCAGTTTCATCGACGGCCCTTTCGCCCCCCGAGAGTCGCGGCGCGTCTAGCGAGCAAGCGAGGCCGTGCCAAGGTGGCGAGGCCGCGCTTGCCGCTTCCCCGCACCTCCATCCGGCTTTAGGGCGGCGGCATGAGCCTTGTCACCCGCTTCGCGCCGTCGCCGACCGGCCGCCTCCATGTCGGCAATATCCGCACCGCGCTGGTCTGTTGGCTGGCCGCCCGCGCCGAAGGCGGCCGCTTCCTGCTGCGGCTCGACGATACCGATCAGGCCCGCTCGAGCGAGGCGCATGTCAAGGCGATCCGCGCGGACCTCGCCTGGCTGGGGCTCCATCCCGATGGCGAGGTGCGGCAATCGGCGCGCGCGGCGCTGTACGAGGCCGCCTTCGATCGGCTGCGCGCGGCGGGGCGCGTCTATCCCGCCTATGAAAGCGAGCAGGAACTGGCGCTCAAGCGCAAGGTCGCGCTCGGGCGCGGCCTGCCGCCGCTCTACGATCGCGCGGCGCTGCGGCTGAGCGCGGCGGATCATGCCCGCTTCGCCGCCGAGGGCGTGGCGCCGCACTGGCGCTTCCGCCTCGATCCCGCGCCGATCGCCTGGGACGATCTGGTGCGCGGGCCCCAGCGGTTCGACGGCGCCGCCCTGTCCGATCCGGTGGTGCGGCGCGCCGATGGCAGCTGGCTCTATCTGCTGCCCAGCGTGATCGACGATGGCGAGATGGGCATCACCCATGTCGTGCGCGGCGAGGATCATGTCAGCAACACCGCGATCCAGCTGCAGATGTTCGAGGCGCTCGGGCTGGCGCTGCCGCGCTTCGCCCATATGGCGCTGCTGACCGGCGCCGACGGCAAATTGTCCAAGCGCAAGGATGCGGTGGGGATCGCCGCGCTGCGCGAGGCGGGGATCGAGCCGCAGACGCTGCTGGCGCTGCTGGCGCGGCTGGGCACCAGCGAGCCGGTGGTGCCGGTGGCGCGAATCGCCGATCTCGTGCCCGGCTTCGCCTTTGGCCAGTTGGGCCGCGCGCCCGCCCGCTTCGACCCGGCCGAGCTGGCGCAGCTCAACGCCAAGACCCTCCACCTGCTGCCCTATGAGATGGTGGCGGCGCGGCTGCCGGCGGATATGGACGCCGCCGGCTGGGCGGCGATCCGTCCCAATGTGGAACGGATCGAGGATGCCGCCGGCTGGTGGGCGATCGTCACCGCCGGCCCGGCGCCGGTGTCGCTCGACCCGGTCGATCGCGCCTTCTGCGCGCAGGCCGCCGACCTGGCGGCGGCGATCGGCTGGGACGAGGCGCCCTGGGCTGCGCTGACCGCGGCGCTCAAGACCGCCACCGGGCGCAAGGGACGATCGCTGTTCCTGCCGCTGCGGCTGGCGCTGACGGGGCGCGATCATGGCCCGGACATGGCCGCGCTGCTGCCGCTGATCGGCCGCGAGGCGAGCATCGCCCGGCTGCGCGCGGCGGGGATGACGGATGGCGCGGCCGCGCCTATCTAAGCGGCATGGCCCTTCCTCGCCCGTCTCGCCCGCTTGCCGCCTGGCAGGATTTCGTCGGCTTCCTCCGCTCGCGCGAGCGGCACGATTATATCGCCGCGCTGCTCGCCGTCGCGATCACCAGCTTCATCCTCTACGCCTTCTATCATGACAGCTATGCCGAGCGGCAGCCGCGCATCGTCTATGTCGAAAGCTGGCCGGCCACCCGCACCGACGCCGAGATCAAGCGCGACATCACCGCCGAGCAGGCCGCGCGCGATCGCGCCAAGGCCGAGCGCCAGGCGCAGTATAAGCGGCTGGCGGATCAGCTCGGCATTCGCTGAGCCCGACACGACAGCCACTCGAAATCGCGCCGCCGGCGCGCTAGGGGCAGGCCATGTTCACGGGCATCATCACCGATATCGGCACCATCGCGCATATCGAGCAGCGCGGCGATCTGCGCGTCACCATCGCGTCCGCCTATGACATGGAGACGGTGGCGCTGGGGGCCTCGATCGCCTGCTCGGGCGTGTGCCTGACGGTGGTGGACAAGGCGCCCGGCCGGTTCATGGTGGATGTCTCCGCCGAAACCGTCTCGCGCACCGCCAATCTTTGGCGCGAGGGGCGGCAGCTCAATCTCGAGCGCGCGCTCAGGCTGGGCGACGAGCTGGGCGGCCATATCGTCACCGGCCATGTCGATGGCGTCGGCACGGTGGTGGCGATCAGCCCGGACGGCGATTCGCAGCGCGTCTCGATCAAGGCGCCGCCCGCGCTCGCCCCCTATATCGCGGCCAAGGGCTCGATCGCGGTCGACGGCGTGTCGCTGACCGTCAACAGCGTCGAGGACGAGGCCGATGGCGCGCTGTTCGGCCTCAACATCATTCCCCACACCGCTGCCGAGACGACCTTCGCCGCGCTCACGCCCGGCGCCGAGGTCAATCTCGAGATCGACGTCCTGGCCCGCTATCTCGGCCGCATGGAGCAACTCCGCGCATGAGCGCCTCCCCGCTGCGCACGCCGCGCCACGCCTTTCTTTCCGCCGCCGAGGAGATCATCGAGGAGGCGCGCAACGGCCGCATGTTCATCCTCGTCGACGACGAGGACCGGGAGAATGAGGGGGATCTCGTCATCCCCGCGCAGATGGCGACGCCGACCGCGATCAATTTCATGGCGACGCACGGCCGCGGCCTGATCTGCCTCGCGCTCGGCAAGGAGCGCTGCGACCAGCTCGGGCTCGGGCTGATGAGCCGCAACAACGGCACGCGCCACGAGACCGCCTTCACCACCTCGATTGAGGCGCGCGACGGCGTAACCACGGGGATTTCCGCCGGCGATCGCGCGCGCACCATCGCGGTGGCGATCGATGCCGCCAAGGGACCGGAGCATATCGTCACCCCCGGCCATGTCTTTCCGCTGGTGGCGCGGCCGGGCGGCGTGCTGGTGCGCGCGGGCCATACCGAGGCGGCGGTCGACGTGGCGCGGCTGGCGGGGCTCAACCCGTCCGGCGTGATCTGCGAGATCATGAAGGACGACGGCACCATGGCGCGGCTCGACGATCTGGTCGGCTTCGCCCAGCGCCACGGCCTCAAGATCGGCACCATCCGCGATCTCATCGCCTATCGCCGCCGCCACGATCATCTTGTCGAGAAGGTGGGCGAGAAGCCGTTCCACTCGGATTATGGCGGCGATTGGCGGATCATCACCTATCGCAACAAGATCGACGGCAGCGAATCCCTGGTGTTGCAGAAGGGCCAGGTGGTGCCCGACACGCCGGCGCTGGTGCGCGTCCATCCCGTGTCGCTGCTGGGCGACATGCTGGGCGAGGCCGGCCCGCGCAAGCGGCTGCTCCAGCGCGCCATGGCCGAGATCGGCCGCGCCGGCAGCGGCATCATCGTGGTGCTGGGCGGCGGCGCCGACGGGCGGGTGGGCGCGATGCTGAGCAGCGACCGCGAGCCCGAAATGGATATCCGCTCCTACGGGATCGGCGCGCAGATCCTCACCGATCTCGGCGTGCACGACATGATCCTGCTCTCCAATTCCCACCACACGCTGATCGCGCTGGACGGCTATGGCCTCAATGTCGTCGAGGAACGGCCGATCCCCGCGGAGGAGCCCCGGTAATGGCCAACATCCTCATCGTCGAAGCGCGCTTCTACGGGCATCTCAACGATCTGCTGCTGGAAGGCGCGCGCGCGGCGCTGACCGCCGCGGGCCATCGCCACGAGACGATCACCGTGCCGGGCGCGCTCGAGATTCCGGGCGCGATCGCGCTGGCGGCGGACCAGTATGACGGCTTCGTCGCGCTCGGCGTGGTGATCCGGGGCGAGACCTATCATTTCGAGATCGTCGCCGGCGAGAGCGCGCGCGCGCTGATGGCGTTGACCCTGGACGGGCTGGCGATCGGCAACGGCATCCTCACGGTCGAAAACGAAGCGCAGGCGCTCGCCCGCGCGCGGCCCGACGAGAAGGACAAGGGCGGCGAGGCGGCCAAGGCGGCGCTGGCGATGCTGGCGCTCAGGGACCGCTTCGGCGCCTGAGCCCTCGGCCGGGGCGCGGCGCGGCATTGGCGCGCGCCCGCGCCGGGTGTAGGAGGCCGGCATGACCGCGCTCGACCTTCCCCTGCCCGCCGATCCCACGCTCGACGAGATGCGCGCCAGCCTCGGCCCGGCGATCGCGCGCGAGGCCGTGTTCGATGGCTGGAGCGAGGCCGCGCTCGCCAATGCCGCGCGCGCGCTAGGCCTTGATCCCGCGCATGCGCGCCTCGCCTTTCCCGATGGCGCGACGGGCATGATCGCCGCCTGGTACGACGCCATCGACGCCGCGCTGACGCGCGATTTCCCGCCCGAGCGCGTCGCCGCGATGAAGATACGCGATCGCATCGGCACGCTGGTGCGCGCGCGGCTGGACTATCTCCGGCCGCAGCGCCAGGCGGCGCGCGCGGCCGTGGCGCATCTGGCGCGGCCGGGCCAGATCGCGGCCGGCGCGCGGCTCGGCTGGCGCGCCGCCGACACCATGTGGCGGCTCGCCGGCGATACCGCGACCGACTTCAACCATTACAGCAAGCGCGCGACGCTGGCCGCCATCTATGCCGCGACGCTGCTCGTCTGGCTCGACGACGAGAGCGAGGGCGAGTCGGAAACGGCGGGCTTCCTCGCGCGGCGGCTGGCGGGCGTGATGCGCTTCGGCAAGATCAAGGCGCAACTCCTGCCCAGCGCCGAGCGCCGCTTCAGCCTGACCCGACTCGCCGGCCGGCTGCGCTATCCCGCGCTCTGAGACGAAGGTGGGGCGGCGGCGAATGCCACTGGCGTTCGACCGCCGCTACTGATAATAACTCGCACCCGCTTTCTTTCGGACATGTCGACGTGCGTCTCGATCAACTCCCCCTTCGCCGCCCCGCCCGCGTGCTGTCGATCGCCTGGGGCGAAATCGGCGACGCCGCCGCGCGCCGGCTCCGCGAGCTTGGCTTCGACGAGGGCGTGACCGTGGAGGCCATGCACGCCGCCCCCTTCGGCAAGGATCCGATCGCCTGCCGCGTCGGCCGCATGACGATCGCGCTGCGCCGCGCCCAGGCGCACGCCATTTCGGTCGAGACGATCGCCGCATGAACGCGGCGCCCATGGTGGCGCTGGTCGGCAATCCCAATGCCGGCAAGTCGGCGCTGTTCAACGCGCTGACGGGCGCGCGGCAGAAGGTCGGCAATTATCCGGGCGTCACGGTGGAGCGCAAGGCGGGGCGGATGAGCCTGGCCGATGGGCGGCCGGTCGAGCTGATCGACCTGCCCGGCACCTACAGCCTCGAGCCCGCGAGCCCCGACGAGCGCGTGACGCGCGACGTGGTGCTCGGCCGCCAGGAGGGCGAGCGGCTGCCCGCCGCGCTGGTGATCGTGGTGGATGCCGGCAATCTCGACAATCATCTCCGTTTCGCGCTCCAGCTGATCGATCTCGATCTGCCGATCGTGGTGGCGCTCAACATGATCGACATGGCCGAGCGCGACGGGCTGCGCATCGATGCCGATCGCCTCGCCGCCGAGCTTGGCGTGCCCGTGGTGGCGACGGTGGCGGTGCGCAAGCGCGGCATCGAGGCGCTCAAGGCCGCGATCGGCACGCTGGCAATGGAATCGGGCCGGCGCGCCGGCGGGGTCCGCACGCCGCCGCCCAGCGATCTCGCCGCCCTGCAGAAGCGCGCCCGCGCGATCGCCCGCGCCGCCACGCACGAAACCAGCGGCGCGCGCCGGCGCAGCCAGCAGATCGACGCGGTGGCGCTGCATCCGCTGTTCGGGCCGCTGCTGCTCGCCGCCATCCTGTTCGTCGTCTTCCAGGCGGTGTTCGCCTGGGCGCAGGCGCCGATGGACGCGATCGACGCGGGCTTCGCCGCGCTCGGCTCCTGGGTGGACACGCATCTGCCGCCCGGCTTCGTGCGCGATCTCCTGTCGCAGGGGGTGATCAAGGGGGTCGGCGCGGTCATCGTCTTCCTGCCGCAAATCCTGATCCTGTTCGGCTTCATCCTCCTGCTGGAGGCGAGCGGCTATATGGTGCGCGCCGCCTTCATGATGGACCGGCTGATGGCGCGCGTGGGCCTGTCCGGCCGCGCCTTCATCCCGCTGCTGTCGAGCTTCGCCTGCGCCGTGCCCGGCATCATGGCGACGCGCACGATCGACGATCCCAAGGACCGGCTCACCACCATCCTGATCGCGCCGCTCACCACCTGCTCGGCGCGGCTGCCCGTCTATACGCTGATCATCGGCGCCTTCATCCCGGCGCGCGCGGTGCTGCCCGGGATCGGGCTGCAGGGGCTGGTGCTGTTCGCGCTCTACGCGGCCGGCGTGGCGGGCGCCCTGGTCGCCGCGCTGATCCTGCGCCGCACCGTGACGCGCGGGCCGAGCCCCGGCTTCCTCATGGAGATGCCGCGCTACCAGCTGCCCTCGGTGCGCGATCTGGGGATCGGCCTGTGGACGCGCGCCACCATCTTCCTCAAGCGCGCGGGCACGATCATCCTCGCCTCCAACGTCGCCCTGTGGGTGCTGGCCAGCTATCCCCAGGCGCCGGCGGGGATGAAGCAGAGCGAATATTCGATCGCGGGCCGCATCGCCTCGGCGATCGAGCTGGTGGTGCGGCCGATCGGCTTCAACCACGAGATCGCGCTGGCTCTGCCGCCCGCCATGGCGGCGCGCGAGGTGGCGGTGTCGGCGCTGGCGACCGTCTATGCGATCGACGCCGACAGCACCGACGAGACCCGTACCGACGCCGCGCTGGGCGTGCGGATGCAGGCGAGCTGGCCGCTGCCCACCGCGCTCGCCTTCCTCGCCTGGTTCGTGTTCGCGCCGCAATGTCTCTCGACCATCGCGGTGACGCGCCGCGAGACCAATGGCTGGCGCTGGCCGGCCTTCATGGTTGCCTATCTGTTCTGCCTTGCCTACCTTGCCGCGGGCGCGACTTTCTGGTTAGCCACCGCGCTCGGATTATAAGGAGACGCGGGCATGGCCGGCAGTGTGAACAAGGTGATCCTGGTCGGCAATCTCGGCCGCGATCCCGAATCGCGCAGCTTCCAGAATGGCGGCAAGGTGGTGAACCTGCGCATCGCCACCTCGGAAAGCTGGAAGGACCGCCAAAGCGGCGAGCGCCGCGAGAAGACCGAGTGGCACTCGGTCGCCATCTTCAACGAAGGCCTCGCCAACACCGCCGAGCGCTATCTGCGCAAGGGCTCGAAAGTCTATATCGAGGGCCAGCTTCAGACGCGCAAATGGCAGGGCCAGGACGGCCAGGATCGCTACAGCACCGAAATCGTGCTGCAAGGCTTCAACGGCCAGATGGTGATGCTGGACGGCCCCGGCGGCGGCGCGGGTGGCGGCGGCGGCGGTGGCGGCGGCCGCGATTTCGGCGGCGATGACGAGTTCGGCGGCGGCTATGGCGGCGGCGGCGGCGGTGGTGGCGGCTTCGGCGGCGGCCAGCGCGGCGGCGGCGCCACGGGCGCAAGCGGCGGCAACCGCCCCTCCAGCGCCTTCGACACCGACCTCGACGACGACGTGCCCTTCTGATCGGTCGATCCGGGCCCGTCGCGCGTCCGATGCGGAGGCGCGACGGGCCGGAGCGGCCGGCCCCGGCTCAGGCGCCGTGCAGGGTGCGCCCGAACAGCGCCAGCAGCCACTGCATCGCCTGGAGGAACAGCGCCGGATCGTAGCGCGGGCCCTCGTCGCGCAGAAAGGCATGGGCGGCGTTCACCTCGTGCCATTCGTAGAGCGCGCCCGTTTCCTCCAGCCGCGCGCGGATCGCCTCGCGGCCGGCAAAGGGCACGTGCGGATCCTGCCGCCCCCAGACGAACAGCGTTTCGGCCTTGAGCGCGTCCATCCGCGCCAGACTGTCATCCGCGCGGCCCGCGCCGAGCGTGCCGGAATGGATGTCGGTCGCGTAGAAGCAGGCGGCGGCGCGCACCCGGGGGTTGAGCGCGGCCCGATAGGCGAGATGGCCGCCCAGGCACACGCCCATGGTGGCGAGCGCGCCCGTGCAGGCGGGATGCGCGCCGAGCCAGGCCAGAGCGGCGCGCGCATCCTCATCATAGGCGGCGATCGGCTTGGTGAACTTCAGCGCATTGCCGCGATCCGTGCCGGCCTGGTCGTAGCGCAGCACCGTGCCGGGCGCCTCGTATTCATGATAGACCTCGGGCACGCCGACGACATAGCCCTGGCCCGCCACCATCGCCGCCAGCCGCCGGATCGGATCGGTGACCTGGTAGATCTCCGAGAAGAGCAGCACGCCGGGGAAGCGCCCCGGCACGGCCGGGCGGAAGAGGTGGATGCGCATGGCACCGCCGCCCGCCACCGGCACATCGGCCCATTCGTCGCTCTGGATGATCATGATCGCCTCCGCTCGCTCAGGACTTGCCGAGGCCCTTGAGCATGGCGAAGGGGCTCGCCGCCTGGCGCGCCGCCTCGGCCTCCTCCTCGGTGAGGATGCCGGCCTCGCGCAGCGCGGCCTCGGCGCCGGGCGCGCGCGGGAAGGGATCGAGCGCGAGCGCGAAGCCCTGCGCCGCCGCCTCGCCCAGATCCACCGCGCCGCCCTCATAGCCGATCTCGTCCAGCGCATCGCTGTCGAGCTCGATCTCGTCGCCTTCGGGCGCGGCGGTGGCGGCGGGAACGAAGCGCAGCAGCAGCGCCTCGTCGACCACGGCCGGCACGGGCGCGCCGGTGGCGACGCAGGCCTGGGCGCCGGCGCCGCGCACGCGCCCTTCCACCAGCACCCGCTCGCCCTCGCGGCGCAGCGTCGCCTCCGCCGAGAGCCGATCGATGGCGAGCAGGCCGAAGCGCTCGGCCAGCGCCGCCCGCTCCTCCGCCGTAGCCTCGATCGTCACCGCGCGCGGGCCGCCGCCCAGCGTGTCGAGCCGGTACAGGCGGGAAAATTCACTCTGCGTCATTCCAATCTCCCTGCCAGCAGGCCGGCCAGCGTCTGCCGGTCCAGCCCCGCCATGATCGCCTGCAACCGCGCCGCCACCCACAGGCTCGCCTCGGGCGGCACCGCCGCGCCGCGATGGATGTTGCGCGCCACCGCGCCGGCGAGATCGCCATCGCCGAGCCCGGCGCGAAACGCCTCCATCCGGCCGCCGAGCTGGCTCATCATCCGGCCGACATGCTTGCCCACCATGAGATCGCCCACGCCGCGCTCGCGCAGCTGCGCGTCCATATCGGCGATGAACAGCTCGGCCAGCCGCGCGGCGGGCTCGCGGCCGGGCGCGCCGGCGGCCTCCAGCCGCAGCAGCGCCAGCGCCACCAGCGAGGAGAGCATGTCGAACCGGCCATCGGCGGTGTCGGGCACCGCGCCGGTGCGGTACCAGTCCGGCTGGCGGGCCGCCGCGACCAGCGCCGCATAAAGCGGGCGGAGCGGCGCGACCAGCGCGTCGCCGCCGCCGAACAAGCGTTTCCAGAAGGTCATGCCGCGATCCGCTCCCTCGCTGCGGCCACCCGCGCGGGCGCGGTGGGCGCCGCCGCGCCGCCCTTGTGTGCGCGGCACGCCCGGCATATTGAGCGGTTGTACCGCCGATGCAAGGTGCCGGCGCGAGGAGAATGGTTTGATGACAGGTAAGCCGGCCCGCGCGGCGGCGGTGGTGGCGGCGATGGCGGTGGCGGTGACGCTGCCCGGCTGCGCCCGCATCCGGGGCCATCAGGGCTATGTCATGGATACGGCGCTGCTCGCGGCCGTTCAGCCGGGCGTGGACAATCGCGAATCGGTGCAGCGCATGCTCGGCAATCCCAGCCTCCAGGGCGAGTTCGATCCCAGCACCTGGTATTATGTCTCCCGCACCACGGACCAATTCTCCTTCGGCCTGCCCCGCCCCGTGCGCCAGACGACGGTGGCGGTGCATTTCGACAAGGCGGGCACGGTGGACCGGGTGGATCGCTCCGGCCTGGATCGCGTCGTCTCGATCAACCCGGTCGGCGACAAGACGCCCACGCTGGGCCGCAAGCGCGGCCTGTTCCAGGAGCTGTTCGGGAATATCGGCGCGGTCGGCAGCACCGGCCTGAACGCGCCCACCGCCGATAACCCCAACAGCAGATCGACGCCCTGATCCAAGGGCATGCGCAGCATAGAGGATCCGGCCCGCGAGGCCGCGCGGCTCGCCGCCCTGCACCGGCTGGATCTGCTGGATAGCCCCGCCGAAGCCGAATTCGACGATCTGGTGGCGCTCGCCCGCGCGGCGACCGGCGCGGAGATCGCGCTGGTCAGCCTGATCGATGCCGATCGGCAGTGGTTCAAGGCGCGCAGCGGCCTCACGGTCAGCGAGACGCCGCGCTCGGCGGCCTTTTGCGATCATGCCGTGCGCGCCGCCGCCGCGCTGGTGGTGCCCGACGCCGCCGCCGATGCGCGCTTCGCCGACAATCCGCTGGTGCTGGGCGCGCCCTTCATCCGCTTCTATGCGGGCGCGCCGATCTTCACGCCCGATGGCCATGCGATCGGCACGGTCTGCGCGATCGATTCCCGCCCGCGCCAGGATTTCCGCGGCCTGCCCGCGCTGGAGGCGCTGGCCCGGCAGGCGAGCGCGCTGATCGAGCTGCGCCGGCTCTCGCACCGCGACGCGCAGCAGCGCGACGCGCTCGCCCGCGAGCTGGACCGGCTCTGGACCCTGGCGCACGATCTCATCCTGCTCTGCGATCTCGAAGGCCGGGTGATCGCCGCCAACCCCGCCTGGGCCGAGGTGTTCGGCGCCATCCCGGCCGACGCGCCGATCTTCATGCGCGACTTCCTCGTCGACCCGGCGCAGCGGCCGCGGCTGGAGGGGATTGCGGACGGCACCGCCTTTCCGATCACGCTCGATTATCGCGGCCATGACGGCATGGTGCGGACGATCAGCTGGACGCTGCGCCGCGAGGGCGCGATGATCTACGCCATCGGCCGCGACGATACCGCGCTGCGCGCCGCCGAGCGCGAACTGGTGCAGGCGCAGCGGATGGAATCGCTCGGCCAGCTCACCGGCGGCATCGCGCACGACTTCAACAATCTGCTGACGATCGTCATCGGCAATCTCGATATCGCGCGGCGGCGGCTGGCGGGCGGCGATCTCGGCCGGGTGGAGCGCGCGCTGGGCGAGGCCGGCGAGGGCGCGGCGCGCGCCGCCACGCTGACGCAGCGGCTGCTCGCCTTTGCGCGGCGCCAGCGGCTGGCGCCGCGCGCCATCGCGCCGGCGGTGCTGCTCGCCGATATGCGCCCGCTGATCGAGCGCGCCATTCTCGAGACGGCGACGCTCGACATGGTGGTGGAGGATGGCGCCTGGCCGATTCAGGCCGATGCCGGCCAGCTCGAAAACTCGATCCTCAACCTTGCCGTCAACGCGCGCGACGCGATGGCCGGGCTGGGACCGGTGGCGCGGCTGACGATCGGCGCCGCCAACCAGCATGTCGGCGGCGAGGAGGCGGCGCGGCACGGCGTCGCGCCGGGCGATTATCTGCGCATCACCGTGGCCGACACGGGCGCCGGCATGACGCGCGAGGTGCTGGAGCGGGCCTTCGAGCCCTTCTTCACCACCAAGGGCATCGGCCGGGGCACCGGGCTGGGCCTCAGCCAGGTGGACGGCTTTGTCCGCCAGTCGGGCGGCTTCGTCACCATCGACACCACACCCGGCGCGGGCACGCTGGTGCATCTCTGGCTGCCGCGCAGCCCGGTCGCGCCCGATCCCGCCGCCCCGCCCCCGTCGCAGGCGGCCGCGCAGGGCGAGGCGCCGCGCGGCCTGTGCGTGATGGTGGTGGAGGATAATGATTCGCTCCGCCAGCTCGCGGTCGAGACGCTGCGCGACGCGGGCTATCGCGTGATCGAGGCGCATGACGGCCGCGCCGCCCTGTCGCTGTTCAAGCGGCAGGCGGTGCCGCCGACGCTGGTGCTGTCCGACGTGATGATGCCGGGCCTGGACGGTTTCAGCCTCGCCGAGGAAATCCGCCGGCGCGCGCCCGCCACCGAGGTTGTGCTGATGAGCGGCTATGCCGGCGTGGACGGGCCGCAGCCCGCCGCCGAGCGGGTGGCGCTGACCAAGCCCTTCACCCCGGCCGATCTGCTCGCCTGCGTGCGCGCCGCGCTCGCCGGCAAGACGGTGCCGCCCGCGCCGCTGACGGGCGTGCCGCAGGGCTGAGCCCCGCGCCGCGCCGGCGCCGCCGGCGCGCGCTCAGCCGGCGATCCCCGCCGCCGCCAGCACCGCCAGCGTGACGAGATCGGAGGCGGTCGATGTCATCGAGGCGATCTGCACGGGGTGGCTCATATTCACGAGCATCGGCCCGATCACCGTCTCTCCGCCCAATTCCTTGAGCAGCTTGACCGAGAGATTGCCGGATTGCAGCCCCGGCATCACCAGCACATTGGCGGGCCCGGACAGGCGGCTGAACGGATAATGTTTGGTCATGGCCGGGTTGAGCGCGACGTCCGGCGCCATTTCGCCCTCATATTCGAAATCGACGCCGCGCGCGTCGAGCGTCGCCACCGCCGCGCGGATATGATCGAGCCACTCGCCCGGCGGATTGCCGAAATTGGAATAGGAGAGGAAGGCGACGCGCGGCTCCTGGCCCATGCGCCGCGCCACCGCCGCCGTCTGTTCCGCGATGTCTGCAAGCTGCGCCGGGCTCGGCCGTTCGATGACCGTGGTATCGGCCATGAACACCGAATGGTTGCGGCCCACCGCGAGATGGATGCCGAAGGGCGTGTGGCCGGGCGCGGGCGCGATCACCCGGCCGACCTCGTTCAGCGTCTGCCGGAAATGGCGGGTGACACCGGTGATCATCACGTCGGCCTCGCCCATTTCCAGCAGCAGGGCGCCGAAGATGTTGCGATCGCGGTTGACCATCCGCTCCACGTCGCGGCGCATGAAGCCCTGCCGCTGGAGCCGCGCATAGAGCCGCTCCACCATGTCGGGCACCAGCGGCGAGATGCGGCTGTTGTGCAGCTCGAAGCTGTCCGGATCGGCGACGCCGAGCTTGGCGAGCCGCTCGTGCACATCGTCGCGGCCGACCAGCACCGGCACGCCATAGCCGCCCTCCTTGAAGGCGATCGCCGCGCGCAGCACCACCTCCTCCTCGGCCTCGGCGAAGAGCACGCGCTTGGGCGCGGCGCGCGCCTGTTCATAGACCGAGGTGAGCACGGCGGTGACGGGGTTGAGCCGCGCCTTCAGTCGCTCGCGATAGGCGCCCATGTCGTGGATCGGCTTGCGGGCGACGCCGCTGTCCATCGCCGCCTGGGCGACGGCGGCGGGCACCACCTCCATCAGCCGGGGATCGAACGGGGTCGGGATGATGTAATCGGCGCCGAAGCTGTGCTGCCGGCCATAGGCGACCGCCACCTCCTCCGGCACCTGGCTGCGCGCCAGCGCCGCCAGCGCGCGCGCGGCGGCGACCTTCATCTCCTCGTTGATGGTCGTCGCGCGGACATCCAGCGCGCCCCGGAAGATGAAGGGGAAGCCGAGCACATTGTTGACCTGGTTCGGATAGTCCGAACGGCCGGTGGCGATGATCGCATCCGGCGCGGCGGCCAGCGCATCGGCCGGGGTGATTTCCGGATCGGGATTGGCCATGGCGAAGATGATCGGCCGGGGCGCCATGCTGCGCACCATCTCGGGTGTCAGCGCGCCGGCGACCGAGAGGCCGAAAAACACGTCCGCGCCGGCGATCGCCTCGGCCAGGGTGCGCGCGGAGGTTTCCACCGCATGGGCCGATTTCCACTGGTTCATGCCCTGCTCGCGGCCCTTGTAGATCACCCCCTTGCTATCGCAGAGGATGACATTGTCCGGCCGCACGCCGAGCGCCTTGGCAAGCTCGGTGCAGGAGATGGAGGCCGCGCCCGCGCCGTTCACCACCATCTTGATATCGGCGAGATCGCGGCCGGTGAGATGGGCGGCGTTGAGCAGGCCGGCGGCGGAGATGATCGCGGTGCCGTGCTGATCATCGTGGAAGACCGGGATGTTCATCCGCTCGCGCAGCGTCTGCTCGATGACGAAGCATTCGGGCGCCTTGATGTCTTCGAGGTTGATGCCGCCGAAGCTCGGCTCCATCAGCTCGACCGCGGCGATGAAGCGATCGACATCCTCGGTGGCAAGCTCGAGATCGATCGAATCGATATCGGCGAAGCGCTTGAACAGCACCGCCTTGCCTTCCATCACCGGCTTGGAGGCGAGCGCGCCGAGATTGCCCAGCCCGAGAATGGCGGTGCCATTGCTGATCACCGCCACCAGATTGCCCTTGGCGGTGTAATCATAGGCGGTGCTGGGATCGGCGGCGATCGCCTTGACCGGCACCGCCACGCCCGGCGAATAGGCGAGCGCGAGATCGCGCTGCGTCGCCATCGGCTTGCTCGCCACGATCTCGATCTTGCCGGGGCGTCCGGTGGAATGGAACAGCAGCGCCTCGCGATCGGCCGTTTCCAGGCGCTCCGTCATTCCCGTCTCTCCCCTTTTGCCGGCCCTGACCGGCCGTTCGTGTTTATGTTAGCGTTCCCACGCCGCGCCGCAAAGCCGCGTCGCGGCCGAACCGTCATCGGCCGCATTCGATCTGCCGCGCGCCGCCCAAACTGTGTAACGGCAGGCTGTGACCCAGACCGCTCCGCACACGCCGATGATGGCGCAATACCACGCGCTCAAGGCGCAGGCGTCCGATTGCCTGCTTTTCTACCGTATGGGCGATTTTTTCGAGCTGTTCCACGAGGACGCGACGATCGCCGCGCAATGCCTGGATATTGCGCTGACCGCGCGGGGCGACGGCATTCCGATGTGCGGCGTGCCGATCCATGCCGCCGATGCCTATCTCGCCCGGCTGATCCGCGCGGGCCATCGCGTCGCCGTGGCGGAGCAGGTGGAGACGCCGGAGCAGGCGAAGAAGCGCGGCGGATCCAAGGCGCTGGTGGAACGCAGGATCATCCGGCTGGTGACGGCGGGCACGCTGACCGAGGAGGCGCTGCTCGATTCGCGCGCCGCCAACTGGCTCGTCGCGCTCGCCGAGCAGGGGCAGCAGATCGGCCTCGCCGCCGCCGACATCTCGACCGGGCGCTTCGAGTTGGCGAGCGTGGCGCGCGCGGCGCTGGACGCGGAGCTGGCGCGGCTCGGCCCCTCGGAGATCGTCGTCGCGGAGGGCGCGACGCTGGCCGGGGTGGAGCAGCCGCGCGGCGATTTCGCGGCGGCGGCGGGCGAGCGGCGGCTCAAGGCGCGCTTCGGCGTGGCGAGCCTGGACGGCTTCGGCCAGTTCGACGCGGCGGCGCTGGCGGCGGCGGGCGGGCTGCTCGCCTATCTCGAGCGGACCGCGCAGGGCGCGGCCACCTTCCTCCAGCCGCCGCTGCCGCGCACCGCCGAGGATCACATGGCGATCGACGCCGCCACGCGCGACAGCCTCGAGCTGACCCGCACCCAGACGGGCGAGCGCAAGGGCAGTCTGCTCGACGCGGTGGACCGCACCGTGACGGGCGCGGGCGCGCGGCTGCTGGCGGCCGATCTCGCCGCGCCGCTCAACGCCGCCGACCGGATCGAGGCGCGGCTGGCGCTGGTCGGCTGGCTGGCGGCGGAGGGCGGCGCGCGCGAGGGGCTGCGCGGCGCCCTGCGCGCGCTTCCCGATATCGGCCGGGCGCTGGGCCGGCTCGTCGCCGGGCGCGGCTCGCCCCGCGATCTCGGCCAGCTGCGCGACGGGCTGGGGGCGGCGCGCCTCGTGCATGACCGGCTCGCCGCGCTGGCCGATCCGCCGCCGCTGCTCGCCACGCTGCTGCCGGCGCTGCGCGGCCATGGCGCGCTGGTGGAGGAGCTGCGCCGCGCGCTGGTGCCGACGCCGCCGATCGAGGCGGCGCAGGGCGGCTTCATCGCCGACGGCTTCGACCCGGCGCTCGACGATCTGCGCGCGCTGAGCCAGGATGGCCGCCGGGCGATCGCCGCGCTCGAGGCGCGGTATCGCGAGCAGACGGGCATCGCCGCGCTCAAGATCCGCCACAATGGCGTGCTCGGCTATCATGTCGAGGTGGCGGCGCGCCATGCGGACGCGCTGATGGCGGCCGATAGCGGCTTCACCCATCGCCAGACGCTGGCGGGGGTGGTGCGCTTCAACGCGCCCGACCTGCACGAGGCGGCGCTGAAGGTGGCGCAGGCCGGCGCGCATGCGCTGGTGGCCGAGCAGGCGCATCTGGAGGCGCTGACCCAAGCCGCGCTCGATCGCCGCGACGCGATCTGCGCCACCGCCGACGCGCTCGCGCGGCTCGACGTGGCGGCCGGGCTGGCCGAGCGCGCGGTGGAGGGCGGCTGGTGCCGGCCGACCCTGCTGCCCTTTCCCTGTTTCGAGATCGAGGGCGGCCGCCATCCGGTGGTGGAGGCGGCGGTGGCGCGCGCCGGCGAGCGCTTCGTCGCCAATGACTGCCTGCTCACCGAGGAGTCGCGCCTCTGGCTCGTCACCGGGCCGAACATGGGCGGCAAATCCACCTTTCTCCGGCAGAATGCGCTAATCGCGGTGCTGGCCCAGGCGGGCAGCTTCGTGCCGGCCGCCACCGCCCGGCTGGGGCTGGTGGACCGCCTGTTCAGCCGGGTCGGCGCGTCGGACAATCTGGCGCGGGGGCGCTCCACCTTCATGGTGGAGATGATCGAGACGGCCGCCATCCTCGCCCAGGCGACGCCGCGCAGCTTCGTGATCCTCGACGAGGTCGGGCGCGGCACCTCGACCTATGACGGGCTGGCGATCGCCTGGGCAGTGGTGGAGGCGGTGCACGAGACCAATCGCTGCCGCTGCCTCTTCGCCACCCATTATCACGAACTCACGCGGCTGGCGGGGCGGCTCGACGCGCTCAGCCTCCACCATGTCCGCGCGACCGAGTGGAAGGGCGATCTGGTGCTGCTCCACGAGGTGGCGCAGGGCGCGGCCGATCGCAGCTACGGGCTGGCGGTGGCGCGGCTGGCGGGGCTGCCGCGGCCGGTGCTGGCGCGCGCCAAGGAGGTGCTCGCCCGGCTGGAGAAGGGCCGCGACCGCACCGGCGGCCTCGCGGCGGGGCTGGACGAGCTGCCGCTCTTCGCCGCGCTGGCCGAGCGCGAGACGGCGGCGCGCCCCGATCCGCTGCGCGCCGCGCTGGCCGAGATCGACGCCGACGCGCTGAGCCCGCGCGACGCGCTGGACGCGCTCTACCGGCTCAAGACGCTGGCCGCCGAGGGCTGAGCCCGAGCCGGCGGCTCATTCGAAGCGGCGGCCGGCCCAGCGGACGCGGCCGATGATCGTGACCTCGGCGGGATCGTCGAACAGCAGCGGATCGGCCTCCGGATTGTCGCTGAGCAGGCGGAAGGCGGCGCCCGCGCGGACCAGCCGCTTGACGTGCAGCGCCCCGCTCAGCCGCACGACATAGAGACCATCCCGGAGGCGATCGGCGGCGTCGCCGCGATCGACCAGGATCTCGTCGCCGGGCGCCAGCGTCGGCCGCATCGACTCGCCCCGCACCTCGATCAGCGACAGCGAGCCGGGATCGCCGCGCAGCCCGTTCCGCCGCAGCCAGGCCTCGGACACGCCGAAGCCGGCGAGCGCGCGCTCCTCCTCGGCCACCGCGCCGGGGCCGGCGGAGGCGGCGAGATCGAGCCGGGGCAGGATGCGCAGCGGCGCGGGCGGGGGCGCGGCGGCCTCGGGCGCGCCCAGCCAGGTTTCGGGCACGCCGAAATAGCGGGCGAGCTGCGCGCGATCCGCCTCGGCCAGGCGGCGCGGACTGCCGCGGTGGAGATATTGGTGCACATAGGCGGGATTGCGCCCGATCAGCCGCGACAGCGAGGCGCAATCCTCCCCCGAATCGCGAATCAGGGCGGCGAGCGTCGCGCGGGGATCGGGCAAAACCATGCGTCCTCCTACGGATAGGAAAAATCCTAGACAAGTAGGATTGCGCGAACATGATAGGAACATCTCGAGTCCGCAAGCCCTCCTGGAGGTAGTGTGTCGCAGCCGCTCCTATTCCTCATCCAGCGCCATCTCCGCCGCACCGGCATGCCGCCCACCCGCTTTGGCCGGATGGTGGTGGGCGATCCGCGGTTCGTCCACGATCTCCGGCGCGGGCGCGAGGCGCGGCCGGCGACGGTGCGCCGGGTCCAGGCCTGGATCGCCCAGCATGACGAGGCGGCGCGATGACCGGCGCGACCGAGCGCGCGCAGGCCGGGCTGTGGCGGGCGCTGGCGGCGCGGCTCGGGCCCGCGACGCTGCTGGCGGCGCGCAGCCGCGACTGGGCGAGCGCCACCTTCGAGGGCGCGCGCCACCGGCTGACGGTGCGGCTCGACGGTGCGGACGCGGCGCTGCGCGCGGCGGCGGCGCTGGCGACGCTGGACGAGGACGACCTGCCGATGCCGGGCGGCTTCGTGGCGGACCTGACGGTGATCCGCGCCCAGGCGGCCGAGGCGCCGGTGCTGGCGATCGAGGCGCTGACGATCCGCGATCCCGACGCGGCCGCCCTGCCCGCGATCAGCGGCGCGCGGCGAGCCGGTTGAGTTCGGTGAGCGCGGCGCGCAGATCCTCGCCCAGGTCCCGCTCGCGGCCGAGCCCCTGGTCCAGCGCGGCGGCGGACAGGCCGTGCGCCATGCCGCCCCGGCGGGCGACGCCCAGCTCGAGCCGATCGACGATATCGGCCAGGCTCGGGCGCGGCGCGGCGGCGGGCGCGCGGCGCGGGATGATGGCGCGGATCTCCGCCGTCTCCCCGGCACGCTCGGCGGCCGGCGCGGGCGCGGGCACGATGGCGGGTGCCGGCGGGAGATCGGCATGAGCGGCATCGACGACGACGGCGGCGGCGGCGGGCGCTTCGCGCAGCTCCTCGAACTCGGCCTCCTCCACCAGCGCGGGCGCGGGCGCGGCGGGCGGCAGCGGCCGGCCGAGATCGCGGCTGGCGCGGATCGGCGCGCGGGGCGGCGCATCGGGATGGGCATCGGCGCGGCGGACGCGATAGGCCGGGGCCTCGGCCGGCTCCTCCGCCTCCTCCTCGTGCCAGCTCAGGCTGTCCTGCGCGGCGGCCGGGCGGCGGCGGGGGCGGCGCATGGCGAGATAGGCGAGGCCGCCCAGCGCCCCGCCGCTGGCGAGCGCGAGCAGCGGACGGGCGATCGCCGCGACCGCGCCCATGCCGAGCCGATCGACCAGCGTCACCGGCATGGCGAGCACCGCGAAGGCGGCGGCGATGCCCAGCAGCAGCGCGAGCGGCCCCTCAAAGGCCATGCGATCGACGGAGCGGAGCAACGGCTTCAGCATGGAGCGATCCATTCAACCTCGGGCCCGGGCGGGAAGAAAGCGGGCCCGCTTGGCCCGTCCTTCTGCCAGCTCTCGGTAAACGGGAATATAACGTGCCGCGTTGCGGGCCCAATCCCGCTCGCGGCGGACAAAGGCCTGGCCCGCGTCGCGGCGCGCCTCCCAGCTGTCGCGATCGCCGAGAAGGCCGGCGAGCGCGGCGGCGATGGCGGCGGGATCATCGGGCGCGAACAGCGTGCCGGTGACGCCGGGCTCGATCAGCTCGCGATGGCCGCCGATATCGGAGGCCGCCACCAGCCGGCGCTGGGCCATGGCCTCGAGCGGCTTGAGCGGCGTGACCAGCTCGGTGAGGCGCATCCGCTTGCGCGGATAGCAGAGGATATCGATCAGCCCGTAATAGCGCTCGACCTCCTGGTGCGGCACGCGGCCGACGAAATGGATGCGTTCCGCGACCGGCGACGCCTCGGCCTGGCGGGCGAGCGCCTCGGCGCGGGGGCCGCCACCCACCAGCAGCAGATGCGCCGCCGGGCGCGCCGCGACCAGGGCCGGCATCGCCGCGATCAGATCGTCGATCCCCTCATATTCGTAGAAGGAGCCGATAAAGCCGATGATCTCGGCGCCCTCGAGGCCGAGACGCGCGCGCAGCGCGGCATCGGCGGGGGGCGGATCGCCGAACAGGGCGAGATCGACGCCATTGGGCGAGACGAGGATCTTGGCGGGATCGATGCCGCGCGCGACGAGATCGCCGCGCAGCCCCTCGCAGATCACCGCCACGGCATCGGCCTTGCGGACCGCGCGCGTTTCGAGAAGGCGCGTGGCGCGGTAGCGGGCCGAGCCCTCGCGCCCGGTGCCGTTGCCGACCGCCGCATCTTCCCAGAAGGCGCGGATCTCGTAGAGCAGCGGCAGGCCGAGCCGGCGCGCGGCGCGGCGCGCGGCGAGCGCGGTGAGCACGGGCGAATGGGCGTGGAGCAGATCGGGCCGGAAGCGCGCCGCCGCCGTCTCGATCGCGCGGGCGAAGGCGCGCACCTCCAGAAGCTCGCGCAGCACCGGCGGCGCCCCGGCGGGCGCGGCCTCGCCCCGGAAGAAGCGCAGCCCCTCGACCATCTCCTCGCCCGGCTCGGGCAGCGCGGTCTCGGCCGCGTGGCGCGCGCCCGTCACCCCCGCCACGGTGACGCCATGGCCTTCCAGCCCCTTCAGGATCGCGCGGGTGCGGAAGCTGTAGCCGCTGTGCAGGGGCAGCGAGTGATCAAGCACGTGCAATATGCGCATGGCGCGGTCCCTTTGCGGCGATCCGAGCCGCCCTCCTGCCAGACCGGGCTTAACGGCCCGTCAACCGCGCGCGCTTAAGAGCCCGAGACACAAGGCGGGCACATGGGGCGGACGCAAAGGGGCGCGGGCAGGATGATCGATCTCTTCTCGCTCCTCCTCACCCATGGGCTGATGCTGCTGGCGGCCTGGCGGCTGGTGCGCCGCGCCGATCTGGACCGCGAGGGCCCCGCCCCGGCCCGCGCGCGCTGGGGCCGCGCCCCGGATGCGTGACCTTTTCTTCGTCGGGTTCCTGGCGGTGTTCGTGCTGCTGGGGCTGCGGCGCCCCTATCTCTGGGTGCTCGGCTATGTCTATGTCGACATCGTCTCGCCGCAGCGCCTCTCTTATTATCTGCTCAACGCGGTGCCGATCTCGCTGATCTTCTTCCTGCTGGCGCTGGGCGGCTGGGCGCTGCGCGACGAGCATGACGGGCTGCGCCTGTCCGGCCGCCAGGCGCTGATGCTGATGCTGCTGGGCTGGTGCGGCTACACCACGCTGACCGCCGACTTCCCCACCGAGGCGCTGGAGAAATGGAGCTGGGTGTGGAAGGCGCTGACCTTCGCGCTGTTCCTGCCGGTGACGCTGCGCACCCGGCTGCGGATCGAGGCGCTGCTGCTGTTCATGGTGCTGTCCGCCGCCTCGATCATCATCGTCGGCGGGGTGAAGACGCTCGCCTCGGGCGGCGGCTACGGCATGCTCAACCTGATGGTCGACAACAATGCCGGGCTGTACGAGGGATCGATCATCTCGACCGTGGCGGTGGCGATCATCCCGCTGATCCTGGTGCTGGCGCGCTTCGGCACGATCTTCCCGCGCGACGCGCGGGTGACGCTGTTCGCCGCCGCGCTGATCTTCGCCTGCCTGCTGATCCCGATCGGCACCCAGGCGCGGACCGGGCTGATCTGCATCGGCCTGCTGGCGGTGCTGCACCTGCGCGACAGCCGCCACCGGCTGCTGTGGATGGGGGGCATGGCGGCGGCGGTGGCGGTGGCGGTGCCGCTGCTGCCGGCCAGCTATACCGAGCGGATGAACACCATCCAGGGCTATCAGGCCGATCAGTCCGCCTCGACGCGGCTGGCGGTGTGGCGCTGGACCTGGGACTATGTGCAGGACCATCCCGGCGGCGGCGGCTTCAACGCCTATCTCCAGAACCGGCTGACGGTGCGGCTGAAGGGCACGGCCGAGGGCGACGAGGTGGCGCACGAAAAGAGCCGCGCCTATCATTCCGCCTATTTCGAGATGCTCGGCGAGCAGGGCTTTTTCGGCTTCGGCCTGTGGCTGGCGCTGCAACTGGCGGGGCTGGCGCAGATGGAGCTCTTGCGGCGTCGCTTCCTGCGCAGCGCCGCGCCCGACGAGGCGTGGATCGCGCCGCTCGCGGGCGCGCTCCAGCAGGGGCATCTCATCTATCTGGTCGGCGCCGGTTTCGTCGCGATCGCCTTCCAGCCCTTCGTGTTCATGCTGATCGCCGCCGAGATCGGGCTGAGCCAATGGGCGCGGCGGACGCGGCCGGCGGGCACGGCGCGCGGCTTCGCCGCCGCGCCCCCGGTCGCGCCGTGGATCAGGCCGCCTCGATCGACTTGATCAGCGCCTCGGTGAAGGCGGGGATATCGTCGGGCTTGCGGCTGGTGATGAGCCGGCCATCGACCTGCACTTCCTTGTCCACCACCTCGGCGCCGGCGTTGCGCAGATCGGTGCGGACCGAGGGCCAGCTCGTCACCGTCTTGCCTTCCAGCACATCGGCCTCGGCGAGCAGCCAGGGGCCGTGGCAGATCGCCGCCACCGTCTTGTCCGCCGCGAAGAAATCGCGGACGATGCGGAGCGCCTCGTCCTGCAGCCGCATCTTGTCGGGATTGGTGGTGCCGCCGGGGATGACCAGCGCGTCATACTCCTCGGCGCGGACCTGGCCGAGCGTGATATCCGGCGTGATCGTATCGGCCTTTTCGGTATCCTGCACCATGCCCTGGATCGGATCCGTCTTGATCGAGGCGAGCGTGACCTTGGCGCCGGCATCGAGCAGCGCCTCGCGCGGGCGGAAGAGTTCGGACTGTTCGAAACCGTCGGTGGCGATGATCAGCACCTTGGCTTGGTCGATGCTCGGCATGGGGGCCTCCTGCTTTTGTGGGGATCGGCCGGCTGAACGGGTGGCGGGGGCGGCGCGTTCCCGGGAACGGGGCCGGTCCGGTCGCGTTCTGAGCCCACCCTGCCGAGAAAAGACCATGGCGCCGCCCGCAAGCCTCTCCTCCGAAGATCTCGCCCAGACGGCCGCCGGCCGGCTCTGCTATATCGACGATACCAGCATCGGCATCACGCGGCGCAAGGCGCGGCATGGCTGGGCCTATTTCGACGCCGAGGGGCAGCGCATCACCGACCGCGCCGAGATCGACCGGCTCAACGCGGTGGGCCTGCCGCCGGCCTATGAGCGCTGCTGGTTCTGCCCCGATCCGAGCGGCCATCTCCAGGCGATCGGCTATGACGCCAAGGGCCGGAAGCAATATCGCTACCATCCCGAGTTCCGCGCCGCGCAGGAGGCGGAGAAATACGAGGGCTGCGCCGATTTCGGACGCGCCCTGCCCGCGATCCGCAAGCGGGTGGATGCCGATCTGGACGGCCGCACCCCCACCAAGCGCACCGCCGTGGCGGCGGTGGTGCGACTGCTCGATGTCGGCCATGTGCGTGTCGGCAACATGGCCTATGCCCGGGAGAACAAGAGCTTCGGCGCGACGACGCTGCGCGATCGCCATGCCAGCTTCACTGGCGCCAAGGTGACGTTCCGCTATCGCGGCAAGCATGGCAAGCCGCAGCATGTGGAAATTGCCGACCGCCGGCTGGCGCGGGTGACGCGGCAGTGCCAGGATCTGCCGGGCCAGCATCTCTTCCAATATGTCGATGCCGAGGGCGCGCGCCACCCCGTCACCTCGAGCGACGTCAACGCCTATCTGCGCGAGGCCACGGGCGCGGCGTTCAGCGCCAAGAATTTCCGCACCTTCGCCGCCTCGGTGATCGCCTATGAGGCGATCGTGGCGGCGGGGCCGGCGGGGATCAAGCTCAAGACGATGCTCGCGCCGGTCGCCGCCGCGCTCGGCAACACCCCCGCGATCAGCCGCAAAAGCTATGTCCATCCCGCGCTGATCGCGCTGGCGCGGAGCGGCGGGCTGAAGGGCCAGGCGCCGGTGCGGCTGCCGCGCCCGACGCGCTGGCTGAGCCCCGCCGAGCGCGGGCTGATCGCCTTTCTCGACACGCTCGCCGGCGCCGCCGAGGACCGGCAGGCGGCGTGACGCTCTGCGCGCTGTGCGGCCGTCCGACGGGCGCGCGGGTGGAGCAGCATCATGTCGTGCCCAAGAGCGCGGGCGGCCGCGAGACGGTGCCGCTCCATCCGATCTGCCACCGCGCCATTCATGCGAGCGTGCCCACCAAGGAGCTGGCGCGGCGCTATCCGACGCTCGACTCGCTGAAGGCGGTGCCCGAGATCGCGCGCTTCCTCGCGTGGATCAAGGACAAGCCACCCGATTTCCACGCGCCGACGCGCCGGCGGCGGTGAGGCGTTCAGCCGCGTTCGGGGGGATCGCGGCGCGCGCCGTCGAGCCGGGCGGCGGCGCGCTCGGCCTCGCGCGCCTCGGCCTCGCGGGCGGCGCGGGTGCGGCCGAAGCGGGCACGATTGGCCTCGGCGGCGCGCGCCTGCTCGGCCCGGGCGCGGGCCTTGCGGGCGCGGTTGAGATTGACGATCTCGGCCATCAGCGCGTCTCCAGCCGGCCGGCGAGCCAGCGCGCGGCCGCCGCCGGGCTTTGCTTGTCGCGGTCGCGATCCACCTGATAATTGGCCGCGCGCATCGCGTCGACCGGGATCGCGCCGAGCAGCGGCCGCAGCGCCGAGAGGAAGCGCCGATCGCGCGCGCGGGCCGGGGCGACGAGCAGCAGCGCATCGTAGCGCGGCAGCCGGTGGGCGGGATCGGCGAGCACGCGCAGATGCTGGGCGGCGATCCGGCCATCGCTGGAAAAGGCGGAAATGACATCCACCTGCCCGCTGGCGAGCGCGCGATACATGAAGCTGGGGGCGTAGCGCCGGGTGGCGCCGAAGCGCAGCCCATAGCCACCCGCCACCGCCCGCCATTCCGGCCGGGAGAGGAATTCGAGATCGCTGCCGAGCCGCAGCCCGGGGGCGCGCGGCGCGAGATCGGCGAGCGTGGCGATGCCGAGCCGGCGCGCGCTTTCCTCCCGCATCGCCAGCGCATAGGCATTTTCGAAGCCGAGCGGCCCGGCCAGCCCCGCCGGGCGCAGCCAGCCGGCGATCGCGGGCAGCATCACCGCCGCCGGCGCGACGCTGTGGCGGCCCATGGCATCGGCCCAGATCGTGCCCGAATAGTCCACATAGGCATCGATATCGCCGCGCCGCAGCGCGCGGAGCGCCACCGCCGAGCCCAAGCCTTCGGCATAGCGGACGCGATAGCCGGCACGGCCCAGCCAATCGCCGATCAGCCGGGCGAGGATGAACTGCTCCGAGAAATTCTTGGCGCCGATGGTGACGGTGCGCCCCGCCCCGCGCGCCGCGACCAGCGGCGCCAGCAGCGGCGCGAGCGCCAGCGCGAGGCCGGCGGCGATGCCGATCAGCCCCGCCACGAGTGGCCGCCGCGCGCGCCGGGCGAGGCCACGCTCGACCAATGCGAGCAGCCCATCGGCGGCGAGCGCCAGCGCCGCGGCGGCGAGGCAGCCAGCGAGCACGAGAGTCCAGTCCTCGGTCTGGAGACCGGCGAAGATCGGACCGCCCAGGCTCGGCGCGCCGACGGTGGTGGCGAGCGTCGCCGCGCCGATCGTCCAGACGGCGGCGGTGCGCAGCCCGGCCATGGCGACGGGCGCGGCGAGCGGCGCCTCCACCAGCCGCAGCCGCTGCCAGCGCGTCATGCCCAGCGCATCGGCGGCGAGCCGGGCGGCGGGATCGACCCCGCGCAGCCCGCCGATCACGCCGCGCAGCAGCGGCAGCAGCGCATAGAGGCTGAGCGCGAGCAGCGCCGGCAGGAAGCCGAGCGCGGGAACGCCATGGCCGATCGCCAGCAACAGCGGATAGAAGAGCGCGAGCAAGGCGAGGCCCGGAATGGTCTGGATCAGGCTCGCCGCGCCGATCGCGGCCGCCGCCAGCCGCGGCCGCCGCGCCGCCGCCAGCCCGAGCGGCACGCCGATCAGCAGCGCCAGGCCGAGCGCGGCGAGGCTGAGCAGCAGATGCTGCGCGGCGAGCGGCGCGATCTCGCTCATCGCGCCAGCGCCGCGATCGCTTCGGCCTGGCGGCGCGCGACATCGACCAGCGCGGACGCCGCCGCGCCGGCGCGGCCGGCGAGCAGATCGGCGGGCGCGCCCTCGCCCACCAGCCGGCCGCGATCGAGCACCAGGATGCGATCGGCGAGCAGCAGCGCCTCGGCCATATCGTGCGTGACCATCAGGCTGGTGAGGCCGAGGCGATCGTGCAGCGCGCGATAGCGGCGGCCGACCGCATCGCGGGTGACGGGATCGAGCGCGCCGAACGGCTCGTCGAGCAGCATCAGCCGCGCGCCGGTGGCGAGCGCGCGGGCGACGCCGACCCGCTGCGCCTCGCCGCCCGACAGCGCCTGGGGGCGGCGGCCGGCATAATCGGCGGGCAGCTCCACCGCCGCGAGCAGCGCGGGCACATCGGGCGCCGGCACGCCCCGATCCGCCCCCGCGACGCGCGCGGGCAGGCGGATATTCTCGGCCACGCTCATGTGCGGCATCAGCCCGATCGACTGGAAGACATAGCCGATGCTGCGGCGCAGGGCGGCGGCCGGCCGATCCGCGACGGGAACGCCGCCGATCAGGACGCGGCCGCTGTCCGGCTCGACCAGCCGGTTGACCATGCGCAGCAGCGTCGACTTGCCCGCGCCCGAGGCGCCGACCAGCGCGACAAAGGCGCCGGCGGGGAGGCGCGCATCGAGCGGGCCGAGCGCGGGCACGCCGCCATAGGCGCGGACCACGCCCTCGAACACCACTTCGGGCCCACCCGCCTGCATCGCGCCATATTCCGGGCCGGCGCGGCAAAGTCGAGCGAAAGCGACGGGATGACGCGGCCCGCATCGCGCGCTAGGCGTGGCGCATGGCCGATATCCCGCTTGCGCCCTGGGGGCCGCCGCCCGACGACGAGGCGATCGAGGCGATCGCGCGCGCCACCATCGCGCGATTGCCCGAAGGCTTTCGCCGCCATCTGGAGGGCGTGGTGCTGCGCGTGGAGGCCTTTGCTTCGGACGCGGTGCTCGACGCGCTCGGCATCGACGACGCCTTCGCGCTCACCGGCCTCTATACCGGCCTGCCGATCGGCCAGAAGAGCGTGGAGGCGAGCGGCGCGCTGCCCGACATGATCCAGCTGTTCCGGCGCCCGCTGCTCGACGAATGGGCCGAGACGGGCGTCGATTTCGAGGCGCTGGTCGGCCATGTGGTGATCCACGAGATCGGCCATCATTTCGGCCTGTCCGACGCGGACATGGCCGCGCTGGAAGCGGCCGCCGGCTGATGCTGGCGCTGGACGGCATCGCCTGTCTGCGCGGAGACCGGCTGCTGTTCGAGGGGCTTTCGCTGCGGCTCGGGCCGGGCGAGGCGCTGACGCTGACCGGCCCCAATGGCAGCGGCAAGACCAGCCTGTTGCGGATCGCGGCCGGGCTGCTCCGCCCCGATGCGGGCCAAGTGCGGCGGCCGGAGCGGATCGCCTGGCTGGGCGAGGCCCATGCGCTCGATCCCGGCCGGACCTTGGGCGCCGCGCTGGGCTTTTGGGCGGCGCTGGACGGCGGCGACGCGGCGGCGGCGATGGCGGCGATGGGGATCGCCGCGCTCGCGCCCGTGCCCGTGCGGCTGCTCTCCACCGGCCAGCGCCGCCGCGCCGCGATCGCGCGGGTGATCGCCGGCCGCGCTTCGCTGTGGCTGCTCGACGAGCCCGGCAACGGCCTGGACGAGGAGGGGATGGCGCGGCTCGGCGGCGCGATCGCCGCGCATCTCGCGGGCGGCGGCGCGCTGCTCGCCGCCAGCCATGTCGCGCTGCGGGTGGCGGGCGCCCGGCGGGCGCTGGGCGAAGCGGCGTCATGATGCGGCTGGTGCTGCGCCTGGCGGCCCGCGACCTGCGGACGGGGCTCGCCGCCGCCGGGCTTCCGATCGCCTTCTTCCTGATCGCGGCCGCGCTCTTCCCGCTCGCCGTGGGGCCGGATGCGCGGCTGCTGGCGCGCGCGGGGCCGGGCTTCCTGTGGCTGGCGGCGCTGCTGACCGCGCTGCTGCCGGTCGACCGGCTGATCGCGCCCGATCACGAGGCCGGGCTGTTCGACCAGCTGGCGGCGCGGGGCATCGCCGACGAGCTGGTGGCGGCGGCGCGGATCCTGGGCCATTGGCTGAGCTTCGGCCCGCCGCTGCTGCTCGCCGCCCTGCCCGCCGCCGCGCTGCTCGGGCTGGACGCGCGCGCGCTCGGCCGGCTGGAAGTGTCGCTGGCGATCGGCACCCCGGCGCTCGCCGCGCTGGCGGTGACGGTGGCGGCGCTCACCGCCGGCCTGCGCGGCGCCGGCGGCCTTGCCGGGCTGTTGCTGCTGCCGCTGGCGGTGCCGCTGCTGATCTTCGGCGCCGCCGACAGCGCCACCGCGCCGCGCCTGCTCGCCGCCGCCGCGCTGGTGCTGCTGGCGGGCGCGCCCTTCGCCGCCGGAGCGGCGCTGCGCGCGCTGCGCGCCTGACGGCTCAGCTCCGGACGCGCAGCGTGACGCCGACCACGCGCGGATCGCTGGGCGTGGCGAGGATCAGCCCCGAATTGCCCGCCTGGATGGTGAGGTTCTGGATATAGTTGGCGTTGAACAGGTTGCGCGCGAACACCAGCACCTCCATCCCGCTGCGGAAGCGATAGCCGAGGCTGGCGTTGGTGAGGTTATAGCCCTTGATATAGGTGTAGCGCGACAGGCTGGGATCGCCGTTGAAGCCGGTGCGCCACGCCGTATCCACATGCAGGGTGACGGCGCCGGTGCCGAGCGGGCGCGCATAATCGAGCCCCGCCGTCACCGCCAGCCGGGGCAGCGAGGCGAGCCGGCGGCCCGACAGATCGCAGGCGGTGGTGGCCGTGCCCTGCAGCTCGAGCGGACAGGGGCCGGCGGGATAGCGGGTGTAGCGGCCGTCCGCATAAGCGAGGCCGCCGCGCAGCGCGAGATCGGCCAGGGGCTGGGCGACGAGATCGGCCTCGACGCCCTTCACCGTCACTTCGGGAATGTTCGACAGATAGCCGCGCAGCGCCACCGTCTGGCTGGAATCGACGATCGTCGCCTGGAAATCATGGACCCGCGTGTAGAAGCCGTCGAGGTTGAAGACGAGGCGGTTGCCGATCAGCCGCGCCTTCAGGCCCGCCTCATAGCTGGTGTTGCGCTCGGGCCGGACCACGGCGGTGGCGAGCACGGGCTGGTTGGCGGCATCGAGCGGCAGGCCCGACATGTTGATCCCGCCCGATTTGAAGCCGCGCGCGACGCTGGCATAGGCGAGCAGCGTCGGGCGGATCTGCCAGGCGATATTGGCGCGGCCGGAGACGCTGCCATCATGGTCCGTGGCGTGATAGGCCTGGGGCCGCAGCACCGACAGCCGCGCCGCGAGCAGCGCCGCATTGGTGGTGGCGAGGCCGCCCGATACGGTGGTGGCGTAATCGCCCTGCTTATCCTCATAGGTGTAGCGCAGCCCGCCGGTGAGGGTGACATCGCGGAGCAGCCGGTAATTGGCCTCGCCGAAGGCGGCATAGCTTTGCGTGCGGAAATCGGTGTGGCCATCCTGGGCATAGCCGTCGAGCAGCGCGGCGGGGACCGGGGTGGCGGCGGCGCCGGTGGTGGTGCCGATCAGATAGCGCGCGGCGGCGGGGCCGTAGATGCTGATCGGACGGCCGGTGATGCGCTGATAAAAGGCATAGAGCCCCACCACATAGCCGAGCCGGCGCGTGCCATCGGAGGCGAGGCGGATCTCCTGGCTATATTGATCCTGGCGCGAGGGGATGTGCTGCGACAATTGCACCGGCAAGCCGGTATAGTCGCGATCATTCTCGGCATCCCAGTTCCAGAAGCGCCAGGCGCTGATCGAGGTGAGCGTGGCCCCGCCGAGCGACCAGTCGGCGGCGAGGCTGACGCCGCCCTCATTGGTGTCGGATTCGACCCGGCCGTCGATATCGGTTTCGCGATCATAGGGGTTGGTGCTGGCGGGCTGATAGTTGAACTGGGCGGCGAGCCCCTGCGCGCCGCCGAACTGGCGGCTGGCGGGGCGCAGGCTCTGGCCGACGCGCAGAAAGACCTGGGTGCAGCAATCCGCCTGGAAATTGGTGAAGTCCGCGATCAGCCGCGCCTTGAACCGCTCGCTCGGGCGGAACAGCAATTGCGCGCGCAGCGCCTGCGCGCCGAGCGTGTTGGTGTCGCTGTCCGTGCGCACATTGTGGAGCACGCCGTCGCGCCGCGTAGAGACGCCGGACAGGCGGAAGGCGAGCGTATCGGTGAGCGGCCCCGTTACCCAACCGCGCGCCTGGACGTAATTGTAGCTGCCATAGGAGAGTTCGGCGAAGCCGCCGCGCGTGAAGCTGGGCGCGCGGCTGGTGATGTTGATCGCGCCGGCGGTGCTGTTCTTGCCGAACAAAGTGCCCTGCGGGCCGCGCAGCTCCTCGACCTGCTCGATATCGGCGAAGTCGAACGCGGCGGTGGCGGGGCGGGCATGATAGACCTGATCGACATAGAAGCCGACGCCGGGCTCGAGACCGTCGTTCGACTGGCTCACCGCGACCACGCTGGAGCCGAGCCCGCGGATGGTGAGCGCGGTGTTGCGCGGATTGGCCGAGCTGTAGGTGAGGCTGGGGATCAGTTCCGTCAGCCCCTGCGGGTTGGTGGTGTAGCTTTGATCGAGCAGCGCGCCGCCGACCACCGACAGCGCCGCCGGCACGCGCTGCGCATCCTCCGCGCGGCGGCGCGCGGTGACGATCACCGGCGCCAGGCCGGGGGCGGGATCGGCCCCGGCGTCGGCCGCGTCGCCGGTCGGGGCCGCGACGGGGGCCGGAGCCGCCGCCCCGGCGCTCGCGTCGAGCGCCATCATCAGCGCAGCCGCCATCCTCGCCGCCTGTCCGGGCCGTGCCTGCATGATCGAAACCCCTTCACAATGCCGCTCGCGGGCACCTCTGTATCTGGCCGTATACAGTGATTCCCGTCGCTGCACAGGGGCTTGTGGCGCGGCGGCGTTGCGCTGCGGCGGCCGGCGCGCCTACATTCGCGCGGGCCTAGCGGATGGGGGGCATATGCAGGGGGCAGGCGAGACGATGCGCGCGGCGCAGGGCCAGGCGGTGGCGGCCGATGGCCACAGCCATGAAAGCGCCTGCCTCAATTGCGGGACGCGGCTGATCGGCAGCCATTGCCATGGCTGCGGCCAGGCGGCGCATGTGCATCGCACGCTGGGCGCCTTCTTCCACGATCTGCTGCACGGCGTCTTCCATTTCGAGGGCCGCGTGTGGCGCACGCTGCCGCTGCTCGCCTGGCATCCCGGCACGCTGACCCGCGCCTATGTGGCGGGGCGGCGGGCCAGCTATGTCTCGCCGATCGCGCTGTTCCTGTTCTGCGTCTTCCTCATGTTCACGGTCTTCCACGCGACCGAGGACCATGCGGCGGCCGGGCCGCACGGCGCCAGCCCGGAGGGGGCGCGCGCCGCCGAGACGCGGCTGGAGACGAGCATCGGCCGGGCCGAGCGGGCGCGGCGCGACGCCGCCGGGCGGGGCGAGCCGACCCAGGAGATGGATGCGGCGCTGGCCGAGCAGCGCGCCGCGCTGGCGGTGCTGCGCCGCTATGGCGCCACCACCGCGCCGCGCGCCGGCGCGGCGCCGGACGAGCCGCTCTCGCTCGACATCAAGATCGCGCCGCTGCGCCATGCGATCGAGACGTTCCAGGCCAATCCCGATCTCGCCATCTACAAGATCCAGACCTATGCCTATAAATACAGCTGGGCGCTGATCCCGATCTCGGTGCCGTTCCTGTGGCTGCTCTTCCCCTTCAGCCGCCGCTTCCACCTGTACGATCACACCGTGTTCGTCACCTATTCGCTGTGCTTCATGACGCTGCTGGTGGTGGTGGCGATGATCGCCGGCGCGATCGGCCTGGGCGGCCTGGGGCCCCTGCTCTTCTTCGTGCCGCCCTTCCACATGTACCGGCAGCTGCGCGAGGCCTATGGCCTGGGCCGGGCCTCGGCGCTGCTGCGCACGGCGCTGCTGCTGCTGTTCGCGCTGTGCGCGCTCGCGCTCTTCTTCGTGCTCATCATGGCGCAGTCGAGCCTGTAGCGGGCGACCAGCGGGCGAAGATGGCGGTGGGCAGCAACAGGCCGCGCGCCTCCTCGCGCACCGCCATGTCGCCCGCCTCGACCCGACCGCCCAGCGCCGCCGTGGCCTGGCGCAGCAATTCGCCGATCGCCAGCGCCGACATGCGCACGGCATAGACGGTGAGGACGAGGAAGCGGCTTTCCGGCGTGAGCAGCCGCACGCAATCCGCGATCAGCCCCGGCAGGCCTTCCTCGAGCCGCCAGACCTCGCCCGTGGGCCCGCGCCCGAATTTGGGCGGATCGAGCATGATGCCGGCATAGCGGCGGCCGCGCCGCACCTCGCGCGCGGCGAATTTGGTGGCATCGTCCACCATCCAGCGGATCGGACGATCGGCCATGCCGGACAGTTCGGCATTGACCTTGCCCGTCTCGACCGACTTTTTGGACGCATCGACATGGGTGACGCGCGCGCCCCGCGCGGCGAGCGCGAGGCTGCCGACGCCGGTATAGCCGAACAGGTTCATCACCTCGTCCTCGGGCCGCAGCCGCGCCCGCATCCACGCCCATTGCGGCGCCATATCGGGAAAGAAGGCGAGATGGCGGAAGGGCGTGTTGGCGGCGTGGAAGCGCAC
This sequence comes from Sphingomonas morindae, assembly GCF_023822065.1. Lineage (NCBI taxonomy): Bacteria > Pseudomonadati > Pseudomonadota > Alphaproteobacteria > Sphingomonadales > Sphingomonadaceae > Sphingomonas > Sphingomonas morindae. Next base: position 533,196 of record NZ_CP084930.1, read on the forward strand.
CTCCTCCCAGGCGAGCGGCCAGCTGCGGGGCACGCCGCGATCCAGATGCCAGCGGCCGCCGCCCTCCTCGTCCGAGGCGCCGAGAAATTCGCCATCGTGCCGCCACTCCTCCGCAGCGGGCGCCCAGAGCGCCTGCGGCTCGGGCCGGACGAAGCGGAAGCGGCCATAGCGCTCCAGCTTGCGGCCATGGCCGCTATCGACAAGTCCATAATCGGCCCAGGGCTCGGCGACGAGCGTGGCGAGCGGGCGATCCCCGCTCACGCGACCCGCGCCAGCTTGCCGCCGACGCTGGCGGTGGCGAGCGCGCCATCGAGCGCGGCGGCGCCGGCGGCGCGCGCGGCGGCGAGATCGACCGCATCGATCGCGGCGACACTTTCGCCCACTGGCACGGCGCGGCCATGGACCTGGATCTGCCGGGCGAGATGATCGCAGCGCGCCTGCACCGATTCCAGCCCCATCAGCAGACCGGCCTTGGCCTGGGCCTTGGCGCGATCCAGCTCGGCCTGGTCGAGCGTCTCCGCGGTGCGGGCGAGCACGTCGCGGGCGAGCGCGAAGGCGCGCGGCGCCTCGGCGCGGGCGGCGGCGAGATAGACGCCGAGCTGGCCGGTATCGGCCGCGGTCTGCGCCCAGGCGTAGATCGAATAGGCCAGGCCCCGCGCCTCGCGCACCTCCTGGAAGAGGCGCGAGGACATGCCGCCCCCGGCCGCGCCCGCGAACAGGTTGAGCGCGTGGAGCGCGCCATCGCGCTGGTCGACGCCGGGATAGGCGAAGGCGACATGGACCTGATCGAAGCGGCGCTGATCGGTGACGGTGCCGCCCGCGAAGCGCGCGGGCGCGAAGGCGGGCGGCGCGCCGGCGGCAAGATCGCCGAACCGCGCCTCGGCGAGCCGGAGCAGCACATCCTCGTCCACCTTGCCGGCGGCGGCGAGCGTGAGGCCGGCGGGGCGATATTGGTCCGCCAGCCAGGCGGCGAGATGATCGCGCTGGATCGCGGCGATCGTCTCCTCCTCGCCCAGCACCGGGCGGCCATAGACCTGGCCGGGATAGGCGGCGGCGGCGAGATGATCGAAGACGATATCGTCGGGCGTGTCGCGCGCCTCGCCCAGCTCGGCAAGCACGACCTGCTTCTCGCGCTCCAGCTCCTCGCCATCGAACAGCGGCGCGCGCACCAGATCGGCGATGAGATCGATGCCGAGCGCGAGATCGCCCGGCAGCAGCCGCGCGTGGAAGGTGGTGGTATCGCGCGAGGTCCAGGCGTTGAGCTGGCCGCCGACATCCTCCGCCGCCTCGGCGATCTGGCGCGCGTCGCGGCCGCCGGCGCCCTTGAACACCATATGCTCGACCATATGGGCAAGGCCGGTCAGCCCATCGGGCTCGGAGCGGCTGCCGACATCGGCATAGAGGCCGACGGCGAGCGTCTCGACCCCGGCCATCGGCTCGACCGCGACGGTGAGCCCGTTGGCGAGCCGGTGCAGGCGCGCGCTCATGCCGCCACCCGCGTGCGGGTACCGACGAACTCGCGGATCACGTCGAGCGTGGCGGGGAGATGGGTGACATGCTCGCGCCCCTCCATCAGCGCGCCGAGCCGCGCCGGCAGCGGCGCCGCGGTGCCGATCGCCGAAGTGACCGCCTCGGGGAACTTCGCGGGATGGGCGGTGGCGAGCGTGACCAGCGGCACCTCGCGCGGGAGCCCCGCCGCGCGCGCGGCGGCCAGGCCGATGGCGCTGTGCGGATCGAGGATGGTGCCGGCGCCATGCGCCCAGCGCATCGCCTCGACCATCGCGGCATGATCGATGCGCGCGCTGCTGAAAAGACCGGCGCGGGCGCGCACCGGCTCGGGAATCGCCATGGCGCGCGTCGCCTCGAAGCCGCGCATCACCCCGGCCAGCGTGCCGGCATCGCGCCCGTGCAGATCGAACAGCAGCCGCTCGAAATTGGACGAGACCTGGATGTCCATCGAGGGGGTGGCGGTGGGCGCCACCGTGCCCGCCGAATAATCCCCCCGCGCCAGCGCGCGGTGGAGGATATCGTTGACATTGGTGGCGACGATCAGCCGCGCCACCGGCAGGCCCATGCACGCCGCGACATAGCCCGCGAAGACATCGCCGAAATTGCCCGTGGGCACCGAGAAGGCGACCGGCCGGCCCGGCGCGCCGAGCCGCACCGCCGCGTAGAAATAATAGACGACCTGCGCCGCGAGCCGCGCCCAGTTGATCGAGTTGACCGCCGCCAGCCCGACCCGATCGGCGAAGGCGCGATCGGCGAACAGCGCCTTGACCAGCGCCTGGGCGGTATCGAAATCGCCGTCGATCGCGATGCTGTGGGCATTGGGCGCGTCCACCGTCGTCATCTGGCGGCGCTGCACGTCCGACACGCGGCCATCAGGATAGAGCATGAAGATGTCGATATGGGCGCGGTTGGCCACCGCCTCGATCGCCGCCGATCCGGTATCGCCCGAGGTGGCGCCGACGATGGTGAGGTGGCGATCGCCGCCCGCCAGGAAACGCTCGAACAGGAGGCCGAGCAGCTGGAGCGCCACATCCTTGAAGGCGAGCGTGGGGCCGTGGAACAGCTCGAGCAGCCAGTGCTGGCCATCGAGCTGGACGAGCGGCGTGACGGCGGGATGCGCGAACCGGCCATAGGCCGTCTCGCACAGCTCGCGCAGCGTCGCGGGATCGAGCGCGTCGCCGATGAAGGGCGCGAGCACGATCGCCGCCGTCTCGGCATAGGAGCGGCCCGCGAGATCGGCGATCGCCGCCTCGGACAGGCGCGGCCAGGCCTCGGGCACGTAGAGACCGCCATCGGAGGCAAGCCCGGCGAGGGTGGCGGCCTTGAAGCCGAGCACGGGCGCCTGGCCCCGGGTGGAGATGTATCGCATCGCGCGCGCGTTATAGAGGCCGGCCGGCGCGCGCAAGCCGAACCGGCTCAGCGGCGCGGTGCCGCCTCGGCGTAGCGGCGTGCCAGCACCGAGCAGATCATCAGCTGCATCTGGTGGAAGATCATCAGCGGCAGCAGCAACATGCCCGCCTGGCCGGCGGGAAATATGGCGGCGGCGAGCGGCACGCCCGACACCAGGCTCTTCTTGGACCCGCAGAAGCGCAGCACGATCTCGTCCGCCACCGGCCAGCCGAGCCGCCGCGCGGCGAGCCGGCTCAGCCACAGCACCAGCGCCAGGATCACCAGCCCGCCGAGCGCCGCCAGCGCGAGCCCGCCGACATCGGTGCGGCGCCAGATCCCCTCCACCACCGCCGCCGAAAAGGCCGAATAGACGAGCAGCAGGATCGAGCCGCGATCCACGCGGAACACCAGCGCGCGGTGCCGCTCGACCAGGCCGCCGATCAGCGGCCGGGCGAAATGGCCGGCGAGGAAGGGGAGCAGCAGCTGACCGCCGACCTTGAGGATCGAATCGGCGGTGCCGCCGCCGCCGCTCGCGCCCATCAGCAGCGCCGCCAGCAACGGCGTGACGAGGATGCCGACGATGTTGGACAGGCTGGCGCTGGCGATCGCGGCGGGGACATTGCCGCCGGCGATCGAGGTGAAGGCGATCGAGCTCTGCACCGTCGAGGGCAGCAGGGTGAGGAAGAGCAGCCCGTCGGCGATCACCGGCGCCGCCGGCGCCACCGCCGCGCGCGCCGCCACGCCGAGCAGCGGGTAGAGGAGGAAGCTGGTGGCGAGCACGGCCAGATGCAGCTTCCACTTGCCGGCGCCCTCGATGATCGCCGCGCGCGAAAGCTTGGCGCCGTGCAGGAAGAAGAGCAGCAGGATGGCGATATCGCCCAGCCAGTCGAACACGATCTTGGCGGTGCCGGTGGCCGGCAGCAGCGTCGCCGCGAGCACGGTGGCGAGCAGCGCGAGCAGAAAGGGATCGAACAGCGATCGCAGACGGGCCAGCATGGCAGCGCCTATCGGCCTCGGGGCGGCGCGACGCAACCGTCTTCAGACGAGACGCTTTTCCGTCCCCCGCACGGGCATCGGACGCTGCGGCTCAGATTGCGCGGGCCGCGGCTTTGGCCTATAGCCCGGCGCGAACCGCCCCGCCCGCGTGCCCGTCCGGGTCCGTCGATGCGGGGCGTCGCTATTTCGAGGCCGAGGAGCCCCATATCGATGGCACGCCGCCGCCAGATCTACGAAGGCAAGGCCAAGATCCTGTACGAAGGCCCGGAGCCCGGCACCCTCATCCAATATTTCAAGGATGACGCCACCGCCTTCAACGCTCAGAAAAAGGGCACGATTTCGGGCAAGGGCGTGCTCAACAACCGGATTTCCGAGCATGTCTTCACCATGCTCGGCAATATCGGCGTGCCGACCCACTTCATCCGCCGGCTCAACATGCGCGAGCAGCTGATCCGCCAGGTGGAGATCGTGCCGATCGAGGTGGTGGTGCGCAACGTCGCCGCCGGCTCGATCTCCAAGCGGCTCGGGATCGAGGAAGGCACGCAGCTGCCCCGGACGATCATCGAATACTATTTCAAGGACGATGCGCTCGGCGATCCGATGGTGTCGGACGAGCATATCGCCTGCTTCGGCTGGGCCAGCCAGGACGAGATGCACGACATCGCCGACATGGCGATTCGCGTGAACGACTTCCTCACCGGCCTGTTCGCGGGCATCAACATCCGGCTGGTCGACTTCAAGCTCGAGTTCGGCCGGATCTGGGAAAACGACTATTCGCGCGTGATCCTGGCCGACGAGATCAGCCCCGATGGCTGCCGCCTGTGGGACATGGCGACCGGCGAGAAGCTCGACAAGGACCGCTTCCGCCGCGATCTGGGCGGCGAGGTGGAAGCCTATCAGGAGGTGGCGCGCCGGCTCGGCCTGCTGCCCGAGGGCGACGACAATCCCGTGCTCGACATGGAGACGCACCGGAAGAAGCGCGGCCGCTGATCGGGCGCGTGACGGAGGGCGAAATCCCCACCCGGGCGGCGATCGGCATCGCCCGGGTGCTGTGCATCCTCGGCATCGTCTATGTCCATGCCTGGACGGGACGCACCGGCGAGGTGCTGGCGCAGCTCGATACCAGCGGCCAGGGCATGATGCGCTGGGTGCTGATCGAGCTGGTCGGCCGCTGCGCGGTGCCGCTGCTCGGCGCCATCTCCGGCTGGCTGGCGGCGCCCTCGGCCGCGCGGCGCGGCTATGCCGGCTTCGTGCGGGTGAAGGCGCGGACCATCCTCGCGCCGATGCTCGCCTGGAACGTGATCGGCCTCGTGCTCGTCTCGGGTTTCGCCACCTGGGGACGGCTTAAGGCGCCGGTGCCGGCGAGCCTGGCGGAGGCGCTGGACTGGATCGGCTGCGTCACCGGGCCCAACCCGATCAACGTGCAGATCAGCTTCCTGCGCGATCTCTTCCTGTGCATGCTGGTGGCGCCGCTGCTGGCGCGCTGCCCGGATCGCGTGCTCGGCGCGGTGCTGGCGCTGGCGATCGCCTGGACGGTGAGCGGCGCCGATCTCGTCCTGCTGCTGCGGCCGCAGATCCTCGTCTTCTTCCTGATCGGCCTGCTGGCGCGGCGCCACGGGCTGGCGGACCGGCTGGGCGGCTGGCCGCTGGCGGCGGCGCTCGCCCCCTATCTGCTGCTGATCGGCCCGCGCATCGCCATCGCCATTTTCGGCGATGCCTGGCTCAAGACGCACATCGTCGCCGCCAACGCGATCGACCTGCCGCTGCGCGCGGCGGCGGCGCTGGCGACCTGGCGGCTGGCGGTGGCGGCGGCGCGGCGCCCGCTCGGCGCATGGCTGCTGCGCGGCGAGCGCTATGCCTTCCTCCTCTTCGCCTCGCACCTCATCCTGCTGTGGCTGTTCGGCCCGGTGATCGGCCTGGCGACGGGCCCGCTGGGCGCGCCCGCCTATCCGGCCTTTCTGCTGCTCCAGCCGCTGCTCGCGCTCGCGGCGACGATCGGGCTCGGGCGCGCGCTGGAAGCGGGCGCGCCTTCCGCCGCCCGCCTGCTGAGCGGCGGCCGCCTCGCTCAAGGCTTGCCCTCGCCGCCCGGCTTCGCCATGGAGCGCACATCATCCGGCCGGAGCGCGCAGCCATGAAAGTCCGTGTCATCGTAACCCTCAAGCCCGGCGTGCTCGATCCGCAGGGCAAGGCGGTGCATCATGCCCTGACCGGGCTCGGCTTCGCCGGCGTCAACGACGTGCGGATCGGCAAGCTGGTCGAGTTGGAGGTCGACGAGGGGGTCGAGGATGGTGCGATCGAGGAGATGGCGCGGCGGCTGCTCGCCAACACGGTGATCGAGAATTTCCGGATCGAACGGAGCTGACCCCATGAAGAGCGCCGTCATCGTTTTCCCCGGCTCCAATTGCGATCGCGATCTCGCGGTGGCGCTGCGGGCGGTCACCGGCCAGGCGCCGGCCATGGTGTGGCACGGCGAGACGAGCCTGCCCGACGGGATCGACATCATCGGCGTGCCGGGCGGCTTTTCCTATGGCGATTATCTGCGCTCGGGCGCGATGGCGGCGCGATCGCCGGTGATGCGGGCGGTGGCCGATGCGGCCGCGCGCGGGGTGGCGGTGCTGGGCGTGTGCAACGGCTTCCAGGTGCTGACCGAGGCCGGGCTGCTGCCGGGGGCGCTGATGCGCAACGCCACGCTCGATTTCGTGTGCCGCGACGTGGATCTCACCGTCGGGACCAGCCAGACGCTGTTCACCAGCCGCTACCAGGAGCAGGAGACGATCCGCATCCCGGTGGCGCATCATGACGGCAATTACACCGCCGATCCCGAGACGCTGGATCGGCTCGAGGGCGAGGGCCGCGTCGCCTTCCGCTATGGCTGCGCGGTCAACGGCTCGGCGCGGGACATTGCCGGGATCGTGAACGAGAGCGGCAATGTGCTGGGCATGATGCCGCATCCCGAGCGGATGATCGAGCCGGCGCATGGCGGCACCGATGGCCGCCGCCTGTTCGAGGGGCTGGTCGACGCGATCGGCTGACCCGCGCCCGCGCCCGCCCGCCGGCTTACACGCGCGCGCGGAACGGCGTGAAATTGGTGTGGCGATCGAACACGTCCACGCCCTCGCGCCGCTTCAGCCAGCCCACCACCGCATAGGTGGCCGGGGTGAGCAGCACCTCCCAGCCCACTTTCAGCGCGAAATTGGTTACCGCCACCTGGATCACGCCCTGCGCGCTCCACACGCCCAGAAAGGCGAGCGGATAGAAGAGCAGGCTGTCCGCCGCCTGGCCGACGATGGTCGAGCCGATCGTGCGCGTCCACAAATGCCGGCCGCGTGTCAGGATCTTGAGCCGGGCGAGCACGAAGCTGTTGGCGAACTCGCCCGCCCAGAAGGCCGCGATCGAGGCGAAGACGATGCGCGGCACCTGGCCGAACACCGCCTCATAGGCCGCCTGCCCCGTCCAGTCGCGCGCGGGCGGCAGGCTGACCACCACGAAACTCATAAAGGCCATGAACAGCAGCGCCGCGAACCCGGCCCAGATGCAGCGCCGCGCGCGGGCATAGCCATAGACCTCGGTCAGCACGTCGCCCAATATGTAGGAGACGGGGAAGAAGAGGATGCCCGCGCCGAACGTCCATTCGCGCCCCGCCACGCTGACGCTCGCCATCTTGGCGGCGCCGATCACGTTGGAGAGCAGCAGGATGGTGACGAAGGCCGCCATGGTGAAATCGAAATAGCGGAGCGCGCCGGGCCCAAGCTCGGCGGCATCGACGGCGCGGAGGCCGGAATCGGACGTCTCGATCATCGCCGCGTAGAGTAACGCGGTTCCCGTCCGCCGCAATCCACGCTATGCGGCAGCCGGGCGCCCGTAGCTCAGCCGGATAGAGCACGAGCCTTCTAAGCTTGGGGTCGCAGGTTCGAGCCCTGCCGGGCGCGCCATCGCTGCCGTTCCGCCCTGGCCCTCGACGCGCGCCCGCCCCTGCGCGCCGCTCACGCCGTCGTGCGGCGGCCGGCGCAGGCGGGGCGGAGCAGGCCGGCGAAGCCGATCCACAGCGCGAGGCTGGCGAGCGCGAAGCCGCCGAGCAGGAAGAAGGCGATGCGATAGCCCAGCATCTGCGCCAGCCAGCCGCCGATCGCGGGCGAGAGCGAGGCGCCGACGCCCTGCACCGTCATCACCGCGCCCTGGCCGACATTGACGCGCCCGGTGCCATCGAGCAGGCAGGCGACCAGACCCGGCACGGCGACGCTCTGCAGCCCAGCGCCGATCCCGTCGAGCGCCTGGACCGGCCATACGCCCCAATGGGCGATGAACAGCCCCGCCAGCAGCCCGCGGATCGGCAGCGCGGCGAAGGAGATGAGCAGCACCAGCCAATAGCCGCGCCCAGCCGCGATGCGCATCGCCGCGAGGCTGGCGAGGATCATCACCGCCTGCGCCACCATCACCGTGGTCGCGGTGAACAGCGCCGGATCGCCCTTGCCCGCGCCGACCACGGCCATGCCGTAGAGCGGCAGCATGGCGCCATTGCCGAGGTGGAAACAGGCGAGCGCGGCGGCGAGGATGAGCATCGGCCGGTTGCCGAGCAGCGTGCGGAAGCCCGCCGCCTGGCCCTCGCCCGCCGCGTCGCCGCCCTGCCCGTCGCCGCCGTCGTCGTCCTCGTCGTCGGCCTCCAGCCCGCGCGCGGCGCGGTGATCGATCGCGCGCTCGGGGATGGAGAGTACCGAGGCGATCGCCAGCACGCCGAAGGCGGCGGCGAGGAAGAAGATGGCGGGCATGCCGAAGCGCCAGCCGAGCCAGCCCGAAAGCCCGGCGCCGACCATGTTGCCGGCATGGTTCCAGGCCTGGTTGCGCCCGTTCTGCGCGGGAAAGCCGCGCTGGCGGACGATGCCGAGCGTCATCCCCGTCACCGCCGGGCCGATCGCGGCGCCGGCGATCGCGGTGGCGACCTGGCTGACGCTCACCACCAGCCCGGACTGGCGCCACAGGATGAGGAAGGAGGCGAGCACGGTGCACAGGCCGGTGACGACCACGACCCAGCGCTTCTTTTCGGTATGATCGATAAAGGCGCCCGCCGGCACCGTCACCGCCATGCCGGCGACGCCGCCCAGCGTCATCACCGTGCCGATCGGGCCGGTCTGCCAGCCGCGCTGCTGCAGGAAGACGCCGAGAAAGGGGCCGATCCCGGCCTGCATATCGGCCATGAAGAAGTTGAGCGCCTGGAGCGCGCGCGTGGCGCGGCGCCGCTCGGCCTGCCGCCCGCCGGTATCGGCCCCGCTTCTGTCCGCCGCTGCCGTCGCCATGGCTCGTCTCCCCGGGGAATGCGGGCTGCTCAACCTCGGGGGCCGCCGAAATATCCATTCTGACGCTGATTTACGTTAGCGCCTCCGGGCTTGCCCGGCGCCGCGCGGCTGGCCTAGCGCCGGGGCGGACCAAGGGAGGCGGCCATGGCGTTCGACATCATCCTCTATCATAATCCGGCGTGCGGCACGTCGCGCGGCGCGCTGGCGCAGATCCGCGCCGCCGGGTTCGAGCCGCATGTCATCGAATATCTGAAGACGCCGCCGAGCCGCGCGCGGCGAGGCGGAGCTGCTCGATGCGATGATGGCGCATCCGATCCTGATCAACCGGCCGCTGGTCGTCACCCCGCGCGGCGTGGCGCTCTGCCGCCCGTCCGAAACGGTGCTGGCGCTGCTGCCCGACGCCGATTGAGCGGATTCAGCGCGCGGCACCGCGCGGGATCAGCCGCAGGATGGCGGTGCCGAGCACGGCGGCGAGTAGCAGCGCGTTGACGAGCACGCCGATCGCCACGCCCAGCGCGCCGTGGCGCGGCGCCAGCAGCACGCCCGCCACGCACAGGCCGAGCGCGGCCACCACGCGCGCGCTCACCGCGAGGCCGGACCGGTGCGCCGCGAACAGCACGGGCTCGAACCCGGCGGTGGCGAGATCGACGCACCCCGCCGCCGCCAGCCAGAGCAGCAGCGGATAGCCCTGCACGAAGCCCGGCCCCATAAAGCCCAGCACCGGCCGGCCGATCAGCACGATCAGCAGGAAGACGAGCGCGCCGAGCAGCGCCGAAATCAGGAAGGCACGCCGGAACAGCGCCCCCACCTCGCCCAGGCCGCGCGCGGCGACGGTGCGGACGATCTCCGGAAAGGCCGCGCGCGAGATGAGCTGCGACACTTTGGACAGGGCCTGGGCGAGCTGCGAGGCGAGCCGGAACACGCCCGCCGAGGCCACGCCGACCATGCCGCCGGTGAGCAGCAGCGGCACCTGTTTGGTGGACAGTTCGAGGCTGGAGATGAGGTTGGTGGACACAGCGAAGCGGAGCAGGCCGGGATGTTGAGCGAGCACGCCGCGAAAGCCCGGCCCCGGCCTGCGCAGCAGCGCCACGCCGCCGATGCGCGCGAACAACAGCCAGTAGGTGGCGGCGGTGCAGAGTTCGGCAAAGCCCCAGGCGGCGAGGAAGGCGGTGACGCTGGGGTGGAAGAGGCCGGCGGCGATGGCGCCGGCCAGCCGCAGCACCGGGGTGACGCTATCGGCATAGGCGGCGAGGCGGAAGCGGTCGCGCAGCCGCATCAGCCCGAGCGCGGTGGATCGCAGCGACAGCAGCTCGGCGGCGGTGAAGGCGAGCACCGGCCCGCGCAGCCCGGCATCGACGCCGAGCGCGCCATGCCACAGGCCGAGGATCGCCGCGCTGGCCGCGAGCCCGACCAGCGCGCTGCCGCAATCGAGCAGCCAGCAGCAGCGCAGCAGCGCGCCGAGCGCGGTCTCGTCGCCCGATTGCTGGTGGCGGGCGCCATATTGCACCAGGATCTGCCAGGTCTGCCACTGCACCAGCGCGGTGAGCGCCGAGGCGGCGCCGACGATCAGCGCGAAGCGGCCAAAGCCCGCCACCCCCAGGCTGCGCGTCGCGATGGCGAGATAGACGAGCGAGAGCAGCGCGATCAGCCCGCGACTGGCGAGCAGCCAGCCGAGATTGCGCGCCACCGCCCGCCCCAATCCGCCCGCCGCCTCGCGCCCGTCCCCGCCCGCGCCCGTGCCTGCCTTGTCGCCTAGTGCCATGAGATTGCGTTAGCCGGGGCCGGCGCGGCGGTCACGCGCCGAGATCGGGCTTGCAATCCGCCGCCGGCGCGCACAGCAAGCGGGCGGATCCTCGCTTGTCCGGATGTTCATGACCCCCGCCCTGCCCGTCCTGCATGCTATGCGCGGCCACAGCCTGCTCTTCGTGATGGCCACCGAACAGGAATATGGCGCCGCGCTGCGGGCGCGGATCACGCCGCTGATCACCGGAGTCGGCCCGGTCGAGGCGGGGATCGGGCTGGCCGCCGCGCTCGCCGGCCTCGCCGCCGCCGGGACGCTGCCGGATCTGATCGTCAGCCTGGGCTCGGCGGGATCGGTGCGGCTGGCGCACCGCGCCATCTACCAGGTGGCGAGCGTCGCCTATCGCGACATGGACGCCACCGCGCTCGGCTTCGCGCCGGGCGAGACACCCTTCCTGCCGCTGGCGCCGGTGCAGCCGCTGCCGCTGCGCCTGCCCGGCCTGCCGGCCGCCAGCCTCTCGACCGGCGCCGACATCGTCACCGGCGCCGCCTATGACGCGATCGCGGCGGACATGGTGGACATGGAGAGCTTCGCCTATCTGCGCGCGGCGCAGCGCCACGGCGTTCCGATGATCGGGCTGCGCGGCATTTCGGACGGCGCCGAGGGGCTCGCCACGCTCGACCAGTGGACCGAGCATCTCGCCGAACTCGACGCCAAGCTGGCGGCCGTGATCGACGGGCTGGCGGACTGGATCGCGGCGGGCGGCCTGCGCGGCTGAGACGCGTCAGGCCGTGCCCATCACCTGGCGGGCGAAGCGCTCCATCTCCTCGTCCTGCGGGCTCATCTGGAGCAGCAGCAGATCGAGCCCGGCGCCCGCATAATCGGCGATGCGCTGGCGCAGCTGCTCGGGCGTGCCGACCAGATCGGGCCGCAGCCCGCGGTTGGAGACCGAATATTCCTGCAGCTTGAGGGTGCGCTCGAGCTGGGTGCCGGACAGCCACTGATCGAAATTGGCGTAGCCGGCGGGCAGCGCCTTGACCTCGGTGATCCGCGCCAGCTCGCGCCGCGCCTCGGCCTCGCTGTCGCGCACGATCGCATAGGCGGCCATGCCGAACTGCATCGGCGCCCCGCCCAGCGCCGCGCGGCGGGCGCGCATATCGGCGATCTTGGGGGCGATGGCGGAAACGGGATCGCCGTGCATCACATAGGCGTCGCACTGGCTGGCGATCATCGTCTTGGCGGCCTCGCTCTCGCCGCCGGCATAGATGGTGGGCCGCTTGACGGGCTTGGGCGCGCAGATCGCATCCTCGGTGCGGTAGAAGCGCCCCTCGAAGCTGAAGCGCGGCTCCGACCAGAGCCCGTCGACCACGCGCAGCCATTCGGCGGTGCGCGCATAGCGATCGTCATGCTCGTCGAATTGCAGGCCATATTGGCGCGCCTCATCGGCCCACCAGCTGGACACGACGTTGAGCGCCAGCCGGCCGCCGGCGATGCGATCGATATTGGCCGCCGCCTTGGCGAAGAGCGCGGGCTGGTGGAAATTGGGCCGCACCGCGACCATCAGCTCGAGCCGCTCGGTGACGGCCGCGAGCGCCGCCGCGGTCGACCAGGCATCCAGCGAGGGCTGTTCGATGCCCTTGATGTCGTTGAGGTTCAGCTCGGCGATCAGGGTGAGGTCATAGCCCCAGCGCTCGGCCGAGAGGGTGAGGCGCCGGGCATAGTCCCAGCTCGCCTCCATGCCTTCATCCGGAATGTTGCGCAGCCAGCCGCCGAACACGGGCATCCAGAAACCGTAGCGCATCAGCCTGCCTCCGCCATCCAGCCTTCCAGCCGATCGACCAGCCGCTCGTGCGGATCCCAGCCCAGCACCTCGAGCGGGCGCGCGACGAAGTTGGACAAGGCGTTGATATCGTAGAAGCGGGGAACGCCGTCGCGATCGTCGATCATGACCTCGACCCCGCCGAGATCGAGCGCGGCGGCCTTCGCGATCGCCTCGGCGGCCGCGCGCAGCGCCGGCGCGGGCTCGGCCGCGCGCATGGTAATGGCGCGGCCCGGCACCGCGCAGGCATCCGCCGGGCAGAGATCGAATTGGCCCGCCCCGGCGATGTCGATGGCGTAGAGATAGGCGCGGTCGAGCGTTTCGATGCGGGTGACGAGACCATCGCGCGCGGGCACATATTCCTGCACGAGCAGCACGCCGTCGATGCTGGTGGGCAGCGTGCCATCGGCGGCCGCCGCGCGCACCGCCTCGAGGCTGTCGAACCGCGCGATGCCCGCCCCGGCGCCGCCGATATTGGCCTTCACCACCAGCGGAAAGCCGATCGCCTCGGCGGCGGCCGGCACGTCGCGCGGGCGGTGGACGACGCGGGTCGCCGGCACGGCGAGGCCGAGCGACGCGATCAGCGCGAGCTGCCGGGCCTTGGAGGTATCGACCGCGAGCGCGGCGGTGCCGTTCAGCACCCGCGCGCCGCGCCGCTCCCATTGCGCGATCAGCGCCTGCGCCCAGAAGATCGGATGCTCGGCCTCGCGCAGAAAGGCCGACATGGCGATGCGGTTGAGGATCAGCGGCGCGGGCGGATGCGGATCGGCCGGATCGAACGCGCCGGCGGGCGTCAGCGCCTGATAGACGATGCCGCGCCGCTTCAGCGCGTCGAACAGCGGGACGAACCAGGCGGGATGCTCGTAGAGCAGGGCAAGATCACTCATCTCCCCCCAGCATGAGGAGAATTGGCGTGCATGGCCAGAGGGATAAAGCAGCAGGCGCGATGGGGCGAAGGATTTGCGCGGGCGATTTGCGTTCCTGCATTTGACGCCCCGCCTGTCGCCGGGCAGGGCGCGGGAAGAAGCTCACTAGCGGAGAGATGGCGATGGCCGATGCAAGCATGATGGCACGGATCAAGGACGGAGACGGCTTCATCGCGGCGCTGGATCAGAGCGGCGGCTCCACACCCGGCGCGCTCAAGGCCTATGGCGTGCCCGAAAGCGCCTATCATTCCGAGGAGGAGATGTTCGCGCTGATCCACGAGATGCGCGTCCGCATCATCACCGCTCCCGCCTTCACGGGCGCGCGGCTGGTCGGCGCGATCCTGTTCGAGCGCACCATGGACGGCGAGGCCGAGGGCCAGAAAGTGCCCGCCTATCTGTGGCAGCAGCGCCAGATCGTGCCCTTCCTCAAGGTGGACCAGGGGCTCGCCGCCGAGGCGGACGGGGTGCGGCTGATGAAGCCGATCGCCGGCCTCGACGCGCTGCTCGACCGCGCGGTCGGGCTCGGCGTGTTCGGCACCAAGATGCGCTCGGTCGTCAACCTGCCCTCGGCGAGCGGGATCGCGGCGATCGTCGACCAGCAGTTCGAGATCGGCGCGCAGATTTCCGCCAAGGGGCTGGTGCCGATCCTCGAGCCCGAGGTGCTCATCACCAGCCCCGACAAGGCCGGCGCCGAGGCGCTGCTGCGCGACGCCATCGCCGCGCGGCTGGACGCGCTGCCCGCGGACGCGCCGGTGATGCTCAAGCTGACCATCCCGGAGACGCCGGACTTCTACAAGCCGCTGATCGACCATCCCAAGGTGGTGAAGGTGGTGGCGCTTTCGGGCGGCTATTCGCGCGCCGAGGCGTGCGCCAAGCTGGCGCACAACCACGGCATGATCGCCAGCTTCTCGCGCGCGCTGATCAACGATCTCCGCCACGACCAGTCCGACGCGGCGTTCGACGCGACGCTGGCCGCCGCGATCGAGGAGATCTACCAGGCCTCCACCGTCAAGGCGTAAGGTGGCCGGCGCCGGCGGTCATCGCGTGGCCGCCGGCGCGGCGGGCGCGGGCGCGCCGCCGGCCACGTTGAAGATGCGCTTGATGATGCCATCCAGCGCGACGAACACCGTCTCCACGCCGAAGCCCGCGATGAAGGCCAGCGCCGAGGCGGAGAAGGCAAGCCCCGAAGAGGGTGTGCCGAGCGCGGCGAGCGCGGTGGCGTTGCTGCCATCGCCGCTCGGCTGCACCGCGAACAGGCCGATGCACGCGCCCGTCACCGCGCCCAGCGCCAGCTGCTGCAGCAGGAGATTGAGATCGCGCGGCGCGAGGCAGTTGATCTTCATCTTGTCCGAGAGCCGGCGGACGATCGCCGCCGCCGCGCCGAGCAGGCCGAAACAGACCGGCAGCACGCCATTGCCCCAGACGGCCACCCAGGCGCTGGCCTTGGCCAGCACATCGTCGGGCACGGGATCCCCGCGCAGCCAGCCCCACCAGCCCTGCAGCATGCCGAGCGCGGCATCGCGCGCGCGCGCCGCCTGGTTGAGCGCGTTGCACGCCTGCAATTGGGCGAGCGAGCTGAAGGGCGGCGGCGCCGCGGCGGCGGGCGAAGGCGTGGCCGCCGGCGCCGGCGCCGCGCCATGCCGAAGCGCGACCTTGCGCGGCGCGGCGCCGGCGGGGCGTGGCGCGGGCGCGGCGGCGATCGGCTGGTCCAGCTGCGCGACCGCCGTCTGGCAGAGCAGGGCCGCAGGGCGCAACGGGACGACCGGCGCGGGCGGCGCCGCGACGGTGGGCGCCGCCGCCCCCGGCGCGGCCGGCGCGGCATCCTTGGCGGTGCCCGGCGCCGGCGGCAGCTGGCTCTGCTCCACCGTGGCGGCGGCGGTCTGGTAGGCGGCCTGCGCCGCCAGCGCCTGGCTGATCCCGGCATTGGCATAGGCGATCTGCCAGGCGAGGCCGACCGTGGCCAGCAGCCATAGGGCAAGCGCGAAGGTGAGCCGGCCAATCCAGGCGCGGAACCGCTCCGCCTTGCCGATCAGATCGGGATAGGCCTTGCTCGCCAGCTCGTTGCGGCTGTGGACATCGGCCTCGACGGCGTGCTGCTGCTGCGACTGGGTGACGAGCAGCGTGAAGGCGATGGTGGCGCCGCTGGCCGGACGCGCCAGTGTGTTGAGGAAATCCTTGGCGCGGATGAGCAGCGACGCCTCCTCCGCCTTGCTGCTGGCGTTTTCGGGCGGCCAGTCGATCTCGCAGATCCGGGTGAGCCAGTCATCGGGCAGGCCGCCGGGCGCCTTCTCCTGGCTCGGCGGCAGGTGCGCATCGGGATTGGCCGAGATATTGTCCAGCAGAAGATGCACTTCGCTCAGCTCGCGGCGCAGCACGAACACAGCCGGATCATCGCCCTCAACCGCCAAGACCCCCTCCATCGCCTGTCGATCATCGATCCAAGACACGCGACGCCTACATACGGGGGCGAGGGACTCGATTCTTTGTCACCCGCCGCGATAGTATCGCGACGCTGTTGGACCGTCAAATACAACCAGCTGATTTACTTGGGGGATTGGTGACAATTCTGCGCTCAGGTCCATTCCGGGAAGAGCGAGCGGCCAAGATTGCGGGCGGCGATGCGGCGCATCTCCTCGTCGCTGAGCGCGAAATCGAAGATCCGCAAATTCTCGCGGCGGTGCGCGGGATTGGAGGAACGCGGAATGACGATGGTGTCGCGCTGATGGTGCCAGCGCAGCACGATCTGCGCGACGCTGCGCTTGTGCGCGGTCGCGATCGCGGCGAGCACCGGATCGGTGAAGAGACCGTTGCGCCCCTCCGCCAGCGGCGCCCAGGCCTCGATGCGCGGGCCGGTGCCGGCGGCGCGGGCGGCGAAGGCCGCGTCCTCCTGGAAATAGGGATGGGTCTCGATCTGGTTGAGCACGGGCGCGATGCGCGCGGTGGCGGCGAGCGCGGCGCGCTGCGCGGCATCGAAATTGCTGACGCCGATGGCACGGATGCGGCCGGCCTCGTGCAGCTCCTCCATCGCGCGCCACGATCCGGCGACGTCGCCGCGCGGGCGGTGGATGAGGTAGAGATCGAGATAGTCGAGCCCCAGCCGATCCAGCGTGGCCTGGAAGGCGCGCTTGGCGGGCGCATAGCCGCTATCGTCGACCCAGATCTTGGAGGTGACGAACAGCGACTGGCGCGGCACGCCGGCCTTGCGGATCCCGGCCCCGACCGCTTCCTCATTGCCATAGACGAAAGCGGTGTCGATCAGCCGGTAGCCGGCGGTGATCGCATCGGCCACGCTCTCCTCGCACAGCGCGCCCCGCAGCGAATAGGTGCCGAAGCCGAGCATCGGCATCGCCACGCCGGGCGACAGCATGACGCTCGGCACCGCCGGGGGTGCGGCGACGGCCGGCGCGGCAAGCGCGCGCCCGCCGGCGAGCCAGGCGGCGGCCAGCGCGCCGCCGCGCAGCACGCGGCGACGGTCCGGCGCGCGGCGATCCCCGCCGCCGCTCACGGGCGGAAGCTCCGCCCGGCGAGCGTCGCGGCGCCGGCGAGCGTCTGGTCGGTCGCGTCATGGCCGATCGCGACCGCATAGCGGCCCGCGCCCAGCCGCCAGCCGCGCGTCGTCTGATCCCAGCGCGCCAGCGTGCGCGGCTCGGCCGTGAGGGTGACGTGGCGGGTTTCGCCGGGCTGGAGCGTCAGCCGTTCAAAGCCCGCCAGCCGCGCCACCGCGCCGGCGTGCGGCGGGGTGACATAGAGCTGCGGCACATCCGCCCCGGCGCGCGCGCCGCTGTTCGTCACATCGAAGCTGACCGTCAGCATGGCCCCTCCCGTCACCTTCAGCCGGCTATAGGTGAAGCGCGTATAGGACATGCCAAAGCCGAATGGAAACAGTGGTTTAGCATGCTGCCGCGCATACCAGCGATAGCCCGCGTCCGCCCCTTCCGGATAGCGGGCCTCGAAGATGGCGGCGGTGCCGCCGCCCGTGCCCGGGTTGGACGCGGCATCGTCGCCGGCCACGGCGCCGCGCCCGGGCGGGGTCGGCCGGGGCGCCTGGCTTGCCGCGGCGGGAAAGGTGATCGGCAGGCGGCCCGAGGGATTGACCTTGCCGAACAGGATGTTGGCGATGGCCTCGCCGCCCCGCTGCCCGGGATACCAGGCGGCGAGCACGGCCGGCACCCGATCGATCCAGGGCATCAGCACCGGCCCGCCCGTTTCCAGCACCACCACGGTCCGGCGGTTGGCGGCGGCCACCGCCGCGATCAGCGCATCCTGATCGTCGGGCAGGGCGAGGCTCGGCACATCCTCCGCCTCGGTGCGCCATTGGGTGGCAAAGACGAGCGCGACATCGGCGGTGCGCGCGGCGGCGGCGGCGCGGGCGGGATCGCGTCCATCGTCATAGACGACGCGCGCGCCGGGGTTGAGCGCCTGGATCGCGCGCAGCGGCGAGCTGGCGTGCCAGGTGATCCGCGCGAAGGAGGCGGCCGGCCCGCTCTTGAGCGGGATCTCGACCGGTACGCCGCCGACCGACCGGACCTGCGACGATCCGCCGCCCGACAGCACGCCGACATCGGCATGACCGCCGATCACCAATATGGTGCGCGCGGTCGCCGCCAGCGGCAGCACCCCGCCCTCGTTACGGAGCAGCACCACGCCCTCCTCGGCGGCGCGCTGCGCCACTTCGGCATGGGCAGCGTAATCGATCGGCGCCGGCGCGGCCGGCACCGGATCATCATAGAGGCCGGACGCGATCACGCCGGTCAGCACATTGCGGACCATCGCGTCGAGCCGGGCCTGCGGCACCTGGCCGTCCGCGATCGCCTGGCGCAGGCGCGCGCGGAAGAAATCCTGCTTGTCTAGCTCGGCGCCCGAATCCTGATCGAGCCCGGCATTGGCCGCCTTGACGGTGGAATGGACCGCGCCCCAATCGGACATGACCCAGCCCTGATAGTTCCAGTCGCCCCGCAGCACGCGGGTGAGCAGCTCGGCATTCTCGCACGCCCAATCCCCGTTCACGAGATTATAGGCGCACATCACCGAGCCGGGATGGCCGCCCTCGATGCCGAGCTTGAAGGCGAGCAGATCGCTCTCGTGCAGCGCCGGCCAATCCAGCCGCGCATCCACCAGCGTGCGCCCCGTCTCCTGCGCGTTGAGCGCATAATGCTTGATGGTCGAGACGATATGGTTGCTCTGCACGCCCCGGATGTGTGCGCCCGCCAGCCGCCCGGCGAGCAGCGGATCCTCGCCCAGATATTCGAAATCGCGGCCGCCCCAGGGGTCGCGCGTCAGGTTGACGCCGCCGGCGAGCAGCACGTTGAAGCGCTTGGCGCGCGCCTCGCTGCCGATCATCGCGCCGCCGGCATAGGCGATGGCGGGATCGAAGCTGGCGGCGGTGGCGAGGCTGGCGGGCAGCGCGGTGGCGGTGTCGCCCTTGCGCTGCTCGATCTGGTTGGCCACGCCAAGGCTGGCATCGCTTTCCCGCAGCGTGGGGATGCCGAGCCGGGGCACGCCCACCATCTCGCCCGCCGAGGGGATGAGATCGTCGGGCGCGCCCGGCTTGCCCTTGGCCAGCGGCGGAAACCAGGTGCGGACGATCTGCAGCTTCTCGTCCTGGGTCATGGCGCGCACCAGCGCCTCCGCGCGGGCGGCGGGCGACAGCGCGCGGTTCAGCCAGGGGCCGTCCCCCGCCCCGGCGGCCAGCGCCGGCGCGGCGCCCGCCAGCAGCAGCGCGGCGACGGGCGCGCGCGACGACAGGCGACGGAGCGGACGGCGGCGAAGCGGGTGCATGGAATTTCCCTTCAGGATAAGCGGCGATAGTGCATGACGAGGGCGCGGTGATCGGGCAACGCCGCCGCCGCCTGGCGGCCGGCCTGGCGGATCCGCGCGAAGGTGGCGATGGCGTTGCGCGCGGCGGCGGGATCGCGCGCGATCGCCCCGGCCCCCGCCTCGGTCGCGAAGCCGAGGCCGTGGAGGATATAGGCCCAGCTCGGCGGCAGGAACGTCTCGTAGTCGACGGTGAAATCGAAGCGCGACGGCAGGCGGCGGCGCCATTGCGCGAGCTTGTCCGCAAGCCCGTCCGGCCAGGTGGCGGGATCGGCATGATCGCGCCAATGGCCGGTGTCGCGCCGCCGCCCCGCGCAATAATGGAGCTTGAGGAATTCGACGATCGCGGCGAAGCGCGCCGTCATCTGGCGGTTGAAGCCGCGCGCGGCGCCGGCGAGCGCGCGCGGATCCTCGGCGCCGCTCAGCATCTCCGCCAGCATCCGCGCCGCCACCTCCACCAGCATGATGCCGGTCGATTCCAGCGGCTCGACAAAGCCGGCGGCGAGCCCCACCGCGATCGTGTTGGCGATCCAGGGCCGGGTGCGATAGCCGGTGCGGAAGCGCAGCTGGCGGACGGGTGCATCGTGGCCGCCATGCGCGCGCAGCGCCGCCGCCGCCGCTTCGTCCGACCAATGGCGGCTGGAATAGACCAGCCCGGTGCCGCGCCGGTCGGCGAGGCCGATGTCCCAGATCCAGCCGCCGGGCTGCGCGACCGCGAGCGTATAGGGCGCGATCGGCGCATCGGCGGCGCTCGGCACCTGGAGCGCCACCGCGCGATCGTTGAAGAGCACGTCGCCGACATCGTGGAAGGGGGAGCCCAGCGTCTCGCCGATCAGCAGCGCGCGGAAGCCCGAACAGTCGATGAAGATATCGCCTTCGATACGTTCGCCCTCGGCGGTGCGCAGCGCGGCGACGCCGCCATCTTCGCCACGCTCGGCGCCGACGATGGTCGCCTCGGTGACGGCGACGCCATTGGCGGTGGCGATGTCGCGCAGCCAGAGCGCGAGCCGGGCGGCATCGAAATGATAGGCATAGTTCATGGGCCCGGCCCAATCGGGATCGCCCGGCCGCTTGGGCCCGCGCCCGGCGCGCACCACCTGCGCCTGGCCCGTCACCGCGTCCGCATAGGCCGGCCGGGCTTCATCCGCGCCGGAATCAAGCCAGAAGGGCAGGAGGCCCGGCGCGTCGCCGCCGACCGGAAGCTCGAAGGGATGGAAATAGGCATCCTGCGCATGGCCCGGCGTGGGCCCGCCCGCCCAGCCGACAAAGTGCACGCCCTGCTTGAAGCTCGCATCGGCGGCGCGGAGGAATTCGGCCTCGGAACGTCCGAGCGTGGCGAGCGTGGCGCGCAGCGTGGGGAAACTGCCCTCGCCCACGCCGATCGTCGGCACATCGGCGCTCTCGACCAGGGCAATGGCCCAGCCCGGGCCGCCCGCCGCGGGCAGCGCGCGGGCGAGATAGGCGGCGGTGAGCCAGCCGGCGGTGCCGCCGCCCAGGATCACCAGCCGTCGCAGCGGATCGCTCATGCGTGCCACCCGTCTTGCCGTTCGGAAGAAAGGGCGGCCACCGCCCGAGGGGGGGACGGTGGCCGCAGCGGTCCTGCTCGGGGGGAGCGGGAAGTCAGAACTTGGCGCGCACGCGGACACCCCAGGTGCGCGGCGGCTCGTAATTGGAGAGGAAGACCGGGGCCAGGCCGTTGGTCGGCCCCGAAACGCCCGCGCTGGTGCGGATGCGGTGATCGGTGACGTTGAGCGAGAAGGCCTCGATCTCGTAGCGATCGCCCGGCGAGGCGTAGGTCATGCTGAGATCGACGCGCGCATAGGATTTCTGCTTGTCGAACCCGGTGCCGAGCAGGCCCTTGCCGGTCGGATCGGCGTAGCGCGAGGCCACGTCGCCGTTGAAATAGGTGAGCCAGCTGCGGGTTTCGTAATGGACCGTGCCGCGCGGCGTGATGCGCGCGCCATTGGCCAGGTTGAAATCATGCTCATAGGTGGTCGTCGCCGAGAAATGCGGCGCGTGCGGCAGCTCGTTGCCCTTGAGATTCTCGAAATTCTCGGGCGCGGTCGGATAGATGCGGTTGTCGATCGTGACCAGGCTATCGAATTTGGTGTGCTGATAGGTGGCCGCGATGCTCACCCGATCGAAGCGCGTGACGTTGGCGGTGATCTCCGCCTCGACGCCATAGGCCTTGGCGCCCTTGGCGTTGGTCGTCACCAGCTGGCTGCCGGTGATGTTGCCCGCGGCATCCTGGGTGGTGATCGCCTGATTGACCTGATAGCCCTTGAAGTCCTCGTAATAGGCCGCGAGGTTGACCGTCGCCCGGCCGCCGAACAGCCGCGACTTGGAGCCGATCTCGTAGTTGGTCAGCGTCTCGGGGCCGGCGAGCAGGCCGCCATCCTCGATATTGCCCGATTTGAAGCCGGTGCTGACGCTGCCATAAACGAGCGTGGTGTCGGTGACATTGGCATCGGCGCGCGCCAGCCAGGTCACCTTGTTCCACTTGCCGTGCGCGTCGTTGGGCGAGATGCCCCAGAGATTGCCATAGCCGAGCGCGCTCGATTCCGCGTTGAGCGCGTCCAGCACCTGGTTGGCGTTGCCCGCCTTGTCGAGCGCGATGCCGAAGATCCCCGGCAGGCCCGGCGTGTTGTAGCAATTGGGGTTGGTCGACGCCGCGCCGCCGCAATAGGTGATGTTGCGGCCGCCGATGTCGCGCTTCTTGTCGCTCGTATAGCGGACGCCGCCGGTCAGGTTGATCCAGTTGTTGACGTGCCACACGGCCTGGCCGAACGCGGCGCGCGAGTCGATCTTGCGATCGGCCTGGATGAAGGTGCCCGCCCAGTTGAACGTGCCATCCCGATAGCCGTTACGCTGATCGATATCGAAACGGATCTTGTTCACCTCGTGGCTGTAATAGCCACCCACGATCCAGTCGATCGTGTTGCGCCCGATCGACTTGAGCTGGACTTCCTGGCTCCAGAAATCGTAGCGCGAGAAGGCGGTGCGGTTTTCGCCGAAGCTGTTCGACGGCAGGTTGAGCGAGCCATCGGCATTCTGCGTCGGCGGATGCGCGCCGGCATCGGCATCGCTGTCCGCGCCGCCGCCGACCCGCGACCAGCCCGCCACATAGGCAAGCTCGACATGATCGGTGAAGTCATAGGTCATGTTCGAGCGGATGCTGCCCGAATAGCGATTGGTGGAGGGCGCCGTATCGACCAGCGCCGACCAGAATTTCTGGCCGGGACGCGGCGTCTGCATCAGGCCGAGAATGGGCGAACCCGTGTCCTTGTAATATTCGCCGGACAGATCCCAGTGGAAGCGATCGAGCTGCCACAGGGCCGAGAGGCGCGCCGACTTCTGGTCCGCCGCATAATATTTCTTGCCGCCGGTCACGAAGGCCGAACGGTTCAGGCCGGGAATGCTGGGCGGCTGCTGATAATCGATGAAGCCATCGTGGCGATCGGTGATGAACGCCGCGCGCACCGCGAAATTGCTGGTGACGGGGATGTTGACCATGCCGCGCACGCCGAACCGGTCATAGGACCCGCCCACGGCATCGATCGCGGCGTGGAAATCGTCCAGCGTCGGCTTGGCGGTGACGAGGCTGATCGCGCCGACGGTGGCGTTGCGGCCGAACAGCGTGCCCTGCGGGCCGCGCAGCACCTCGACGCGCTGCATGTCGTACATCAGCACCGAGGCGCCCTGGGCGCGCGGCGAATAGATGCCATCCACGTAGATCGCGACTTCGGGATCGGCCACTTCCGTATAGGCCGAGTCGTTACCGATGCCGCGCATGGTCAACAGGATGGCGCCTTGATCGCCCTGCTGGGCGAAGTGCAGGCTGGGCACGAAATTGGCCAGGCCGGTGACATCCTGCACCTGCTGGCGATTGAGCTGGTTCTGGCTGAAGGCCGAGATGGCGATCGGCGTCTTTTCCAGCGAGGTCTCGCGCTTGGTCGCGGTCACCACGATTTCGCTGACCTGTCCGGTATCGGCGCCCGTTCCGGGCCCGGTATCGGTGTTGGGCTGCGCCGAGGGCGTGGTGCCGACCGGCGCGACCGGACCGGGGATGACCGGAGCCGATTGGGCGTTGGCGGTGGCGGCATGGGCGACGAGCGCGGCGAGCGCAGTGCTCGCGGCAAAAAGAGACCGGTTCATCTGTCCTCCCCGGAGGTTTCTATCTGTTTCGCTCCCGTTTCTGGAGCTTGCTGACGGCCATAATCCCGGCCTGTCATCGATGTCAAAGCCCCTTTTGACATCGCTGACAGAGCGTGGCGTAAAAGTCACGCTACATGTATTCAGGATATTGTATTCTCACGGCTTTCAGGCCGCCACCGAGCGCCGGCGGGCGGCCGTTCAGCGCGGGTTGGGGGATGCGCGTGCCGAGGATCGATCGGCCTGCGCCGGCGCCGCGGATGGCGGGCCGGTGCCGCCGGGTCAGGCGGGCGGCGGCGCCGGTCACGACTGGTGCGGGCGGTCGGACTCGAACCGACATGGATTGCTCCGGCGGATTTTGAGTCCGCTGCGTCTACCATTTCGCCACGCCCGCACAGGTGGCGGGCCTATAGCGCAGCCCCGGCACGAACGCCAGACACGGTGGCCGCCCGGAGCGCGGCGCCCGGCACGCGCGCGAGCGGCAGGGTGAGGCAGTGGACGCCGCCGCCGCAGCTGGTGAATTCGTCCAGCGCCACCTCCTCCACGGCGAAGCCGAGCGGGGCGAGGCGTGCCGCGAGGCCGGTGCCGCTGGTCGCGAGCACGCGGCCGCCGCCCAGCGCGAGAATATTGCAGCCGAGCTGGCGCGCCGCCTTGTAGCTGACCGGCACGAGATCGATGCCGCGCTGGGCCAGGGTGGCGAGGAAGCGATCCTCGAGCACATCCACGCAGGCCAGCGCCCGGTTGGCGCTCAGCGCCGCGAACTGCGTGTCCAGATGCAGGAAATGCGGATCGAAGGCATAGATCAGCGCCTCCCAGCCATGGCGCTCGAACAGGCGGGCGACGGCGGCGGCGCCGGCGGCGTCGGTCCGCTCGCCCGAGCAGCCGATCAGCACCAGCCCATCGCGGAACACCGATATGTCGCCGCCCTCGACCCGGCCTTCGCCGATCGCGGGGAGCACGGGAACGCCCAGCGCGCGGACCCGGTCGGCCAGCAGCGCGGCCTCGCGACGGCGATGCGGCGCGCCGGGGGCGAGCGGCAGCAGGCCCCAGGGGGTCATCAGCCCGGCGTCGCGCGCATAGGCCATGTCCGGACAGTCGGGATCGCCGGGGATGAGGCGCGGCATCGCGCCGGCGCGGCGCAGCGCCTCGACCAGCGCGCGATGCTGGGCGCGGGCGCGATCGCCATCGGTGCGATGGCCGTCGCGCAGCTTCTCGCGCGTGACCGAGCAGCATGGCACGGGCGCGAGATGATCGGGCGCGACCAGCAGCACGTCGGTGAGCGGATCGCTTTCGGAGCGCACGCCCCAGCGCACCGCCGGGCCGGCCCGATCGGCCTGGGCGGCGGCGAGAGCGAAATCGACTTTCATGATAGGCTGCGTCCCTGCCACCTGGCCCGCTTGCGACCATCCGATACAAGCTGTTCGGAATGCTCAACAATTTACCGGCGCGCTGGTTTCCACCGGGCGCGGCGGCGGCGCGGCGCGGGGCGTGCGGACGGGTGACGGGCGCGGGCCGAACGGCTATCAGGCGCCATGGCCGAACGCTTCGAACGACATCGCCAGCCCTGGCGTCCCGACGAGCTTCAGAAGCTCCACACCCTCGCCAAAAAGGGGATGGCGTTGAAGGCCATCGCCAAGGCGCTGACGCGCAGCGAGGAATCGGTGAAGGCGCAGGCCAAGCTGGACGGCCTGTCGATCGCCAAGCTGCACTGAGCGGCGCCGCCCCGATCGGGCGCGGCGCGGCGGGATCGTCCGGCGCGGCGGGCGGCCGCGCCGGCGCGACCGGGCTTACTGAAGCAGCTTGAGCACGCCCTGGGCCGACTGATTGGCCTGGGCCAGCATCGCCGTGGAGGCCTGGCTCAGGATCTGCGACTTGGCGAGCGCGGTCGTCTCGGACGAGAAGTCCGCGTCCTGAATGCGGCTGCGCGCGTCCGACAGGTTGGTGGTGGTGTTGGTGAGGTTGTTCACCGCCGAGTTGAGCTGGCTCTGCGAGGCGCCGAGGCCGGCGCGGACGGTGTTGATCGTCTTGAGCAGCGAGTCGACGCTGTCCATCGTGTTCTGCGCATTGGCCACGCCGTTGCTGGTCGCGCCGCCGGTGTTGGACACGTCGAGATTGCCCGTCACCGCCGCGCCGCTCGCCGCCGTCGCCGCGCTGAGATCGATCGCGCCGATATTGACGGTGATCTGATCGCCCGTGGTGGCGTTGGCGCCGGCCTGGATCGTCACGCTCGTGCCGGCGGTGCCCGCGGTGGTGAACAGCTTGGTGCCGTTGAAGCTGGTGTTGCCGAGCACGGACTTGATCTGCGTGGTCAGCTGGCCGACTTCGGTCTGCATGTTGGCGCGGTCATTGTCGGAATAGGTGCCCGAGGCCGACTGCACCGCCAGCTCGCGGACGCGCTGGAGCATGTTGGTGACTTCGTCGAGCGCGCCGTCGGCGGTCTGCACCAGCGAGATGCCGTCATTGGCGTTGCGGATCGCCTGGTTCATGCCGGTGATCTGCGAGGTCATCGAGTTGGAGATGGCGAGGCCGGCGGCGTCGTCGGCGGCGGAGTTGATCCGCTTGCCCGACGAGAGGCGGCTCATCGCCTGCTGGGTCGCGGCGGCGGCCAGGCGGCTGCCATTCTGCGCGCGCATGGCCGCAGTGTTGGTGTTGATGACGCTCATTTTTCGCTCCGCTACAAATACTTGGCGGCAGATCGCCACCCACAGTCCCGATAACGGCGCGCGTCGCCGATCCTTTAGCGGCTTTTCGGCGCCGGGCCTTCGGAAATTGCGGAATTGGCCGCCCGAAACGCCGCCCCTAGACTGAACGCCGGCCCAGTGGCGGGCGGTGCGGCCGGCCGAACGGAAATCTCCCTATCGCGCCTGGACTGGCTGCGGATCGGCGGCGCCGTCGGCGTCCCATCCATGCAGGACCAAGGCCTTCAGGATCGGCCTCGCGGCTTGGGAAGGATCGATGACGCACGCTAATCTTGGCAAAAGCATGTGCCTTGTCGGGCGCATCCTCATCTGGAGCGGCCGCCATGTGCGGCCCGACGCCCCGCGTCCGCCGCGCCCGGCGAAGGAGGCGACGCCCCCGTCCGCCCTGCGGCTCATCCTGCGCCCGCTCTGGCGGCGCACGCCCACGCCCGACCGCGCGCACTGACCATCGCCGGCCGGGCGGGGGGCGGCAAGGCAGGGGCGCCGACGCGTCACCGCCCCTCTGGCGCCACACACGCGCGCCGAGCCGTGCGCATGGACCCGCCGCCGGCCCGGCGCTCTCTCTGCACCCGGCCCGTCCGCGCGGGCGCGGCTCCGGGCTCGGCGAGCAAAAGGAGATAGCTCGGGACGCGCGCATTAACCCGCCGCCGGCGCGGCGCCCCCTTCGCGCCCCCCTGCCCGCGCTGGCGCGGCTCAGGCCTCGGCTAGCGGACGGGGATGGGCTGCGGCGGGGGCGCGGGCCGGCACGACATGGCTGAACAGCGCCAGATACTGGTCCGCCACCGCGCGGCTGCAATGCGCCCCGGCATGGCGCGCGGCGGCGGCGGAATCGATCGGCGGCAGCGGCGCGGCGATGGCGGCGGCCAGGCTCGCCTCGCAGTCGGCCGGCACCAACCGACCGAAGCGGCCATGGCCGATCATGCTGGCCATGCTCGCGCAGCAATCCGAGGCGATCACCGGCAGGCCCGCCGCCAGCGCCTCGATCACCACCGCCGGCAACCCTTCGTAGCGCGAGGAGAGGAGCAGCGCGTCCGCCTGGCCGATCCAGCCGGTGACGCGCCGGGCATGGCCCGCAAGCCGCACCCGCTGCTCCAGGCCAAGCCGCTGTATCTGGCGCGCCAGCCGCGCGCGCTCGGGGCCGTCGCCGACGATGGTCAGGCAATCCTCGGCGCGCGCGCCCTGCGCAAAGGCGGCGATCAGCGCGGCGAAATTCTTCTGGCGGGCGAGCCGGCCGATGGCGAGGAAGCGGCGGCCGCCCGTGCGGCCCGCGCGCGCGGTGGCGCCGGCCCGCGCGAGCGCGCGGCGATACTCGCCCAGCAGCACGGCATCGGGCAAAATGTCGACCCGATCGGGCGACAGGCGCATCACCCGCGCCACCTCCGCCGCCATTTCGGGCGAGAGCGCGACCAGCCGGGTCAACAGCCGGCCCTGGATCCGGCACCAGAGATGATAGAGGCGCCGGACCGGCCAGATCATGTCCGGCCGCGCGAGATCATTGCTGATCTTGGCGACGATCGGCGGGCAGGCCGCGCCCAGCACCAGCCGCAGCAGCACGGCGACGATGCTATAGCTGTTGCCCGCGCAGAAGATCACGTCGGGGCGGCGGCGCAGCACCAGCAGCGGCAGCCACAGCAGCATCCACAGGGTTTCGAACCGCGCGGTGGAAAATCCGGGCCGCGGCAGAAAGACATAATCGAGATCGGGGGCGCAGGCGCGCGCGCGGCCGCTGGCGCGGCCCATCACCACCGTCACCTCGGCGCCGCGCGCGCGCCAGTCGGCGCACAGATTGAGCGCGGTACGCTCAACGCCGCCGGGCTCGAAACTGTGCAGATAGCAGAGGATGTGCCGCTTGGTCATGCCGGGCTCCGCAGGCCCGGCGCCAGCGGCCGCCGATCGCCGCCGTTGCGCCGGCGCGCGGCCGGCTGCGCGACGCGATCGCCCCCCGTGGTGCGGGCGTAATCGAGAATGGCCTGAGCGGCGCGGATCGAGGCGCGCTCGCCGGTGCAGCTGAAGGTGCGCTCGAGCAGCCGGCGCTGCACGGCGGCGTAGCGGCCGCCGCGATCGGCGAACGCCTCGTCCAGCGCCGGGCCCAGCGCGTCGAGGTCGCGCACCACCGGGCCGGCCGCCCAATGCGCGAAATCGGGATCGTCCGGCGCCGGGTTCAGGCCATGCGCGTCGAGCGCCACGATCGGGCGCGGGCGGCGCATGAACTCGTACACCTGGCTGCTGACATCGCCGAGATAGAGATCGGCCGCCTCGGTATAGGTCATGTCGGTCGAGGCCGGGCTGCCGAGATCGACATGAATGTGCGGCGCCGCACGCACGGCGTCCGCGAGCCGGCCGGGCCGGTTGATCGAAAGCCGGTCGATCGTGACGACCCATTTGCGGTGGAAGAGCATGACATGCGGCGCGAAGATCAATCGATACCGGGATTGCGCCACGAACCAGTCGAGGATGCGCGGGCCCATCCGATACCAGGAAGAGAGGTGCGGCGAGACATGGGGATTATACAGAATGATCGGGCGGCGATCGCCGGGATCCGCCGCGAAGGGCGCGGGGTGGCCGGGGGCGAGATCGAATTTGGGATAGCCGACGATGCGGATCCGCTCCGGCGCGACGCCGGCCTGCTCGATCAGCCGCGCGCGGATCTTCTCGCCGGCGACGAGCACCAGATCGAAGCCCGCGCTGGCGCGATCGAAGCCGATGGCGCGATCGCCGGCGCCGTGGCGGGTATGGACGATGCGGAGCGCGTCGAGGCCATAATGGGTCTTGAGCAGCAGCGACGTCTTCTCGCTGACGACGAGCAGGTCCAGCCCCTCGAAAAAGGGGAGATTGTCGCCATAGACCAGAAGCTTGGCGGCCGGGATCAGGCCGCCCAGCCAGCGCGCCGCGCGGCGCCGGCCGGGCCGCTCGATGCCGAGCCGGCGCAGCGTGACCGCGCCCGATCGCAGCGCCGGCCCCGCCAGCCGGGCGACCTCGGCGGCGATGCGGTCGCTGGTCACGGCGACGATGATCTCGAGCCCCGGATCGGCCTCCGCCAGCGCGAGCGCGATGGGCAGGCTGTGGGCGATCTGGTGGGTCTGGTCGTGGTTGAGGAGGAAGCCGATCCGCATGCCGGGGTGACGCCGCCCGGAGGCGCGATCCGCACGGCGCGCGGCTAAAAAGCGAGGCCGGCGCCGAGGCGGATGGTGCGGGGTCGCAAGGTGGTGATCTGGCGCCCGGCACTGGCGCCGAACGGATTGCCGAGCGCGAAGATGTTGCCGCGATGATCGGTGAGATTGTCGCCGTCGAGCGACAGGGTGACACGCCCGAGCGGCACGCTCAGCCCCGCGGTAAGATTGACGTAGCGGTCCTGCGGCACCGCGAACACCGGGCCGACGCCGAGCCGCGAGCGGCCGACATAATGGGCGAAGCCCGTCAGCTCCACCGTGCGGCCAAACAGGCGCGGCCGCGCCCGCAGCCCGAGCCGGGCGACGGCATCGGCGATGTTCGGCAGGGTGGCGTCGCGTTCGCCGGCAAAGGCCGCGGTCGGCCGGGACAGATTGCTGTCGTTGATGAACATCGCCCCTTCGACGCTGAGCCCCGCGACCAGCCGCCAGGCCAACTGCGCCTCCAGCGCGACGATCCGACCGCTGCCGATATTGGCGGTGAGCGGCAGCCCGTCGGTGCCCACCAGATCGGCCTGGATATTGGTCCAGCGCGTGTAGGAGACGGCCGCGCTGGCGCGCAGCCGGTCCCCCGCCCCGCCCAGCCGCGCGCCCAGCTCCGCGCTCGTCACCCGATCGGGGCGGAAGCGCTCGGTGGTGGCGCGCTGCGCGGAAAGGCCGCCGGGGCGATAGCCCTGCTGGTAGCGGACATAGAAGGCGAGGCGCGGCGCGACCCGCCACAGGAGCCCGGCCGAGGGCAGCAGCGACAGGCCATGGCGGTGGAGATCGCCCGGATCGAGCGTGTCCCGCCCCTCGTTGGCGATCGCGGTATAGGCGAGCCGGCCGCCCAGCGTGGCGAAGAGCGCGCGCGCCACCGGCCGTGTCGCCTCGCCATAGAGCGACACTTCGTCGATATGGTTGTGCGTGCCGACGATGCGCGCCTCCTCGCCCGGCGGCCCGAGATTGCGGGTGAGGCGGCTGGCGCTGTGCAGCAGCTCCAGCCCCAGCACCCAGCCCCCGCCATCGTCGGCGCGGCGCGAGAGGCGCGTCTCATTGGTGAGGATGCGGATGCGGTTATCCTCGATATAGCGCATCGGCGCCGCCGCCGCGCCCGTGCCGCTGGCATCGAACACCGATTCCAGATCGTGGAACACGGCCGAACTGGCCGAGACCAGCTCGGTCGCGCCCCAGCGCCGCCGCGCCACCAGGCTCGCCAGCGCATAATCATTGTCGAAGGGCTGGGCGATGCGGCTTTCGCGCTGCAGCGGCGGCAGGCCGCGCTCGCTATACTGGCCGTCGCGGCTGTCGATCTGCTGCACCACCCCGCCGAGATCGATCGTCCAGCCATCGCCCGGCGCCACCCGCAGCGTGCCACGCCCGCCGGCGATGGTGGTGCTGTTGATATCGGCGCGTCGGCGCAGCGGATCGTCGACATAGCCGCCATCGCGATCGCCATAGACCACGGCGCGCAGCGCGGCGGCGCCGCCGGCGAAGGGCAGGTTGCCGATCACCGCGCCATCGCCCCCCGGCGCGCCGTGCGCGGTGGCGGAAACGCCGCCGCTGATCGAGAGCGCGGCCTTATCGAGATCGGGCGGCGTCGGCACCAGCCGGATGATGCCACCCAGCGAGCCGGCGCCGTAGAGCGTGCCCTGCGGCCCTTCGAGGATCTCCACCGACTGGATGTCGTACAGCGCGAGATCGGGATCGGGCGCGTTATAGTTGAGCCGGACCTCGCCGAGATATTGGCCGACCGTGCTTTCGGTCGGGCCGTTGAAGCTGCTGTCGGCGATGCCGCGCACGAACAGCTTGTTGCGCCCGGGCCCGAGATGGGTGGCGGAGAGCACGGGCTGCACCTCGATCAGCGCCTCCGAGCCATGGGCGAGCCGGTTGGGACGCAGATCGGACACCGCCACCAGCCCGACGCTGCCGGCATAGGTGGCCAGCACCTCGCCGCGCTTGCTGCCCGTCACCACGATCGTGTCGGCGGCGGGGGTGGTGGTGGCGGAAGCGGCGGACGCCGGTGGCGCGCGGCGGGAAGGCGGCGCGGCGCGCGGCACGATGCGGAAACTGTCGTCCGCGCCCCGCACGATCGCCGCGCCGGTGCCGCGCACCAGCCGGGCGAGCGCGGTCGCCGCATCGAGCCGGCCGCGCACCGCCCGGACGCGCAGAGCCGCCAGCCCGGGATCGGCGATGCCGATCGTCACCCCCGCCTGGCTGCCGATCGCGCGCACCGCCGCGCCGAGCGGTCCTGCCTCGGTGGCGATGGGCCTTTTCGGCGCGGCCCCGGCCGCCATCGCCGCCGAAGCCAGCATCACGCCCGCCGCCATCGCCCGGCCCGGCCTCACCGCGCCGGCATGTCCAGACGCCAGCCGCTGCCGTCGCGATGCAGCGCGAGGCCCGTCGCCGCGGCGACGCGACGCAGCGTGCGCTCCCCGTCGCGATCAAGGATGAGAACGCCGGTGAAGCGCATCGTCGCGGCGGCCGGCCCGAGCCGGACCGGCCGGCCGAGCGCGCGCGCCAGATCGCCCGCCACCTCGGCCATGCCGCTATCGGCATAGACGAGCCGCCCGGCGCGCCAGCCGCCGACCGCCGCACCATCGACCTGCCGCCGCACCGCCGTACCGTCCGCAATCTCCAGCGCCTGCCCGCGATCCAGCCGCGTCGTCAGCCCCGCCGCCTCGTAGCGCACCGCGCCTTCGTGCACGGCGAGCCGGGTGCGCCCGCTTTCCTGCACCAGATCGAAGGCGGTGCCGATATCGCGCACCTGCGCATCGCCCGCGCGCACGGTGAAGGGATGATCGGCATCATGCACGATCGCGAAAAAGCCCTCGCCCTGCGCCAGCTCGACGCGGCGCGGATCGGCCGCGTCGAGCCGCAGCACGCTGCCGCCGTTCAGCGTCACCTGCGAGCCATCGGCCAGCGCGACGTGCCGCTGCTCGCCCGGCGCGGTGCTGACCGTGGAGACGCGCGGCGCGTCGCGCAGCGCAGGCGGCAGCGCGACGAGCGCGACCAGACCGGCGGCGAGCGCGCCGCCCACGCCCAGCGCCCAGCGGCGCGGGGGACGGTCCCGCGATGGGCCCGCGACGGGCGATGGCGACGTAAGCGGCGGCGCGGCCTCCACGGCCGCCGACCGGCCGACGGGCGGCGCGGGCTCGAGGCCCTGGGTCGCCGCCTCCAGCGCCAGCCACGCCGCATCGAACGCCTCGGCGTGCCGCCGATCGGCCTCGAGCCAGGCCACATGCGCCGCCCAGTCGGCGAAATGGGGATCCTCGAGCCGGATCACCCAATCGAGCGCCTCGGCCTCGCGGCGGCGGTCCTCCGCGCTCATGGCCGCACCGCCGCGGCGTCCGCCGCGCCCTCCTCGGCGCGCTGCGCCAGGAGGATCGCGCGATAGGCCTTTTGCAGATGTTTCTCGACCGCGCTCACCGTGATGCCAAGCTCCTGCGCGATGGCGCGCTGGCCCACGCCCTCGACCCGGAAACGCCGGAAGATATAGTCGGTGCGCGGGCCGAGCGCGGCGAGCAGATGCTCGATCGCCCGCAGCCGCTCGCGCGCCAACAGCGTCCGCTCGGCCGAGGGCGACTCGTCCGCATCGCCCTCGCCGCCATAGCGTTCCTCGCGCCGCTGGCGGCGCAGCGCCGCGCGGCGCCGGTCGAGCAGCAGATTATGCGCCATGCGATAGAGATAGGCGAGCGGATCCAAGACGATGACTTCACCCGCGCCGCCCAGCTTGAGCCACAGATCCTGGAGCAGATCATCGGCATCGTCGCCGGCGCCGCGCGCGCGCACATAGCGCAGCAGCGCGGCGCGGTTCGCCTCGAAGGCCTTGGCGAGAGAATCGCCCGCCATGCCCACATCCTGCTCCCCCGGCCGCGTGCCGCGACGATAGCCGCTCGGGGCCGGGGCGGTAAAGCCGTGCCCGCCTTGCGCACGAGCCGGACGGGCGGGCGCCGCGCCGACGCGCCGAAGGGCCGGGGCGCGCGCGCTCATCCGCCTGCCCTTCCCACTCTGCCCCAGTCACCCATAAGCCTGCGCCTCCGGACAAGGGACGCCGCGCGCCGCCGCGATCCGCAGCGCCGCGCGGCGGACGTGCTGCGCCATGGCGCCGGCGCGCCCGAGCCGCTATCCTCCGCGCCATGGCCGAACCGACCCAAGACCGCGCCCGCAGCGGCGCCCGCCTCGCCCTCCGCATCGGGCAGAGCGTGGGCGTGGAGGCCGCGATCAGCAGCGCCGCGCTGCTCGCGCTGGGCGCGCTGGTCTCCGGCATCCTCCTCTCCTCGGCGGTGATCGTCCGCGCGGCGCGGCCGGGCGGAGGCCCGGCTGGGCGCGACGAAGGGCTCGGCGTGGAAGACGGCACGCAGCGCTGAGCGGCCCGGCTCGGCGCCCTGCCCGCGATACGTAGTTTTCGAGGATTACACAGTAGGATTGCCGGAGATACGCAGAGGGCGGGAGAGACAAGCTCCTTTCCCGCTGCCACGGCCACTCAGCGGCCGGCATCGCGGCTTACGCCGATGCCGCTCGCTCGCCTCGCCGAAGCATCCATGAAAATCCTCGATAAGGATCATCCTTCATGCGAAGCCTCTGCTTTGGATTTTACGGATTTGCCTTGATTGCCGGGGGGTTGCTGCTCAGCGCCACGCCGGCGCCGGCGAACAGCCCGACCATCGAGCCTCGCCTGTTTTCGGCGCTAAGTGCCGTCAACACGGCGCCCGTCATCGTACAACGGGCCGTTTCGGACACGACCGACGCGGACGGCCACAATAATCTCGACGCGCTCAAAATTATCCAGCCGCGTGACGGCAGCGCGCCCTATCGCTATCTTGGCGTCTATCACCGCCAGAGCCGTGCCGACGCGCCCTACCGGCTCGGCATGGTTGGCTCAAACGACCTCCGCCGCTGGACGATCATCAATGGCAGTCTGGATGGCGAAGTCGCCAATGCCGACAACGCCATGCCTGACATCACGCGCCTATCGGACGGCTCCTATCTGCTGGTCTACGAGACGGATCCCTCCGTTGTAGACAAAAGCCGCAGCGCTACTCCTTACTTCCGCATCAGGCACTTCGCCAACTATGCCGCCCTTGCGGCCGGCACTGCCGACCGTCAATTCGATTTTGAGCACACCCTCTCCTCCACGCACTGCGCCGAGGGCACGCCGAACTTCCGCAAGATCAGCTACAATGGCAGTCTTGATGACTCGACCATCGAGATAGGCTTCCATTACTGTAATTGGGACGCGGAACATCGTCTCGACGCGAGCCACGGCGTGGGCGACTCCGCTGCGCGTGGAACGCTGACCAATTTTCGCTTATGGCGCAACCAAGATTGGCATGAACTCAACGCCGCGATGCGTGCCCGTGGCGTGGCGCAGATCGGGCAGATGAGCACGTTCCAATATCAAGGCAACACGTACACAATTGTAGAGGGCCAACGAACATTCGGCGACTTCAATACGTGGAAGATCTACATCTATAATGAGGATTCCAAATTCCTTCGGCAGCTCGACGTCATGACACCCGATCGCGCCCCGTCGCTCGCCAATCCGACCCTGGGCCTCCACTATGACGCGGCAGGCCGACCCGAGGGACTGATCGGCGTGTATATGGTGCAATGCCCGAGCAATGCCGGCGGGTGCCCGAGCAGAAACGAGGGCGGCGCGTTTCTCTTCTTCCAGCCGCTCGATCAAAGCCTCGCGGCGGGCGCCGCCAATTTCACGCCCTTCTCCTTCCGCTACAATCCAGTGATGAACATCTGCGATACCGGGTGCTTGGGCGTTTTCCTGGCTGGGCGCGACTTGCTGGCGGGAAGCGCGACGCGGACCGACATTGCCGGACTCTCCGCGGCGGCGGGCACCGGCCAGCGCCATATCGCCTATGGCCCCTACACGACCGGCCTGCCAGCGATCCCGCTGGCCGCCGTGTTCAAGATGCAGATCGACGCCCTGGGAGGCGCCGATCGCGTCGCGAGACTGGAAGTGTACGATGCAAGCACCGGATCGGTCATCGCGTCGCGGGAGGTTTCCAGGCCAGACTTCCATCGGATCTACACCTACTCCAATCTTCGGCTTCTCTTCGACTGGAGCGGGCGGGCCGGACATAAGGTCGAATTCCGGGTATTCACCTACGACACCGCCTCGTTGAAAATCGCTTCCGCGGCGGTGTATCTCGCGAGCTACACCTTCTTTTGTCCCGGAGATCTTCTGGTGGCACAGGGGGCGCGCAGCACGGGAAGCTCCTGCATCTCGAACAGCCCCAATGTCTCCGGCACTCTCGTATATGGTCCCTATCTCTTCGACTTTCCGGGTGGCGCGCAAAGCGCGACATTCAGTCTTCGCGCGCCGGGCAAACCGCGCTACGGCACTCAGCAGGTGGCGACGATCGACGTTCATGCCTGGTCCCCTACCGGGGGCGACAAGATCCTCGCTTCGGCACCGATTTCCGCCGGCGAGCTTGATGAGAATAGCTATCGGCCGTTCAAGCTGGATTACGATACCAGCTTTTACAAAGCGAATGGCTGGCATATCGAAACGCGCGTGCACGGGCTCGGCGCGGGCCTGATCGAGACGCAATATAGCTTCGTGACTCCCCGGTGAGCCAAGGACCCGCGGCTTGGAGAGTCGGGCCGCGGGTCCGTTCCGTGCCTGGCGATCATGTGGGGCGCGGCGCGCCCGCTACGCGCGCGCCAGCCGCTCGAGATAGGCGCAGAGCATGTCCGCCAGCGCCTCGGCGAAGGCGTGGATCTCGGGCTCGGTGCGGGGCGTGGCGGAGAAGTGGCTGCCGGCGGCGCTGAGGCTCGTCTTCATCAGCCCCGCCGCGAGGCGCCGCTGCGCGGCCGGGGCCGCCGGCGCCGCCTCGGCGAGAAAGGCCTCGAGCGCGCTCGCGCCCTCGCCACGCGCCGCCTCGGCCTCGGGCGCCTCGCGATAGCGCGGTGCGGCCTCTTCGAGCGCGAGGCGGATCGCCGCTTCGGCGCATTCGGAGCGGATAAAGCCATGGGCCAGCCGCCGCAGCCGCGTTGCCGGGGGCATGGCGGCATCCGCGAGGATAGCGTGAAGCCGCGCCCGGTTTTCGCGCCATTCGTCGCTCTGGAGGCGGAACAGGATGGCCGCCTTGTTCGGGAAATATTGGTAGAGCGAGCCGATGCTCACCCCGGCCCGCTCGGCGACTCGCGCGGTGGTGAAGCGGTCCGGGCCTTCCGCCGTCAAAACCTGAACAGCGGCCGTGAGCACCGCCTCGACAAGATCGGCCGAGCGCGCCTGCTGCGGCCGCTTGCGCGAGGAAATATCGGTGTTCCGCGCCATGGTGCGCCGCGCCTCCGCCAATGCGAATAGTCCGGAGCCCCGCCCTAATCCTATTCTGTCGTCAGACCAGCCCCCTCGTGGAGACACTCATGACGACGCTCACCAGCGCGCCCGTCGCGCCCCTGCTCGACCGCCTCTTCGCCGACGCCGAGGCGCGGCATCCCATGACCGACCCGGAGTTCGCCGACATGCCCGCCGAGGAGCGGATGCGGCTGATGCGCAGCAAGGCCGAGTATCGCGCCTTCTACGCCCGGCTGAAGGACTATGCCCTGCCCGTATCGCGCGAGGCCGGGCGGCTGCTCTACATGCTGGCGCGCGCCACCCGTGCCCGGACGATCGTCGAGTTCGGCACCTCCTTCGGCGTATCGACGCTGCATCTGGCGGCGGCGCTGCGCGACAATGGCGGCGGCCGGCTGATCGGCAGCGAATTCGAGCCCGACAAGATCGCCCGCGCCCGCGCCAATCTGGCCGAGGCGGGGCTCGCCGATCTGGTGGAGCTGCGCGAGGGCGACGCGCTCGACACGCTCGCCCGCGACCTGCCCGAAACGATCGACCTGCTGCTGCTCGACGGCGCCAAGTCCCTCTATCTGGACGTGCTGGACCGCGTCGCCCCGCGCCTGCGGCCGGGCGCGGTGATCCTTGCCGACAATGCCGATCACAGCCCGGACTATCTGGCCCATGTCAGCGATCCGGCGAACGCCTATCTGACCATGGCCTATACCGACGATGTGGAGCTGACGATCCGTCTCGCCTGAAGGCCGGGGCGCGGCCCGCCTCAGCGCGGCGGCCGCGCCTTCACCAGCGCCCAGACGCTGCCGAGGCAGAGACATAGCGCGACCGCGAGGCCGAGCCCGGCGGCCACGAGCGCCCCCGTCCGCCCCGCCACGAGGCTGCCCGCCAACAGGCCGAGCAGCGGCAGGAACAGCACCGACAGACACCCGATCGCAACCATGGGCCGGCTCTAGCCTTCATGCCGGCGCGGGAGCAAGCCGGGCGGGCGCGACCCCGGCGCCGCCGCCGCCACGCTAGACGCTGGCGCCATCCACCAGACGCCGGGGCACGCGCTGCCAGACATCCGGATCGAGCATCCCAAGGTTGATCCCCATGCGCGGGCAGGCGGGGTCCATCGGGGTCCAGTGCGTGGTGCAGCCGCACAGCGGGCAGTGCCAGAGCGCGATCGCCCGATCGCCCTGCCGGTACGCCACGCCCGCGCCGGTCACCGTCACCAGGGCGGGCGGACAATAATGCCACAGGCCCGCCACGCGCCGGCAGATCGAGCCGTTACACGCGACCGCCTCGGCGGGATCGTCGCGCAGGACGCGCTGCACGCCGCCGCAATGGCAGCTTCCCTGGTGCGCGCGCATCCTTCACGCCCTGCCTGTGGCGCTCCGCCGAGCGTCGCATCCGGATCGCCGGTCCGCACGCTAAGGACACGGGCGGATTAAAGATCGCGGCGGCGGGGTCGTTATCCGATCCGGGCGAAGAGCCGGCTCTCAACCGGATCTTAACCTTGGCAGGTCAGGCTCGGATGCGGGGCGTGGTGCGCGGTGTGCACCCGCTTGCGCGATCGAGTGTCGGCGGAATGCAGCGCGTCACGGCGCCGGGACGAGCCGGCGGCCATCGGCGGGCGCACCCGGCCGGCCTGCGGCGCCAGTGCTGAGACGAGGAACCGGACATGACGACCATCTCGACGACCAGCTCCTCCTCGACCAGCACGAGCAGCAGCACCAGCACCAGCAGCAGCAGCTCGAGCACCAGCTCGACCTCCAAGTCGAACGCCTCGCTCGGCCAGAGCATCCTCACCAGCCTCAACGCCAATGGCTCGGGCATCGATACCGACGCGCTGACGACCAACCTCACCAACGCCCAGCGCGCGACGCTCACCGACCCGATCACCGCCAAGCAGACGGCCAACACCGCCCAGATTTCGTCGCTGGGCACGATCATGAACGATCTCACCGCCTTTTCCAGCGTGTTCAAGTCGCTCGCGGCGGGAACGACGCTGCAGACCCAGCCGACCTCGTCCAACGCCAGCGTGATGAGCGTGTCGGCCGTGTCGGGCACGCCGATCGGGGATCTGTCGAGCACCATCACCGTCACCCAGCTGGCGCAGGGGCAGACGCTGCAATCCTCCGCCTTCGGCGCGTCCGAAACCTTTGGCGGCGGCACGCTGTCGCTCTCGATCGGCGGCGGCACGGCGGTGCCGATCACGCTCGGCAGCGGCACGCACAGCCTTTCCGACGTGGCGGCGGCGATCAACGCCGCCAAGGCCGGGGTGACGGCCTCGGTGGTGGCGGACAGCACCGGCGCCTCGCGGCTGGTGGTGAAGGGCGCGACCGGCGCGGCCCAGGCCTTCACGCTGACCGGCACCGACGATGGCGCCCATTCGGGCACCCAGTCGCTCGCCGCGCTCAGCTATTCGGGCACCAACAGCGCGACCATGACGCAGGCGCAGGCGGCGCAGGATGCCAAGCTCACCGTCGATGGCGTCGCGGTCACGCGCGCGTCGAACAGCTTCAACGATGTCATTCCCGGCGTCTCGATGCAGCTTTCGGGCACCGGCTCGGTGTCGCTCGGCTCGACCCGGCCGACCGCCGCGATCAGCTCGGCCATCACCGAATTCGTGTCGGACTATAATATCCTGCTCGGCGACCTGAACAGCGCCACGGCGGCGGCCACGAGCAGCGGCGACGCCGGCCCGCTGCGCGGCAACAACGCGCTGCGCCAGCTCAAGGACCAGCTGAGCAAGCTGACCACCACGCCGCTGACCGGCGGCGGCTCGGTCAACACGCTGGCCGCGCTGGGGGTGAAGACCGGGCTCGACGGCACGCTCACCGTGGACAGCGACACGCTCAACCGCGTCGTCACCACCTATCCCGACGATGTGACGGCGATGTTCACCGCCTCCCAGTCGAGCAGCAGCCCGCTGGTCTCGATCCGCAGCACGCCCGGCGCGGCGCGCTCCGGCGTCTATACCGTGAGCGGGGTCGCCACCGCGCAGAACGGATCGGACGCCACCGGCACGCTCAACGGCGTGGCGA
Organism: Sphingomonas morindae; assembly: GCF_023822065.1. Taxonomy (NCBI): domain Bacteria; kingdom Pseudomonadati; phylum Pseudomonadota; class Alphaproteobacteria; order Sphingomonadales; family Sphingomonadaceae; genus Sphingomonas; species Sphingomonas morindae. The sequence continues at coordinate 573,016 of NZ_CP084930.1, forward strand.
TGCAGGGATCGGGCTGGCTGCTGAGCGCCGTGCCGGGCAACAATGCCGACGGGCTGCAGCTTCAGGTCGCCTCGGGCGCGCCCAGTTCCGTCACCATCACCATCAACCAGGGCCTGTCCGGCCTGCTCGACAGCCTCGCCACGGGCGTGACGGGCAGCAAGGGCATTCTCGGCACGCTCAACACCAGCCTCACCACGCAGAAGCAGACGCTGGCGGACCAGATGACCAAGGCCGAGGCGCAGGTCACCGTGTATCACGATCAGCTGGTCACCAAATTCACCCAGATGAACACGCTCGTCTCGGGCTATAAGGCGACGCAGAGCTATCTGACCCAGCAGGTCGATCTCTGGACCAAACAGTCGAGCTGATCCGTCGCTCGGCCGGCGCGGGCGCATGCCACGCCCGCAGTCCGGCTTTGGCTTTTCGCGGACGGCCGGCTTCCTGTAAGGCGGCCGCACGATCCGGCCCCGCCCCGGCGGCCCGACGCTTGGAAAAGGGCGCGGCATGCGCAGCTTCGACGCGATCATCATCGGCGCCGGCCAGGCCGGCCCCGCGCTTGCCGCCCGCCTGGACGCGGCCGGCCTCTCGGTGGCGATCATCGAGCGCCACCATGTCGGCGGCACCTGCGTCAACACCGGCTGCAAGCCGACCAAGACGCTGATCGCCAGCGCCTATGCCGCCCATCTCGCGCGGCGCGGCGGCGACTATGGCTTCAGCGTCGCCGGTCCGGTGACGGTGGACATGCCCACAGTGGCGGCGCGCGCCGCCAAGGTGATCCACGATTCGCGACAGGGCAATGAGCGCTGGCTGGAGGGGCTTGAGCGCGTCACGCTGATCCGCGGCCATGCCCGCTTCGTCGCGCCGCGCCGCATCAGCGTCGATGGCGAGACCATGACCGCGCCGCGCATCTTCCTCAATGTCGGCGGGCGCGCCGCGATGCCCGACATGCCCGGCATCGATGCGGTGACGCTGCTCACCAACACCGACATGGTCGCGCTCGATACGCTGCCCGATCATCTCGTGGTGGTGGGCGGAAGCTATATCGGGCTCGAATTCGCGCAAATGTATCGCCGCTTCGGCGCACAGGTGACGGTGGTGGAGCGATCCGACCGGCTGATCGCGCGCGAGGACGAGGATGTGTCCGCCGCCGTGCGCGCGATGCTGGAGGAGGAAGGCATCGCCGTGCGCACCGGCGCCACCTGTATCGGCTTCGCGCCCGATCCGGCGGGGATCGCGGTCCGCGTCGGTTGCGCGGCGGATGCGCGCCCGGTGCTGGGCAGCCATGTGCTGATGGCGGTCGGCCGCCGCCCCAATACCGACGATCTCGGCCTCGCCGCCGCCGGAATCGAGACCGATGCGCGGGGCTATATCCAGGTCGACGATCGGCTCGAGACCAACGTGCCCGGCATCTGGGCGCTGGGCGATTGCAACGGGCGCGGCGCCTTCACCCACACCGCCTATAATGATTTCGAGATCGTCGCCGCCAATCTGCTGGACGGCGGCGATCGCCGCGTCAGCCAGCGGCTGCCGGGCTATGCGCTGTTCGTCGATCCGCCGCTCGGCCGCGTCGGCATGACGGACGCCGAGGCGGCGCGCACCGGACGGCCGCTGCTCCACGCCAAACGCCCGATGACGCGCGTCGGCCGGGCGGTGGAAAAGGGCGAGACCAAGGGCTTCATGAAAGTGGTGGCCGATGCCGAGACACGGCGCATCCTCGGCGCGGCGATCCTCGGCACCGGCGGCGACGAGGCGATCCACGGCATTATCGACATGATGAACGCCGACCAGACGATCGACACGCTGCGCTGGGCGGTGCCGATCCACCCCACCGTGTCCGAACTGATCCCGACGCTGCTGCTGGATCTCGCGCCTTCGCGCTGATCGGGCCGCGCGCTCAGGGCGCGGACGCGGCGCGCGCATAGCGGAGCGGCGGCATGCCGACATGGCGGGTGAAGGCGGTGCTGAAGGTGCTGGCCGATCCATAGCCCACCTCCGCCGCGACCGCGCCGATCGCCAGCGTCCGCGCGCGCAGCAGCCGCTTGGCGAGCGCCATGCGCCAGGCGAGCAGATATTCCATCGGCGGCAGGCCGACGATCCGGCTGAAACGCGCGAAGAAGGCCGAGCGGGACAGCGCCGCCGTCGCCGCGAGATCGGCGACCGTCCAGCCATGCGCGGGCCGCGCGTGCATGGCGCGCAGCGCGGGCACCAGCCGCGGATCGGCGAGCCCGCGCGCCACGCTCGGCAATGCCGGCATATCGGTGCCGCAGCGCAGCGCCTCGATCAGCAGCACTTCGAGCAGGCGCGCCAGGATCAGGTCGCGCCCCGGCCGCGACTGGCGCGTCTCCTCGCCGACAAGCTGGAGCAGCATGGCGAGCCGAGGCTCGTCGCGCGCCACGATCATCGCGGGCAGCAGCGAGACGAGCAGCGCCGCGTCGGGCGCGGCGAAGCGGCACAGGCCGACCTGCATCCGCAGGGTGACGGGCGCTTCGGCCGGCCCGACCCGGAAACGGCCGGGCGCCACCTCCACGGGCGCCATCTCGATCCCCGGCGGTGGCGCATCGAGGCTTTCGATCCGCTGCGCCGTGCCGGCCGGGGCGAGCACGAAATCGCCCGCGCGTAAAAGCAGCGGCGGCTGGCCCGGCGCGAGCAGGCGGCACGCGCCTTCCAGCACCGCGAAGAAGACCGGCCGCCCCTCGCTATCGCGGCGGATGCGCCAGCGGCCGCCATATTCGACCAGCTTGGAGAAGCTCGCCGAGGGCTCGAGGAGGGTTACGATGTCAGCCAACGGATCAACGGACATATCAGGACGATCACCAAAGAAAGACGGATGACCGCGCATAGCGCGTCCTGCCGGCGCCGGCCATATCCGCGCCACCCACCACAAAGGCTGGAGTTGCTTGTGCCTGCTATCCTTATCACCGGCTGTTCCTCGGGCTTCGGCCTGGCGATCGCCCGACGCTTTCTCGACCGGGGCTGGCGCGTGATCGCCACCATGCGCCGCCCCGATCCCGATCTGCTGCCCGCCGCGCCCGGGCTCACGATCCTGCCGCTCGACGTCACCGACCCGCAAAGCATCGCGACGGCGGTGGCGCAGGCGGGCGAGATCGACGTGCTCGTCAACAATGCCGGCTTCGGCGCCGCCGTGCCGATCGAGCTGATCGAGCCCGACACGGCGCGCGCGCTGTTCGAGACGAACCTGCTCGGCACGCTGGCGATGGTGCAGGCGGTGCTGCCGCAATTCCGCGCGCGCCGCGCTGGGACGATCGTCAACATCACCTCCAGCGTCACGCTGAAGCCGCTGCCGCTGGTCAGCGTCTATCGCGCCAGCAAGGCGGCGGTGAACGCGCTCAGCGAAAGCCTCGCGGCGGAGGTGGCGCCGTTCGGCGTGCGCGTGCGGATCGTGCTGCCGGGTCGCGCGCCCGAGACGCGCTTCGGCGCCAACGCCATGCCGCATCTGCGCGGGCTCGATCACCCGGATTACAAGCCGATGCTGGATGCGATGATCGCCGGCTTCCGCGAGAGCGGCGGGCCGGTGACGCAGATGGAGGATGTGGCCGAGGCGGTGTGGCGCGCGGCCACCGATCCCGACGCGCCGCTCCGCATCCCCGCCGGCGCCGATGCCGTGCAGTGGATGGCGGAGGCGGGCTGAGGCCGCGTCCGGCCGCGCCCGACGGCGCGACCGGACCGCCGCTCAGGCCGCCAGCGCGACGCGGCGGCAATGCTCCAGATAGCCGGCCTCATGCGCGCCGGCGAGGCTGACGATGCTGCGCCACAGCCAGGAGGGGGCATCGAGCCCCTCCTCGGGCCGGCGGACGAGCGCGCGCCGCCAGTGCGCGCGCTCCTCCCGGCGCATCTGCCGGGCATGGGCGACGCCCACGACATAGGCGAGATAGCGCGCCGCCGCGATCGCCTGCTTGCGCGAGAATTGCGCCACCTCGATCTTGAGATCCTGCGGCGCCAGCTCGCGCAGCACCACCGGCCGCCCGAGCAGCCGCGCGGGGATCATCCGCTCGCCCAGATTGGGCGCGAGCGCGAGCGCGCCGGCGACCACCCGCGCGGCGGGATCCTCGGGCATGGCGGCCCCGGGCGCGGCGGGCGCGACCGACGCCACCGCTTCCTTGATGTCCACCAGCGCGAGCCGCTCGGCCTTGGCGGCCTTCTCGCGCACGCCGAGCAGCACGGCATAGCGCAGCCGGCCGAGCGAACTGCAGCCCTTGCGCCAATAGGCGGCATCCACCACGCGCAGCCGGCCGCGATCGAGCCCGGCCAGCGCCAGGCCGCGCCGCACGATCTCCTCCTCCTCGAACAGCGCCTCGATCGCCGCCTGTTCCGGCGGGGCGAGCTTCCAGAAGCGCTTGCCGAGCGGGATGGCGGGCTCGACATCCTCGAGCCGCTCGCGCGCGAGATGCCGCCAGCGCCGCCCCATCGCCTCGCGCCGCACCGAGCGGACGACAAGCGGCTCGATCGGCGCGCCCTCATCGTCGGCGCCGAGCGCGGCCGCATAGCCATCGATCATCACCTCGGTCATCCGCGCGGTGGTGACGCCCGGCAGATCCGAACTGCGCGCCGCCGTTTCCAGCGAGAGGCCGAGCCGGATCAGATCATAAGCGGGGTTGCCGATCACCGTCTGGTCGAGATCGCGGATCTGGATGTCGATCTCGCCATCGGTGTCGGCGAGCGGCCCGAGATTGCCGAGATGGCAATCGCCGCAGATCCAGATCGGCGGCCCCTGCGGGATCAGCCCGGCCACCGGCGACTCCGCCAGCCATGTGTAGAACCGCGCCGTATTGCCCCTGACATAGGCATGGACCGACCGCGCCATCTTGAGCCCGCGCGTCCGCGCCAGCACGGCCGCCCGCGCCTCCGGCGATATACTCAACCCTGTGCCTCCATGGCATTGCCCTTCCCTATGCGTGGCGCCGTCCATCCGCCGCCCGGGGCGGTGCAAACGATCGGCGGGATCATGCTGGTTCCGTTACAAGTCGGACAGGGGGCGGCGGCGGTGCATTGTTGGCGCGAACGGCAAGGATGAAGTGCGCCCTATCCGGATTATCATCGCCGCCGGCGCGGACGATGAAGGGCGCGCGCGCCAGCCCCGGCGCGTCCGGATGGGAGGCCGCCATGGCTCATGGCTTTCTCGAGACACTCGCCTCGCCCGCGATCGAGGCCGCGCGGGCTGCCAATGGCAGCGCCGACCTATGGAGGGACGCCAAGGGCGCGCGGCGCTTCGACCGGTTCACCGAGGCCGAGGCGGGCTTCCTCGCGGAGCGCGACAGCTTCTACATGGCGAGCGTCGCCGAGAATGGCTGGCCCTATGTGCAGCATCGCGGCGGCCCGCCCGGTTTTCTCCGGCTGCTCGACGATCGCACGCTCGGCTTCGCCGATTTCAGCGGCAATCGCCAATATCTCAGCCTCGGCAACATCACCGCCGACGATCGCGTGGCGCTGATCCTGATGGACTATGCCGCCCGCCGGCGGCTGAAGATCCTCGCCCGCGCACAGTCGCGCGATTGCGCGGGCGATCCCGATCTCGGGGCGCGGCTGGCGGTGCCCGGCTACAAGGCGCGGGTGGAGCGCGCCATACTGCTGCGGCTCGAGGCGTTCGACTGGAACTGCCCGCAGCACATCACCCCGCGCTTCACCGCCGAGCAGGTCGCCGCGGCGGTGGCGCCGCTCCATGCGCGCATCGCCGCGCTGGAACGGGAGAATGCGGCGCTGCGGCCGCACGCGCGCGGCTGAGCCGGGCGACGGCGCGCCCGGCCCAGCCGCGCTCGAGGCGGGATCGCTCAGGCGAGCAAGCCGCCGTCCACGGTGACGATGCTGCCCGTCATGTGGCGCGCGGCGGGGCTGGCGAGGAAGGCGACGGCGGCGGCGATATCCTCCGCCGTGGCGTAGCGGCCGAGCGGCGCCAGGCTGCGCTGGTAATCGGCGCTTTCGCCATCGGCCGGGTTCATGTCGGTATCCGTCGAGCCGGGCTGGACGAGATTGGCGGTGATGTCGCGCGGGCCGAGTTCATGCGCCAGCCCGCGGTTGAACGCCTGGAGCGCGGCCTTGGTCATGAAATAGACGGTGCCGCTGGCGCCGACGATCCGATCCGCCCCCGCCGAGCCGATGGTGATGATGCGGCCGCCGGCGCCGAGATGCGGGATCGCCGCCTGGGTGGTGAGGATCGGCCCGCGCACATTGACCGCGAAGAGCGCGTCGACATCATCCGCCGAGATCTCGGCCAGGCTGCCATAGCGCGCGATGCCGGCATTGTTCACGAGGATATCGAGCCCGCCCAGCGCCGCGACCGCCTCCTCCACCGAGCGGCGGATCGCCGCCGGATCGGCGCTGTCCGCCTGGATCGCGACGGCGGTGCGGCCCAGCGCGCGAATCCGCTCGACCAGCCGCTGCGCGCGGTCGCCGGCGGACTGGAAGGTCAGGGCGACGTCCGCCCCCTGCTCCGCCAGCGCCACCGCAATGGCGGCGCCGATGCCGCGCGAGCCCCCGGTTACCAGCGCCTTGCGGCCATGAAGATCGATCATGTCTCACCTTTATGCAGTGTTCACTACACAAATGGCTAGACCGCTTGTGGGGGATGGTCAACCGAATTATATAATGATCGATGCAGAATGACCCTCAAGACGGTGCCGCGCCGCCGCGCCGCGCCCGGGGCCGGCCCCGCGCCTTTGATCGCGCGGCGGCGCTGACGGCGGCGATGCAGCTCTTCTGGCGCAAGGGCTATGAGGCGAGTTCGATCGCCGATCTGACTGAGGCTATGGGTGTCGGCCCGACCAGCCTCTATGCGGCGTTCGGCTCCAAGGACGCGCTCTATGCCGAAGCGATGAAGGCCTATGCCGGCCGCTACGCGCATCTCACCCAGGGCGGCTTCCGCGCCGCGCCGACCGCCTGCGAAGCGGTGCGCGCCTATCTGCGCGATTCGGCGACCGCGATGACCGGGGCGGATTGCGATCTGCCGCGCGGCTGCATGGTCAATCTCGGCATGGTCGGGAGCGAGGGGCATGAGGCGCTCGCCGCCGAGATGCGCGACGCGCGCGGCGCCGCCTTCGACATGCTGCGCGCGCGGCTTGCCGAGGCGGTCGCGTCGGGCGAGCTGCCGCCCCGGCTCGATGTCGCCGCGGTCGCGCGCTTCATCCAGACGGTGCAGAGCGGCATGGCGATCCGCGCCCGCGACGGCGCCACGCGCGGGGAGCTGGAAGCGGTCGCCGCGCTCGCCCTGGCCGGCTGGGACGCGATGATCGCCGCCGCCACGCCCGCCTGACGATCGGGCGCGGCCGCTGCCCACGCCGCGCGCGCTCCGATCGCGCTTGCCCCCGGACGCGCGCGCCGCGCGTTGGGACGGTCTCGCATCAGGCGAGGCGATAATAAGCCGGCTGGCCGGCACATGGCAGGAGATCTTATGCGGACATCCCTCGTAGCGGCCGCCGTGGCGGCGGCTTTTCTCGCCGGCAGCGGCTTCGCCCAGCCCGCGGCGACATCGCACAACCCCGCCATCAAGAATGGCGCGCCGACGCACACGTCGGGCGCCGCCGCCGGTCGCAACTCCTTCACCCAGGATCAGGCCAAGGGGCGGCTCGAAAAGGCCGGCTATACCGGCGTGGGCAAGCTCGCGAAGGACAAGAACGGAGTGTGGCGCGGCACCGCCATGAAGGACGGCGCCAAGGTGTCCGTCGGGGTCGACTACAAGGGCGACGTCGTCACCACCCGTTGATCAGATCGGAGTTAGCATCATGACCCAGACCGTAACCCGTCTTTACGACGACTATGCCGACGCCACCGCCGCGGTGCGCGATCTCGAGGCGCTCGGCATTCCGCACGAGGATATCAGCATCCTCGGCAACAACGCCCATGGCCTCCACGGCGCGGACGATCATGGCGGCGTCAACGATCATGGCGACGTGACCCGCGGCACCTCGACGGGCGCGGTGCTCGGCGGGGCCGGCGGGCTGCTGGCGGGGCTTGGCCTGCTCGCCATTCCCGGCCTCGGCCCGATCGTCGCCGCCGGTTGGCTGGCCGCCACCGCCGCCGGCGCGGGCATCGGCGCCGCCGGTGGCGCGGTGACGGGCAGCGTCGTCGGCGCGCTCAAAAATGCCGGCCATTCGGAAGAGGACGCGCATGTCTATGCCGAAGGCGTGCGCCGCGGCGGCACGCTGGTGAGCGCGCGCGTGCCCGATGGCGACGTGGCGCGCGCCGAGGCCGCGCTGGACCGGTCGAGCGTGGTGGACGTCACCGCGCGCGGCGCCGCCTATCGCGAGAGCGGCTGGACCGGCTTCGACGATCAGGCGCCGGCTTATGCGCCGGACGAGATCGACCGCGACCGCGCCAGCTACGGCCGCACCACCACCCGTCTCTGAGGACGGAGCCGCCAGCGGGGCACGCGCCGGGCGAAGGCCCGGCGTGCGCTCCGCCGGTCAGGCCCGCAGGCGCTGGCCGGCGGGCGCGAGACCGGCCTCGGCGGCGCGCGTCTCGCTGCGGCCGAAGGGCGCGATCTGGCGGCGGTAATGCGCTTCGGAGACGCCGTAGGAGTCCGCCGCCTCGCGCTCCAGGCCCATGCGATCGCGGATCAGGATGCGGCCGCGATAGCAGCGGACCAGCCGCTCGCCTTCCAGCACATGCAGCCCGTCGGTGACGCTGGCGCGCCGCGTGCCGAGATTGGCGCTTATTTCCGCGTGGCGCACCAGCAGCTGATCGGTGGCGACGCGATCATGGCGCATCAGCAGCCAGCGGCATAGCCGCTTCTCCACCGTATCGTGCACCAGCGACAGGATCGCCTGCGTCATCTGCACGGTGACGACATCGGCGAAGCGGATCAGCGCGGCCAGCAGCGTCGCGCTCGCGGCGCAGGCGCGGTCGAGATCGGCGCGGGCGATCCGCCAGGCGGTGCCGCCCGTCATCTGCACCACCGCGTCGTGACAGGCGAAGCCGGCGCCGGTGATGGCCGACCAACCCACCACGCCTTCATTGCCGACCACCGCCGCCTCGACCTGCCGATCGCCGCCGAGCCGATAGCCGATCGAGACGATCGCCGTTTCGGGAAAATAGAGCAGATCGAGCGGCGCGCCGCTGCGGGTGAGCAGCCCGCCGGGCGGCACCGCCACCCGCTCGAGGCCGCTGTCCAGCAGGGCGGCGTCGTCGCGACTCAAATGCGCCAGAAAGCGGTTGCGGGATTGGGCACACAGGCTGCTCGTCCGCATCAACATGGCGATTATCCCCTCGTTTTTGAGAGGTACGGAGCCAATCCCCACGCGGATGCGTGCCGCAAAAGCGGCGCGACGAAAAGTGCGGAAGGAACCATCAGCCGAGTTTCCAGCCGCGCCGGCGCCAAGGTGCGCCACCGTACCGGGCGATCGGCGGCGGCTGGTCACTCCCTGCAAAAAGGGAAAGTCTCGCGCTCGCCATGAACAGGAGCGGCGCGATGACCGACCAGGATGAGATGCTCGAAATGCTCGAGCTGAGGGCCAAACGTCGCGAGGAGCGACGCGGTTTCTTCCGCGCGTTCGGCGCGGCCGCGATCGTCGCCGGGGGCGCCGCCGCCTTCGCGAGCGCGGCCGAGGCCGCCACGCCGACCGACGCCGACATTCTCAACTTCGCGCTCAACCTCGAATATCTCGAGGCGCAATTCTATTCCTACGCGGTCAACGGCACCGGCCTCGCCGCCAATCTGCTGACCGGCACCGGCACCCAAGGCAGCGTCACCGGAGGCCGCAAGGTCGCCTTCACCGATCCCGCCGTCGCCGCCTATGCCAAGGAGATCGCGGGCGACGAGATCGCGCACGTCACCTTCCTGCGCACCGCGCTCGGCTCGGCGGCGGTGGCGATGCCGGCGATCGATGTCGGCACCGATCCCAACGGCGCCTTTTCGAGCGCGGCCCGCGCGGCCGGGCTGATCGGGCCGGGCCAATCCTTCGATCCCTATGCCAGCGACGAGAATTTCCTGCTCGGCGCGTTCATCTTCGAGGATGTCGGCGTCACCGCCTATAAGGGCGCGGCGCCGCTCATCACCAACAAGACCTATACCGAGGCCGCCGCCGGCATCCTCGCGGTGGAGGCGTATCACGCCGCGATCGTGCGCACGACGCTCTACGCCAAGGGCATCCAGACGCCGGCGCTGGTCGACGCGACCGAGGCCATCTCGAAGGCGCGCGACAGCCTGGACGGGCCCAGCGACGACGATCAGGGCATCGCCAATATCGGCGCGGCGAGCAACATCGTGCCGCTCGACCAGAACGGCATCGCCTTCAGCCGCTCGACCGGCCAGGTGCTCAACATCGTCTATCTCAACAACATGGCGGTGAGCCGGGGTGGTTTCTTCCCGAACGGCGTCAACGGCACCATCAATCTCAGCGCCGCCAGCGGCGCCGCCTGAAGCAAGCCGGTGGAAGGAAGAGTTCCGATGGACCAGCATCACATCATCGCCGAAGTGCTCGAGCGCCAGGCCCGGCGGCGGGACGAGCGGCGCAAATTCCTCAAGGCCGCCGGCATGGCTTCGGCCACCGTGGCGGCCTCCTCGCTGCTCGCCGCGTGCGGCAATGACGGCGGCAGCAGCGGCACGCCCAACACCACCACGGCCCCGCAGATCAGCGATGCCGACATCCTCAACTTCGCACTCAACCTCGAATATCTGGAGGCGAATTTCTACGCCTTCGCGGTGACCGGCGCGGGCATAGGCGCCAGCCTGCAGGGCGGCACCGGCACCCAGGGCGCTGCCACGGGCGGCCGCGCCGTCGCCTTCACCGATCCGGTGGTCAAGGCCTATGCCGCCGAGATCGCGGGCGACGAGCTGGCCCATGTCGCCTTTCTCCGCAGCGCGCTCGGCTCGGCGGCGGTGGCGCAGCCGGCGATCGATGTCGGCACCGATCCCAACGGCGCCTTTTCCAGCGCGGCCCGGGCGGCGGGGCTGATCAGCGCCGGCCAATCCTTCGATCCCTATGCCAGCGACGAGAATTTCCTGCTCGGGGCGTTCATCTTCGAGGATGTCGGCGTCACCGCCTATAAGGGCGCCTCGCCGCTCATCACCAACAGCACCTATCTGGAAGCCGCCGCCGGCATTCTCGCCGCCGAGGCCTATCATGCCGGGCTGGTGCGCACCGCCCTCTACGCCAAGGGGTTGCAGGCGAACGCGCTGATTACCGCCGCCGGCAAGATCTCGGACGCGCGCGACAGCCTCGACGGGGCGAGCGACGACGATCAGGGCCTGGTCGATGCCAATGGCAACGGCAATATCGTGCCCACCGATGCCAACGGCATCGCCTATAGCCGCACAACCGGCCAGGTGCTCGACATCGTCTATCTGACCAGCATGGCCAAGGCCAAGGGCGGCTTCTTCCCCAATGGCGTCAACGGCACGATCAACATGAGCACGGCGGGCTGAGCGGCGGCGGCGGGCGGACGGACAGCAGAGGCCAGCCGATGCACGGGACCTTCCCCCTCCAGCCGGGCGCCGCCTGCGCGGCGGCGCCGGCCCGCGCCAGCCTGGCCGAGGCGCACCGGACGGTGCCGGTGCCCAGGGGCCCCGGCGGCTTCTGGAAGAAGCTCGCCGCCTTCAGCGGCCCCGGCTATCTGGTCGCGGTCGGCTATATGGATCCGGGCAATTGGGCCACCGATCTCGCCGGCGGCGCGGCCTTCGGCTATGCGCTGCTCTCGGCGGTGCTGCTGTCGAGCCTGATGGCGATGCTGCTCCAGGCGCTGTCCGCGCGGCTCGGCATCGTCACCGGCCTCGATCTCGCCCAGGCCTGCGCCCAGCGCTACCCGCGCCCCGTCCGCCTCGGCTTGTGGCTGCTGTGCGAGCTGGCGATCATCGCGTGCGACTGCGCCGAGCTGCTCGGCACCGCGATCGCGCTCCAGCTTCTCTTCGGCCTGCCGCTGCCGCTCGGCATCGGCCTCACCCTGGTCGACGTGGTGCTGATGCTCGCCCTGCAGAAGCGCGGCTTCCGCGCGCTGGAGGCGTTCATCCTGGCGCTGATGGGGGTGATCGCGGCCTGTTTCGCGCTCGAACTGCTGCTCGCCCGGCCCGCTCCCGCCGCGATCCTGGCGGGGCTGGTGCCCCAGGCCGGGCTGGTCCGCGATCCCGGCCAGCTCTATCTGGCGATCGGCATCCTCGGCGCGACGGTGATGCCGCACAATCTCTATCTCCACTCGGCCTTGGTGCAGACCCGCCGCTTCGCGCGCGACGAGCCGGGGCGGCGCGCGGCGATCACGCTCGCCACCATCGACAGCAGCGTCGCCCTCACGCTCGCCGCGCTGGTCAACGCCGCGATCCTGATCCTCGCGGCAGCCGCCTTCCACGCCGGCGGCCATGCCGGCGTCACCGAGATCGGCCAGGCCTATCATCTGCTGACCCCGCTGCTCGGCGCCTCGGCCGCGGGGCTGGCCTTTGCGGTGGCGCTGCTCGCCGCCGGCCAGAACGCGACCGTCACCGGCACGCTCGCCGGACAGATCGTGATGGAAGGCTTTACCGGCCTGGCCGTGCCGGCCTGGGCCCGGCGGCTGGTGACGCGCGCGCTCGCGATCGTGCCGGCGGCGGTGATCGCCAGCCTCGCCGGCGGCGGCGGCGCCACCCGCCTGCTGATCCTCACCCAGGTGGTGCTGAGCCTGCAGCTGCCCTTCGCGGTGGTGCCGCTGGTGCGGATCACCGCCGATCCGGCCGTGATGGGCCGCTTCGCGGTGCGCGGCTGGCTCAAGGCGAGCGCCTGGCTGGTGGCGACGGCGGTGATCGCGCTCAATCTCGTGCTGCTGGCGAGCCTGGCATGATCCGCGCGCCGCGCCCCGCCATCGCCCTCTCGCTCGCGCTGGCGCTGGGCGCCACCGCCGCGCGCGCCGACGTGTTCGAGATCGGCGGCGATGGCCGCATGACGCTGCGCGCCGGCGCCGGGCTCGTCGCGACCGGCGACGCCGCCTCGGCCGATACCGCCGCGCTCGAGCCCGCGCCCGATGTGCCCGCCGCCGCCGTGACGCTGGTGAGCCCGCCGGCGGCGCCCGCCGCCTTCCAGGCGCCGCTCTCGCAGGCCGCCGATCAGGCCGGGCTCAGCCCCGCCCTGCTCGCCGCGCTGGTATGGCAGGAGAGCCGCTGGCAGCCGGCGGCGCGCTCCCCCAAGGGCGCGGTCGGGCTCACCCAGCTGATGCCGGGCACCGCGCGCGCGCTTTCGGTGGATCCGGCCGACGCGCGCGCCAGCCTGGCCGGCGGCGCCCGCTATCTGCGGCGGCTGCTCGACCGCTTCGACGGCAATGTCGAGCGTGCGCTCGCCGCCTATAATGCCGGGCCCGGCCGCGTGCCGCGCGGCGCCGGCCTGCCCGCCATCGCCGAGACGCGCGCCTATGTCGCCGCGATCCTCGATCAGCTCGGCGCCTCCGCTTCCCTCGTCCGTGCAGGAGTGACACCATGACAGACGCACGCCCCACCCGTCGCCGCTCGCCGGAGTGGCGGGCATGATCCGGCTCAAGCGCAAACTGCTGCTCTGGCTCGCCGGCGTCGCCGCGCCGGGGATCGCCGCCGCCCAGGGCCCCGCCGGCGATCCCGCCGGGTCCGGGCCGATCGTCGCCGCGCTCGGCTGGCTCCAGGGCACGCTGCTCGGCAATGTCGCGACCGCGGTGGCGGTGATCGCGGTCGCCATGGTCGGCTTCATGATGCTCACCGGGCGCCTCAACTGGCGGTTCGGCGCGACGGTGATCGTCGGATGCTTCGTGCTGTTCGGCGCGAGCGCGATCGTCACCGGCATCCAGTCGACCGCAATGGTGGCGCGCTGATGCAGCGCACCCCGGTCTTCCGCGCGCTGACCCGGCCACAGATGTTCGCCGGGGTGACCTACAGTTTTTTCGTGCTCAACGCGGCGGTGACGACCGAGGCCTTTCTGGTGACGCGGAGCTTCCTCGCGCTGCCGGCGGCGCTGCTGATCCATGGCGCCGGCTATCTCGCATCGATGCGCGAGCCGCGCATCTTCGATCTGTGGCTGACCAAGGTCAGCCGCACGCCGCGGGTGCGCAATTGGAAGCGCTGGGGCTGCAACAGCTACGCGCCCTGAGCCCTGTTCGAGGAGACCGGTGATGGCGAAGTGGAAAGGCGTGGCGGCATGGGGGCGGAGCGAGGCCCGCGCCGGCGACCGCCTGCCCTATGCGCGCCACCTCGATGCGCACGCGCTGCTGCTGCGCGACGGCGCGGTGCTGCGCATGATCCAGGTGCCGGGCCTCGCCTTCGAGACCGAGGATGGCGAGGCGCTCGATCATCATCTCGGCGTGCGCGAGGTGATGCTGCGCGCCGCGCTCGACGCGCGTTTCGTGCTCTACCATCATGTCGTGCGGCGGCGCGTGTCGGTGCGGCTCGATCAGGGGATCGCGCGGCCCTTCCCGGCGCTGCTCAACCAGCGCTGGCAGCAGCGGCTCGACGATCGCCACCTGTTCGTCAACGAGCAGGTGCTGACGGTGGTGCGCCGGCCGGCGCGCGGCAAGACCGGCTGGCCCGAGCGGCTGCGGCGCGGCCTTGGCGGCGCGCGCGGCACGGTCGATCCGGCCGATCTGCGCGCGCTCGACGCCGCCACCGGCGCGCTGCTCGCCGGGCTGGAAGCCTATGGCGCGCGGCTGCTCGGCACCTATGAGGGCGCCGGCGGCACCTGCTCGGAGCCGCTCGAGATGCTCTCCACCCTGTACAATGGCGAGACCCGGCCGGTGCTGCTGCCCGACGAGGCGGTCGATGCCGGGCAGCATCTGCCCTATGCGCGGGTGAGCTTCGGCCTCGACGCGATCGAGACGCGGCGCGCCGGCGGCCGCGATTTCGCCGCCATGCTCTCGCTCAAGGACTATCCCGACGCGACCCGCGCCGGGATCATCGACGGCGTGATGCGACTGCCCTGCGAGCTGGTGCTGACCGAAAGCTTCGCGCCGGCGGATCGCCAGGTGGCGCGCGAGCGCATCGATCTCGCGCTTCGCCGGCTGCGCGCCGCCGACGAGGAAGCGGGCGCGGAGCGGCGCGAGATGCTGGCGGCGCGCGACGCGCTCGGCGCCGGCCAGGTCGGCTTTGGCGATCATCATCTCTCGGTGCTGGTGCGCGCGCCCGATCTCCCCGCGCTGGATGGCGCCATGGCCGCCGCCGCCGCCGCGCTCGCCGATCTGGGCGCGGTCGCGGTGCGCGAGGACATCAATCTGGAGCCGTGCTTCTGGGGGCAGTTTCCCGGCAACGAGAATTATCTGGTCCGCCGCGCGCTGATCTCGACCGGCAATGCCGCGGGCTTTCTCTCGCTGCACGGCATGCCGATCGGCCGCGCCGAGGGCAATCACTGGGGCGAGGCGGTGACGGTGTTCGAGACCACCGCCGCCACCCCCTATTTCTTCAATTTCCACGAGGGCGATCTCGGCAATTTCACGGTGATCGGGCCGTCCGGCTCGGGCAAGACGGTCGTGCTCAACTTCCTCGCCGCGCAGGCGCAGCGTTTCTCGCCCCGCACCATCCTGTTCGACAAGGATCGCGGCGCCGAGATTTTCCTGCGGGCGTGCGACGGCTATTACAGCCGGCTGCTGCCCGGCGAGCCGACCGGCTTCAACCCGCTGCACCTGCCCGATAGCGCGCGCAACCGCGCCTTTCTGCGCGACTGGCTGGGCGTGCTCTTGGCGGTGACGGGGCCGGAGGAGACGGCGACCGTGGCGGCCGCGGTGGATGCGGTGATGGAGGCCGATCCCGCCTTCCGCCGCCTGCGCCATTTCCGCGAACTGCTCGGCGGCGGTCGCCGGCCCGAACCGGGCGATCTGGCGGCGCGGCTCGATCCGTGGATCGGCGGCGGCGAACATGGCTGGCTGTTCGACAATGCCGCCGACGAACTCGATCTCAGCGCGATCACGATCGGCTTCGACATGACCGCGCTGCTCGATACGCCGGCGCTGCGGACGCCGGCGATGATGTATCTGTTCCACCGCATCGAGGAGCGGCTCGACGGCACGCCGACGATGCTGCTGATCGACGAGGGCTGGAAAGCGCTCGACGACGCGGTGTTCGCCGCGCGCATCCGCGACTGGCTGAAGACGCTGCGCAAGCGCAACGCGCTGGTCGGCTTCGCGACGCAATCGGCGCGCGACGCGCTCGACAGCCGCATCGCGAGCGCGATCGTCGAGCAGACGGCGACCATGATCTTCACCCCCAATCCCAAGGCGCGGCCGGAGGATTATTGCGACGGCTTCGGACTTTCGCCGCACGAGCTGGACCTGATCCGGCAGCTTCCGGCGCATAGCCGCTGCTTCCTGATCCGCCATGCCAACCATTCGGTGGTGGCGCGGCTCGATCTCGCCGGCCAGCCCGATCTGCTCGCCATCCTGTCCGGCCGCGAGGCGACGGTGCGCCGGCTGGATGGGCTGCGCGCCCGCCATGGCGATGATCCCGCCGCCTGGTTCCCCCACCTGACGGGCACGCCCTGGCCGGGCGAGACGGCGGTGCCGCCCTTCTACGCCGAGGCGGCGGAATGAGCGTCTGTCCGGCCTTCGGCGCGGGCGCCACCGGCATGGCGGCGGCGCTGCGCGCGATCGACTGCCGCACCGGCGAGGCGACCGCCTACGCCTTTGGCCGGCTGTTCGGCGCCGATGGCCGGCTGATGCCGGTGCTGACCGCCTGTCTGACGCTCTATGTCGCCTTCTTCGCCATGGCGCTGCTCACCGGCCGTACCCGGCTCGGCGTCGCCGCGCTGACCCCGCGCATGCTGACGCTCGGCCTGGTGCTCACCTTCGCCACCTCCTGGGCCGCCTATCAGAATGTGATCTGGGCGCTGGCGAGCGGCGCCGGCGATCAGGTCGCGAGCCTGTTGATGGGCACGCGCGGCTCGGCCACGATCGCGTTCGCCGATCGGCTCGACCAGCTGTTCGCGACGCTGGCCGAGGCCGCCCACCAGGCCGGCACCCCGGCCGCCGCCACCGACACCGGCATCACCCCCGCCGCCGCCACGGTCCACGGCTTCTCGGCCGCGACGGCGCTGTGGCTATGCGCGATCCTGCTCATGCTCGGGACCGCCGGCGTGCTCGTCACCGCCAAGATCGCGCTCGCCGCGCTGCTGGCGATCGGGCCCCTGTTCGTGCTGCTCGCGCTGTTCGGCGGCACGCGCGGCCTGTTCGAGGGCTGGCTCAAGGCGGTGGCGCTGTTCGCGCTGGTGCCGCCGCTGGCGGTGCTGATCGGCGGCGGCGCGCTGTCCGCGCTGAGCCCGCTGGTGGCGGACATCGCCGCGGCGGGCGCCCAGCCGGCGCCGCGCGAGGTCGCCGTGCTGTTCCTCGGCGTCTGCGTCTATGGCGTGCTGATGCTGATGGTGCTCAAGACGGCGACGACGATCATCGCCGGCTGGCGCCTGCCCGGCGCCGCCGCGCCCGGTGCGCGCGGCGAGGCACCGGGCGCCGCCGGCCTCGCTTCCGCCCCGGCGCCGGCGGCGCTCGCGCCCGCTCCGGCGGCGGCGGCCGGCGACGATCGCATCCGGCGGATGCTGGCCGCGCTGCCGGCTCCCGTGGATGGGACCGCCGCATCGCCCGGCGCCGGCGGCGGCGGCCGGGCGACGGTGACGCGGATCGTCGCCAGCGGCGGCGAGGCCGCGCGCCCGCTCCACCCCCAGGACCGCCGCGGCGACCGCATCGGCAGCCGCTTCCGCGCCCCGCCCGCTTCGCTTCCCAAGGGACATGTCTCATGACCGCGCCCCGTATGCTCTTCGCCCTCGGTCTGGCCGCCTCGGCGCCCGCCTGGGCCGATCCGCGCATCGCGACCCATTTCTACCAGCCCAGCGAGGTGGTGGTGATCCATGGGCGGGGCGACACCCAGTCGACCATCGCCTTCGCGCCCGACGAGCGGATCGAGAACGTCGCGGTGGGGGACAGTGTCGGCTGGCAGGTCGCGCCGAACAAGCGCGCCGACCTGCTCTTCCTCAAGCCGACCCGGCCCGGCGCGCGCACCAACATGACGGTGGTGACCGACCAGCGCACCTATTTGTTCGATCTGGTCGCGGCACCGCGCCAGCCGCCGCTCTACATGCTGCGCTTCACCTATCCCGCGCCGCCGCCCCGCCCCGCGCCCCCGGTCGTGGCGGCGCCGACGCCGGCCGCGCCCGCCGTCGCCGCGGTGGCGCCGCCGCCCGATCCCGCGACCTTCGATTTCGCCTGGACGATGCGCGGCGACCGCGCGCTGCTGCCCGCGCGCCTGTTCGACGATGGCCGCTCGACCTATCTCGCCTGGCCGCGCGATACGCCGCTGCCCGCCATTCTCACCGCCGACGAGCGTGGCGGCGAGGGGCCGGTCAACTACACCACGCGCGGCGACGTCATCATCGTCGACGGCGTTCCGGCGCGGCTCGTGCTGCGCGCCGGCCGCAAGATGGCGACGCTGACACCGCAACGGTCCGATCCGCCCGGCGATGCCGGCGTCGCCGCACCGCCGCCCGGCGCGCGCGTGGCGATGAACCCGCCCGGCCCCGGCCGCCCCTTCGCCCATGTCCTGGATGGCCGGCCATGATCAGCCCCACCCCCACCCGCCTCGTGCTCCAGCCGATCGGCGAGGACGATCCGCGCACCATGCTCGACGATCGGGCGCTGGTGCGCGCCAGCACCAACGCCTTTCCGATCGTGGCGCGGCACCAGCGCCGGCGCGATTCGGCGGGGCTGCTGGCCGGCGGCGGCGGCGCGCTGCTGCTGGGGCTGCTGACCTTCTGGTCGATGAGCGGTCACCGCCACCCCGCGCCCCCGCCGGCGCCGCCGCGCGCGCTGCCGGCGGCGGCGCCGCTCGCCCCGTCTTTTGCCCCGCCGCCGCCGGCGGTGGAGGCGGCGCCGCGCGGCCTGCTGATGCCAGCGGTGCCGCCCATGTCGCCGGCGCCGCTGACCCCGCCGGCGCCGGCGCCGCTGCTGGTGTTCGATGCGGGCGCACCGCTCCCCGCGACGACGCCGGGCGCGCCCGCGCATGCCGCGACCTCGCCGCTCGCGCCGGGCGGCGGCGAGAATGACCAGTTCGCCGCGCGCGTCGGCGGCACCGCCGAGACCGCGACCGCCCAGCCGCTCGCCAACCCCGCCACCACCGTGACGCAGGGCACGCTGATCCCGGCCGTGCTCGAGACCGCGATCGACACCGATCTGCCCGGCTATGTGCGCGCGGTGGTGAGCCGCGACGTCAAGTCCTTCGATGGCAGCCAGGTGCTGATCCCGCGATCGTCGCGGCTGATCGGTCAGTATAAATCGGGCCTGTCGGCGGGCCAGTCGCGCGCCTATGTGATCTGGTCGCGTCTGATCCGGCCCGATGGCGCGTCGGTCGCGCTGGGTTCGCCCGCGGTCGATTTCAGCGGCACCTCGGGCCTGGCCGGCAAGGTGAACAGCCATTTCATGCAGCGTTTCGGCGCCGCCGCGCTGCTGACCGTGATCGGCGGCCTGTCGGCGGTGGGGAGCCCGGCGGTGGTGCTGTCCGGCGGCACCAGCGCCGCCGGGGTCGCGGCGCAGGGCACCAGCCAGATCCCGCCCACGGTGCGCGTCGCCCAGGGCCAGCCGATCCGCGTCTTCACCGCCCGCGACCTCGATTTCTCGACGGTGGCGACGGCGCCCGCGGGCGATCCGTCATGACCGCGCCGCTCCGCGCGGTCGATGGCTCGGGCGTCTTTCTCGATGCCTATCTCGCGCCGTTCCGGCCCTGGCTGGAGCGCGAGGATGTCACCGAGATCCTCGTCAACCGGCCCGGCGAGGCCTGGATCGAGGCGGCCGGCGCGCCCGACATGCTCCGCGTCGCGCTGCCCGAGATCGATGACCGCCATCTCCAGCGGCTCGCCGAGCAGGTCGCGCGGGTGAGCCATCAGGGCGTCAATCGCGGATCGCCGCTGCTCGGCGCGACCATGCCCGACGGCGCGCGCGTGCAATTCGTCGCGCCGACCGCGACCCGCGCGCATTGGGCGATGGCGATCCGCCGGCACCGGATGGTCGAGCTGCCGCTCGATGCCTATGCGCAAGGCGCGCTCGCGGCGATCGCCGCGCCGACGCCGCCCGATCCGCAGGACGATCCGATCGGCTATCTTCGCCACGCGGTGCAGACCCGCCAGACGATCCTGGTGAGCGGCGGCACCTCGACCGGCAAGACGACCTTTCTCAACGCCCTGCTCGCCGAGGTGCCGGCCCGCGAACGGGTGATCCTGGTCGAGGACACGCCCGAGATCCGGCTGCGCAGCGCCAACGGCCTGGGGCTCGTGGCGGTGAAGGGCGATCTGGGCGAGGCGCGGGTGACGACCGAGGATCTGCTCCAGGCCGCGCTCCGGCTGCGGCCGGATCGCATCGTGCTCGGCGAGATCCGTGGCCGCGAGGCGGTGAGCTTCCTGCGCGCGATCAACACCGGCCATCCCGGCTCCTTCACCACCATCCACGCCAATTCGGCCGAGGGCGCGCTGGAGCAGCTGGCGCTGATGGTGATGCAGGCCGGGCTCGGCCTGGGGCGGGCGGATACGCTCGCCTATGCGCGATCGATGATCGATCTCGTCGTGCAGCTCGATCGCGCCGGCGGCCGGCGCCGGATCGCCGCGATCACGCCCACCAGGGACCGGCCCGGGCCGCCCTGACCATTCCCCGCTCGATCACCCGGAAGAAAGGGACCTCTCCCATGCGTGGCATATTCATCGCCGGCCTGTTCTCGACGCTGCTGATCCCGGCCGCGGCCGACGCCCAGCTCGCCCGCTTTCGCGGCTTCCGCATCGAGGGCAATATCGGCGCCGACCGCTTCAAGGCGGAAGGCGATAAGAACACCAAGCTCGGCTATGGCGGCGCCGCCGGCTTTGACGGCGTGCTCGCCGACAAGATCGTGGTCGGCGTGGAAGGCAGCTATTGGCGGCCCAACAAGGGCACGCGCGATTGCGCCAGCTTCGGCGGCGGCACGCTCTGCCAGAGCTCCTCGCACGAACTCGGCGCGGCGGTGCGGGTCGGCTATCTGATCACGCCCGCGCTCCTCGTCTTCGGCAAGGGCGGCTATGTGAACGACACGCAGCGCAACAGCTTCGCGGCCGACAACGGCCTCTTCTATGTCAATGGCGCGATCGTCGGCCCGGGCTATGCCGCGCGCACCCACGGCTCGACCGATGGCTATCAGGCGGGCGGCGGGGTCGAATTCTCGCTGACGCCGATGTTCTATGTCAGCGGGCAATATGTCTATTCCCGCTACGACGATCATACCTCGCGGCAGCGCGCGCTCGCCGGCGTGGGGCTGCGCTTCCGCTAGCCGGCGCGCCGGCTAGCTGGTCGTCACCGTGCCGGTGAGGATCACCGGCCCGGTCGGCTGACCGGTGGGCGAGCCGCCGCGCGGCTCGAGCGAGACGGCGATCGTGACGCCGCGCGCCATCGCCGCCGCCGCCCGCGCGGGCACCGCCGTCCAGGCGGGCGCGGCAAGATCCGGCACGCCGATCGCGCGCGGCTTGCCATCGGCCGGGATCACCCAAAGCTCGGGGACGCGATCCCCCGGCGACAAACCGGTGGCGGCGGCGATCATGCGGCCGCGCGCCGGATCATAGCCGATCGTCACGAACCCCTGCCGCCCGGTGAGCACCGCCGCCATCGGCGCGGGGTGCGCCTGGACGGCGGGAACCGGCACGAGCCGGACGGCCGGCCGCTGCAGCGCGACGAGGCCGAGCACCAGCGCGGCCGCGCTCGCCACGGCGGTTCCCGCCTGCCAGAAACGCAGCGGCGCGCGCGCGCCGCCACCGGCATCATTGGCGGGCAGCCGCGCCGCGATCGCGGTCCACACCGATGGACGCGGCACCTCGTCGGGATCGCTGAACAGCTGGGCGGCATAGGACCGCCAGCGCGCATGGGCCTCGGCAAAGATCGGGTCGCGCGCCAGCCGCGCCTCCGCCTCGGCGCGCTCCGCGCCGTCCAGCAGGCCCAGCGCCAGTTCGGCGGCGCGGAGCGCCTCTTCCTCGCCCAGCGCGCTCATGCGAGGCAATCCCGAAGCTTGAGCAGCGCGCGGCGGATCCGGCTTTTGATCGTGCCGAGCGGCGTATCGATGCGGGCGGCCAATTGGGAATAGGTGAGGCCTTCGAAAAAGGCGGTGCGGATGAGCTGCGCATCCCCCGTCGCGAGCAGCGCGAGGCAGGAATCCAGCCGGCTCACCTCCTCGCCCAGCTCGAGCAGCGTCGACGCCCCGGGCGCCGGATCGGCCACCGCCTCCGCCAGTTCGATCGGCTCGGCGGCGGCGGCGCCCCGGCCCCGCCGCCGATCCAGCGCGCGGCTGCGCGCGATCAGGATCAGCCACGTCATCGCGCTGCCCTTGGCCAGGTCGAAGGTCGCCGCCTTACGCCACACGGTGAGATAGGCTTCCTGCAACGCTTCTTCGGCTTCCTGTCTGACCGGGAGAATACGCAGGCACACGCTGAACAGCTTCGCCGATGTCCGACGATACACCTCTTCAAACGCGCTCCTGTCTCCCGCCGCCACGCGGGCGAGCGTCTTGGCGAGACTGGCGGCTTCGGGGTCAGTCGAGCGCATGCGCATCCATCATCGCACGAGCGGCCATGCTCGTGGCCGGGCACAGTAATGGCGTGCGGCGCCCTGACAAGCGTTCCGTCGCGCGATCAGAGGATTGGCGCGGTTCTGATCGCGCGGACGACCGCCGCCGTCGCCTCCAGCGGCGAGAGATGGCCGGTGTCCGGAATGACGACATAGTCGGTGCCGGGATAGTATTGGTCGAAGGCGGCGCGGAGCGACGCCTCGGTCTCCACCGCATCGCGCGCGCCGATCACGACTCGGTTCGGCACCCGCACGCGGGCGGCGCGATCCCGGATGTCCTTCTGCATGCCCTGCTCGGGCCAGGCGCGCTTGGCGGCGGGCGGGCTCGCCAGCGTATCCTCGACGATCTGCGCGCGCTGCGCGTGCGTCAGCGGGAGGCGCGCCATGATGCCGATGGCGCGCGCCACGCCCTCTTCCGTGCTGTAATTCCTGACGATCTCCGCCCGCTGCTCGGGGGGCACCGCCAACGGCCCGGGCGGCGCAGGTGCGACGAGGATCAGGCCCTTGAGCCCTGCCGGTTGGCGCGCGGCCACGATCTGCGCGACCTTGCCGCCCATGGAGTGGCCGAGGAGGATGAAGTCGTCGAGGCCGAAATGGGCGAGCACGGCTTCCACGTCGCTCGCCAGCGTATCCAGATCATAGTCATTGGACGACTTGTCCGAGCGGCCCCAGCCGCGGAAATCGATCGCGAGGCAGCGGTGGGTGGTGGAAAGATCGTCGATCACCCCGCTCCATGTGCGCGTCGAGCCTCCATAATAATGAAGGAACACGAGCACGGGCGAGCCTTCGCCACGGACGGCGACGTTGAGATCCACGCCATTCACGTGGACGATCCTGTTTTCGGAAGACATGATGCTCCTCGCTTGTCTGAACGGCCTTCGCAAGGACGTGGCGAGGAGGCGGCGAACGAAAATCCTGTTGGCGACGCGGCCGATATTCGGCCTGGCGGCGGCGGATGCAAGGACCGATCGCCCTCCAATCCTGCCAGGCCCTCCCCATAGCACCGCCTCAGCTGTCGAAAGGCGCGTCGAGAAGCAGGGCGCACACATCGGGCACCGCGAAGCCGGGCAGCAGCGCGCGTCCGATGTCGCCAAGGCCGGTGCCGATCGCGGTGAACGGCTTGCGGCGGGCGATCTCCGCGAGCGCTTCGGTAAAGGCCTTTTTGAAGCCGAGCCGCGGGTAGAGTTGCAGCGTATCGTCGATGAGCTGCGGCGAGATTTCCTCGATGTTCAGACCCATGACATCGACATGGGCGCCGAGATGCACCAGCGCGATCTCGGGCGCCTTGAAGGCGGCGACATCCGAGGAATGCAGGGCGATACCGTCCCAGACCATGTCGATCCCGGGTTTCGGATAGGCGTGCGCGTGCAGGAAGTGCGCGGCGGCATTGGCGCCGTCGATCTCGAACCGGTGTTCGGCGCAATAGCGATCGGTCAATCCGAGATCGTGGAGAAGCGAGGCGATGTAGACGATCTCGCGATCGAAGCGCACCTCCCGCTTCTGCGCCAGGAATTCCGCGAACCAATAGGTCCGGTGGACATGGTTGAGGATGGCGGGATCATGCACCTGGCGCGCGAGCGCCGCCACTTCCCGGGCTATATGCGAATCCGGCGCCGTGATGCCGCCGATGCTGGCCGTTCTGCTCATCGATCGTCTCCGCCGCTTCGTTCGGATCGAAGCGGTCGGGCGGGAGATGGGCGCGCGTCAGCCTGGCAGCAATGACAACCACCCCTCGCTTTAGGACGAAGGCCGGCCGAAGCGGGCGCGATAGGCGTTGGGCGAGACGCCCAAAGTCTTCACAAAGGCGCGCCGCATGCGCTCGTCATCGCCAAAGCCCGTCCGATGCGCGATGCGCTGGATGGGATCGCCGGCGGTCTCGAGCAGGCGGCGCGCGGCTTCGATCCGCATCAGCTCGACCGCGCGCGCCGGACTGAGGCCGGTTTCCCGCTGATAGACGCGCGCGAAATTGCGGGGGCTCATATGGGCGGCGCCGGCGAGAAGGGGCACCGACAGATCCTTATCGAGATTGGCGCGGATCCAAAGGTGGAGCGCGTCGAACCGCCCGCGCGCATCCTGCATCTGCTGGCGAAGCTCGATGCTGAACTGCGCCTGGCCGCCGGGACGCTTGAGGAACAGGACCAGCCCGCGCGCCACATCGAGCGCCGCGCGGTGGCTGAGATCCTGCTCGATCATCGCCAAAGCCATGTCGATCCCCGCCGAAACGCCCGCCGAGGTCCAGATTCGGCCGGAATTGACGAAAATCGAGTCGGATTTGACCGTGATTCGGGGATATTCGCGCGCCAATTGCGCGCAGGCGGCCCAATGCGTCGTCGCCTCCCTGCCATCGAGAAGGCCCGACCGCGCGAGGATGAAGGCGCCGGTGCAAATCGACCCCAGACGCCGCGGCCACTCGAGATAGGCACCCAGCGCGGCGCGCAGCGCTTCGGTCTGCGCGAGCGGCTCGGGCAGCGTGCCGCCCGCGACCAGCAGCGTATCGACATCGCGAAGCGTCGCGGCGTCCAGCGTGCGGGTGTCCAGCGCGACGCCGGTGTCCGTTCCGACCAGGCCCCCGCTTTCGGACGCGACCACCACCGTATAGGCCGGCCGGCCATCCTCCAGCCGCGCCTCGCTGAAGGCCTGGAGCGGACCCGTGACATCGAGCATCTTCGCGCCCGCATAGGTGGCGATGACGATCTTGCGCCGCTCGGGCGGGACGGCAGCGGCAGCTTCCGAGGTCATCCCTTATTCTAGGCCAGGCCCGGACGATCGATCAACCGTCCGGGCCCAGACGCTCAGGCCGCCGGGACCGGCACCTCCGCCGGATCGCGGTGCGCGGCCTCGCGATCCCGGCCGGGCTTGATGCGATACCAGAGGGCGTAGAGCGCCGGCAGGAAGACCAGCGTCAACAGGGTGCCGCCGATCGTGCCGCCGATCAGCGTATAGGCGAGCGATCCCCAGAAGACCGACTGGGTGAGCGGGATGAAGGCGAACACCGCGGCGAGCGCCGTCAGGATCACCGGCCTCGCGCGCTGCACCGTCGCCTCCACCACCGCATGATAGGGATCGAGCCCGTCCGCCTCATTCTGGTGGATCTGCCCGATCAGGATCAGCGTGTTGCGCATGATGATCCCGGCCAGCGCGATCATCGCGAGGATCGCGTTGAAGCCGAAAGGCTGGTTGAAGATCAGCAGCGTGGGCACGACGCCGACCAGCGCGAGCGGCGCGGTGAGCAGCACCATCGCCATCGCCGAGATCGACCGCACCTGGAAGATGATCACCACCATCATCAGGATGATCATCAGCGGGAAGACGGCGGCGAGCGCGACATTGGCCTTGCCCGCTTCCTCCAGCGCGGCGCCCGTCTCGATCTTGTAGCCGGGCGGCAGCGCGGCGACGATCGGCTTGATCTGCGCGATGATCTGGTTGGCGATATCCGGCGGCTGGAACTCCTCGCCAATGTCGCCGCGCACGGTGATCGTCACGAAGCGGTCGCGCCGGTGGAGGATCGGATCCTCCATCCGGACCACCGCCTTCCCGATCTGATCGAGCGGCACGCGCTGGCCCGCGCCGCCGGTCAGCGTGAAGCCGCCGAGCCGGGCGGGATCGAGCCGATCCGGTCCGGCGCTGCGCGCCACGACCTCGACCGAGCGGATATCCTCGCGCACCTGGGTCACGGGCACGCCGGTGAGCAGGAATTGCAGCTGCTGCGCGGCATCCTGCGAGGAGAGGCCGATCGCGCGCAGCCGATCCTGATCGAGCACGAAATGCACGGTCGGCACGCGCTCGCCCCAGTCGGTGTTCACCTGCCGCATGGACGTGTTCTTCAGCATGACCTGACGGACCTGCTCGGCGATGGCGCGCACCTTGTCCTCGTTCGGCCCCATTACGCGGAACGCGACCGGAAAGGGCGAATAGGGGCCGAAAACGAGCTGCGTCACCCGGATGCGCGCGGCGGGCACGAGGCCGTCGGCGGCCTCCACGCGGGCGCGGTGCTTGAGCGCCTCGCGATCCTTCTCGCTGGGCGTCAGCACGACGATCTTGGCGAAGGAGGGATCAGGAAGCTCGGGCGCGAAGGGCAGGTAGAAGCGCGGCGGCCCCTGCCCGATATAGGCGGTGACGATCTTCGACTCGGGCTGTTTGCGCAGCCAGGCTTCGACCTTCTCGGTCGCCGCGCTGGTCGCCTCGATGCTGCTGCCCTCGGGCATCTGCACCTCGACCAGCACCTCGGGCCGATCCGAGATCGGGAAGAATTGCTGCTTGACGAAGCCCATGAAGAAGACCGCCGCGAAGAAGAGCGCGAGCACGGCAAGCGCCACCTTCTTCTTGTTGTCGACGATCCAGGAGAGGCCTGCGCGCAGCCGCTGGTAGCGCGGCGTGCCATAGATCGCGGCATGGCCGCCCGCGATCGGCGTGAAGTCCGGCAGCAGCTTGACGCCGAGATAGGGGGTGAAGGTGACCGCGACCACCCACGAGGTGAGCAGCGCGAAGCCCACCACCCAGAAGATGTTGCCGGCATAT